>JAUSHL010000008.1 GCA_030648645.1 Candidatus Daviesbacteria bacterium
TAAGAGATTGCCACGCTCTCCGGCAATTGCCGGATCGCTCGCAATGACAAAGAGTAGTTAATTAAAGGACACAAAAAATGTTTGAGATTGTTTCAGTTCAGATTTCGCAAAACTATATCAATTGAGATTTCGCATTACACATGTTTTAGATATTGACAAAGCATCCAAAAAACATTATAAACTACTCAAGATGTCTGGAGAAATAATAGCTATTGTAGATGGTAAAGAATATCAGGTACTGGAACGCAAAGGAGCACCTTTAGAACTTGGAAAAAGATTTATTTGTGGAGCGGAACTTACAAGAGAAACTGTTGATAAAGATGGCAAACATGTTAGTACAGAGACTAAATATGTATCAGGTGAACTAATCTTAAATGGAATCTGGACGGTATATGCAGGCTGTGGAACTGAATTTTTAGTTACAAAAGCTTCACCAAGCATAATCGAATGTTGCGGTAAACCAGCAGTTTTACAAAAACCAAAACCCCTCCCATCATCAGATTAGAAGTTGTGTCATTTCAAGGCCTCGCCTTTTTTTCAGAGGCCTCGCCTTTTTTTCAGAGGCCTCGCCTTGGAGGCACGACACGACACCAGATCACATCACCATAGTTGTAAATTAGAGTATTTTGGGTATAAAATACCAATCATGTCAAATCCGGAACATATAGAAAAATTAAAAAGGGAGCTTTTTGGATATAAAGATGATTCCTTTTCTACTCCCAACCCAGATACATTCATTGATTTATCTGGTAACCATTATATGCCTTTCAACGAACAAACCTGTGGAAGTTTAGCATTAATCCGGCAAAAAAATAATGAAGGAGAGACAATACATTACAGTCATATGCCAAGTTTATTACGTGATATGCTTGAACATCCTAACAGTCTTTTGTTTGATATTAGTCAACTTATGGACTTGATGACTGATGAAGAAATCGAAGCATGTGAAAAATATTTAGACTCTCCGGATGACTCTCAAGATTTTAGCAAATAAACTTTGCAGATTATACTTGTAGCAATGTAATGCGAAATCTCAATTGATATAGTTTTGCGAAATCTGAACTGAAACAATCTCAAATATCTTTTGTGTCCTTTAATTAACTACTCTTTGTCATTGCGAGCGATCCGGCAATTGCCGGAGAGCGTGGCAATCTCTTAAATAGATAAGATTGCTTCGTCGGGTCGAAAAATCGACCCTCCTCGCAATGACAGAATTTTGTATCATTTGAGACTTCGTTTATGTGTATCTTTTTAGATTTCGTGTAACATAGAGCGATAGACTTGACTACCAAGACCATCAGGAATACACTTAAATTAAGTTGTTAACTAATCTGCAAAAATCAAAATTTGCTTGGTTTATTGTTGTTTATTATCTATTTTTGCTTCTCTGGTGGTTAAAACTTTCTATTTTGGGAGAATGGATAGGCTCAGAAAATTATCTTTTTGGCACGGTGTATCCCATTTTGTCTTTGATAGGAGGTATTAATGGACTGCTGATATCCAGAATTTATGGCGGTTGGTCAAGCGTTATTGGTAAAGGTATTATTTTTTTGTCACTGGGTTTGCTAGGGCAAACCTTCGGACAATTTATTTGGACCTATTATAATGTAATCGCTAAAATTGAAGTGCCCTATCCGTCTCTTGCTGATTTTGGCTATTTTGCTTTAATTCCGGCTTATACTTTAGCAGCTTGGATGTTTGCTCAAGCTGCAGGAGCTAAATTCTCCTTGCGCACAAGCGGCGGGAAGATTATAGCTTTATTTATTCCTCTTATAGCTATTGTCATTGCTGATATTCTTTTTCTAAAGAATATTGGTATAGATTTATCTACTCCTATTAAAACATTTTTAGATTTTGGCTATCCCTTAGGAGAAATAATCCCGGTTTCTATAGCTTTATTTACTTTAACATTATCTAGAAATCTTTTAGGGGGATCAATGAGAAATAAAATTCTTTATTTAATAGGAGCTTTCTTTTTTCAATTCTTAACAGAATATGCTTTTTTATATACAGCTGGAGATGGGACTTATATAAATGGAGGCTGGAATGATTTAATGTATGCTACATCTTATACAATTATGAGCTTGGGGATAATTACATTTAGAAAATATGACTAAATAAACCAATTTAATTCGAGTTTGCAACTCTCATTAAATGGTTTGAACCAAATTTTGATTAAAAGTTGCAGATTGGAATATTTTTGGTATAAAATATGGATCCTTGTAGTGAAGCAGTAAATAAAATAGTGAGAGAGCAACAGTCTATTATAGGTCCAATCGCGCTGGAAATGGCCGGAAAAGTTTCAGGGCTCAAAATTGAGAGTGATAAAGTAGAAATTACCGGTAATAATAAAGAAGTTTTGGGGGGTTTAGTCAGTCAATATGCCAAACTTTTTGGTAAAACTTCAGTGGAAGTTTGTAAGGAAGCTTTTTCTTCCTACTCCAATAAAATACCTGCTTCTGATATACCAGATATTTTAAAAAACTGATATTATAATAGTATGGTATCAGCAGAAAGACTAGGTGTTTTTTTAAAACTTCAGCAAATTGTTTTAGATAATGAAGATAGTAATAATCTTTTAACTAATCTTCTGCCTCAAATTTTTCAATCACTTATTTCTATTAATCTGATCTATGAATTTATAGCTGTTATCTTTATTGATGAAAATCATCAGCCTTTAAAATCTTATTGTACTAACTCCACCAATAATTTGATTAATCTGGAAAATTTACTGGCAAAAGGCAGTGCCTGGGAAAAAGAGTCTTTATGGGGAGAGATAGTTATATCTTCTGAAATTAATCAATTTATTCAAAACTCATACCCTAATTTTACTAATATAAAATCAATAATTATCTCACCAATTCATATTGGTAAGAAACTGTCCGGATTATTGGTTTTGGTAAATCCCAGAGAAGGTAAAGAAGTGGTCCAGGAAGAACAGGAAATTATAAAATTAACAGCTAATATTTTGGGCTTGGCTTACAAAATACAGGATACTCAAACATCTTTAACCAATGTGACTCAGGAAGTTTATAAAATGAATTTAAAACTGCATCAGTTGGATAAATTAAAAGATGATTTTGTCTCTGTGGCTTCTCATGAGCTTAGAACTCCGATGACTGCTATCAGGTCATATGCCTGGATGGCTTTAAATAGACCCGATGTAATTTTAACAGATAAGATGAAAAAGTATCTGGAAAGAACTTTAATCTCAACTGAACGGTTAATTAACTTAGTCAATGATATGCTGAATGTTTCTAGAATTGAAGCCGGAAGTATTGAAATTAGACCTAAGTCTTTTGATATTCGAGCATTGACTAATGAAGTAATGATAGAGGTTGGAACTAAGGCCTCAGAAAAATCTTTGCATTTAGAAGTAGAACAGGGGAGTACTTTGGATATTTTTGCTGACCAAGATAAAGTTCATCAAATTTTACTAAATCTTATTGGTAATGCTTTGAAATTTACTCCAAATGAAGGAAAAATTAGTATTAATTTATTTCCTGACGGAAAAATGGTTGATATTTCTGTTACCGATAGTGGGGTAGGAATTGCCGAAGATGATCAGTCCAGATTATTTAAAAAATTCGAGAGACTGGATAACTCTTATGTTTCTTCAGCTACATCCGGTGGAACAGGTTTGGGGCTTTTTATCTCTAAAAGTTTGGTGGAACTGATGGGAGGAAAAATTTGGGCTTCATCGCAAGGTTCGGGGAAGGGCTCCACTTTTACTTTTTCTTTACCTCTTGCAACAACAGAGGTACTTTCTCAGGCAGAAAAATATACTAAAAAACCGGAGGGTGATATTAAAATCCTCGAACCAGTAGCGATCTGATTTTCTTTTTTAATTTACCGAAAATGAACCTTCCTGCAACCCACCATTCAAAACCTGAAGCATCAATTTCAAAAAAATCTTCTTTTTCCAACTGTTTTAATAATGTTTGAATATATTTTGGCATTTTTTTATTTATTTCTTCATCACTAAAAAATTTAACTTTTGGTGTTTCCCAAGAAGGTCGAAGCTCTCCTTTAATTTCTCCCAAAGCTTCAAAAACAGCATGTCTGCTCTTTTTACCTAAAAGATCAAAATTCCAAATCCCTTTAAATTTAACATTTTTAGCAATAATCCCTGTTTCTTCTTCCAGTTCTCTGATGGCAGCTTTCTCCGGTTTTTCATCTTTTTCTATGCCTCCACCAGGTATAACCCAAAGTCCATTATCTTCTCTTTTACAAAATAAAATTCCATTTTCGGTTTTTACCACACAAAGTGCAGCTTTGAAGTTCATGTGCTAATTTTAACATAGAAAAACTGGTATACTTTTCTTGTGATTATAGATTCTCATGTGCATTTATCTATTTATGAAGGGCAGGCAATTTCTTTGCAAAAAGCATTGGATAAATTGCTGGAAGAAATGAAGAAAAATAATGTGGAACAAGCAATTATTATTCCTGATAATATAGAAAATGATCCTAAAATTGCTGATTTAGATACAGCAATTTCACTTATCAAAGGAAAAAGCAATTTATTTCTTCTGGGCAGTCCCCAAATTATTCAAAGAGGAAGCAGTGAAGTTGAAAAGTATAAGAAATTATTTGTGGAAGGGAAAATTAAAGGAATTAAATTTTTCCCCGGACATGATCCATACTATCCCATTGATGAGAGATGTCTGCCTTACTTTGAAATATGCCAAAATCTTAATATTCCTGTTGTTTTTCATACCGGAGAAAATTCCAATAATCCTGAATTATCTAAATATAACGATCCAAAATATATAGTTGAAGTGGCTAAAAAATATTCCAATTTGAAGGTAGTTATTACCCATTATTATTGGCCAAAAATTGAGTATTGTTATGAAATAACTAAAAATACTCCAAACATCTACTTTGAATTAGCAGGTACAGCTGATGAGGAGGTTTTAGAAAAAAGCGGAGGGATAGAAAAAATGAAAGAGGTTTTACTAAAAACTATTGCCGATAGACCTGATCAAGTAATCTTTGGGACTGATTATCCAATGTGTAAGATAGAAAGTCATATTGAATTAGTAAAGTCTTTAAATTTATCTCAGGATGAAAAAAACAAAATTTTTAGTACCAATGCTATAAAACTCTACAAACTTCCAAAACTGCTATAATAATTTAGGTATGGTGAAAGTGGCCTTAATAACTGTAAATTACAATGGTTTGAAAGATACTTTAGAATTTTTGGAATCACTGCAAAAATTAGATACCAAAGACTTGGAAGTGAAAACCATTGTGGTAGATAATGGTTCTTTTGATTCCAGTGTTCCAAAAATCTCAGAAAAATTTCCCAAAATAGATCTTGTCCAAACAGGATCCAATAAGGGTTTTACCGGAGGATTTAATAAAGGTTTGGAATATGGGGGAGCTTGGGGGGCAGATTATTTTTTACTGATTAACAATGATACAGAAATTGGATCCTCAGATTTATTAAAAAGTCTAATTAAAACTCTAGAAAAAAATTCTAATGCAGGTTTAGTTGCTCCTAAAATTTATTTTGCCAAAGGGTATGAATATCAAAAAAATTATGAAGAAAAAGATTTGGGTAAAGTAATTTGGTACGGTGGCGGAAGTTTTGATTGGGATAATGTGATGAGTAAACACATTGGAATTGATGAAGTAGATTCAGGGAAATATGATGAAATAAAAGAAACTGGTTTTATTTCCGGATGTTGTTTTTTAATGAAAAAAGAAGTGATAGAAAAAGTTGGCGGATTTGATGAAAAACTTTTTGCCTATTTTGAAGATAATGATTTTTTGCAAAGGGTAAAGAGTGCTGGTTTTCAATTATTTTATAATGGGAAAGTTTTTATTTATCATAAAGTTTCTCAAACTGCAGAGATTGGTTCGGAATTTGCCGATTACTTTGTTACCAGAAATAGATTAACTTTTGGCTTCAAATATGCCAAAACGAGAACTAAATTTGCTCTCCTTAGACAATCATTGGGGTTTTTAATAACTGGAAGAAAAATGCAAAAAAGGGGAGTGTGGGATTTTTTTCTTCAAAAAAAAGAGGGAGAAAAAAAATTAGTAAAAATAAATTCCAACCCTGATTTTCCTAAAAAACTATCTATAGTTATCGTAAATTATAATACTAAAGATTTAACAGAAAAACTGCTTGAAAGCATCTATCAAAATAAATTATGTCAAAATTTTAAAGAAGTAGAAGTGGTACTTTTAGATAATGGTACATTAGATTGTTGCGAGGAGATGGTAAAAAAATTTAAAGAAGTAAAATATTTTAAAAATTTAGAAAATTTAGGTTTTTCCAAAGGTTACAATAGAGTCATCAAATATTCCACGGGACAATATATTTTAATGCTAAATTCTGATATTGAAATTTTGGATAACAGTGTGGAAGAAATTTTAAAAGTAGCAGAAGAAAAAAACGAAAAAGCAGTTTTAGGGGGAAAACTTTATTTTCCGGATAAGTCTTCTCAGGATTCCTGTTTTTTCTTACCGACAATTTCCGGAGCTTTCAAGGAATATTTTTTGAATAAAAAAGGAACTTATTTTATGTTTGTGCCAAAATCGGATAGTCCAAGTAAAGTTGAGGGTTTGATCATGGCTTGTTTCTTAATTCCCAGAAAAGTGATTGATCGGGTAGGCTATTTAGATGAGGGAACTTTTATCTTTTTTGAAGATATTGAATATTGCCGGAGATTAAGAGATAACAATATTCCTATTTATTTTTGTCCAAAAGCAGAATTTATTCATCATCATGGTGCTTCACATAAAAAGTTAAAGGAGGGGGAGGCTTATAAAATGTTAGTCAAAGGTTCCAAACATTATCATGGAATTTTTTATTATTCTTTATTATATTTAGTAATCCTCTTTGGCCAGAAGTTTAGGAAAATTATCTATTAGTATGGTATGATAAAAAAGTATGGACAATGCTTCTAAGAAAATTTTAATTGTTGAAGATGATCAATTTTTAAGAGATTTTTATCAGGAGCTTTTAACTGCCGAGGGTTATCAAATAGATACAGCTCCTGATGGGGAAATAGCCTTGGAAAAACTTTCCAAGGGTGGCTGGGATTTGGTACTTCTTGATATTATGCTTCCTAAAAAAGATGGGTTGCAGATTTTGCAGGATGTTAAAGACAAACCTCCTGCCTGTGCTGTTGGTCCAATTGTAGTTTTGACCAATTTAGGTCATGATACTGTAATCAATAAAGCTTTTCTTTTAGGAGCGGGAGGTTATTTAATTAAATCTGCTCTAAATCCTGATGAAGTGTTAAAAGAAGTAAAGAGCTTCCTCAGCAAATCCTAAATGGTTAAGGTGATTTTTCAAGATGATTATCTGTTAGTTTTAGATAAACCTCCAGGATTGGTGGTAACTTCCTCAGAAACAAATTATGAAAAAACTCTGGAAGATATTTTAAAATCTGATTTTGGAATTAAAATTGACAGAGGAGGAATAGTTCATAGATTAGATAAAGATACTTCAGGACTTTTGGTGGTTGCAAAAACTGCAGAAGTTTTAGAAAAACTGCAAGCTCAATTTAAAGAAAGAACTGTCAAAAAAGAATATTTAACGTTGGTTCATGGTTGGGTAGAAAAGGCCGGAAAAATTGATGCTCCAATTTTAAGAAATCCAGGCAATAGAGAAAAGTTTATTGCTCTAGCCTCCCAGACCTGCCCGCCATTGCTTCACTCAGGCGATAGCAGGTGGGCGTCCCCTTGTAAGGCTAGAGATGCAGTGACGGAGTATGAACCCACAAATAATTTTAAATTTTCAATTTTAAATTTTCAATCAATTTTCAATGATTTTAATAAAATTCAAATGAAAAAGTTAGAAAGACAGCATTATGGAGAATTTACTTTGCTCAAGTGCTTTCCACATACTGGACGGACACATCAAATTAGGGTACATTTAAAATACATAGGAAATTCAGTGGTTGCTGATGAAAAATATGGGGGTAGAAACACATACAGGTTAGATAAAAGATGGTGCCCCAGACAATTTTTACATGCAGCTAAGTTAGAATTTTCTCATCCTGTAACAGGTAAGAGATTAATATTTGAAAGTCCTTTACCTGTTGATTTACAACAAGCTTTGGGTTATTTAGAAAAAATTTAACAAATGGCACCACATACATTATTTATACAACTTGCAATAATTCTGGGATTGTCCGCAATCTTGGGTTTTTTAATGAAACTTCTTAAGCTACCTCTTTTAGTAGCATACCTTTTAGTGGGTGTATTAATTGCCTCGATGCAAATTTTTGATGTTGCAACTTCTGAAGTTTTAACCTTATTACCTGAAATTGGTATGGCTTTTGTTTTATTTTTTGTAGGTATGGAACTTGATATTAAAGAAATAAAGACTTTAGGTAAGCCGATTCTCGCTGCAGGTATTGGACAAATTTTTATATCCACTTTTGCAGGTACTTTATTAGCTTCCGCTTTAGGGTTTCCAATCACTGAAAGCTTTTATTTAGGAACAGCCTTAGCTTTTTCTTCAACAATAGTTGTTGTAAAACTTTTATTGGAAAAGAAAGATTTAAGCTCTCTATATGGAAAACTTAGCTTGGGAATACTATTATTAGAGGATTTAGTTGCCGTGCTTTTGCTTATGGGTATGACAGTAAGCAGTTCATTTTTAAATCTTGGATTGCAGGGTAGTTTTCCTCTCTTGGCTCTTCTTGCAAAAGGAGGTTTCCTTTTGCTTCTATCATTGGTTTTATCCCGCTATGTTCTAGAAAAAGTTTTTGATGCTGTAGCTAGATCAGCAGAACTATTATTTTTATCAGCATTGGCTTGGTGTTTCATCTTTGTTTCACTTGCCCAATTTCTAGGATTTTCCGTTGTCATTGGAGCATTTTTAGCCGGTATTGCTTTGGCTAATTCATCTTTTCATTATGAGATTCAAGGAAAGGTAAAACCTCTCCGGGATTTTTTTGTGACCCTATTTTTCGTTTATTTAGGTTCTCAGGTGGTTTTTTCCCAAATATCACAAGTTTTACCTTTAATATTGATATTCTCAATTTATGCTCTTATTTTAAAACCAATCATTTACCTTTTGATATTAGGGCTTTTTGGGTTCAGAAAGCATACAATCTTTCAGACTGCATTAAATTTATCTCAAATTTCAGAATTTTCTTTAATTATAATGGTGGTTGGAGTAAATTTGGGAGTTGTTTCTCAGCCAGCTCTTACAGCTATGGCATTAACCGGTGTGATTTCGATTATTGTTTCATCAATAATGATTTCTTATTCCAGAAGTATTTATAAATTTATGGCTCCTGTTGCTGGATTTTTTGAACATGGTGGAGTAAGTAGATCTAATGAGCAAAAAAAAATAGAGTTAGAAGATCATGTTATTTTAATTGGAGCAAAATGGATGGGTGGAGAAATCTTAAAGTATTTGAAAAAAGAAAGAATTCCTTTTTTGGTAGTAGATATCGATCCGGATGTGGTTAGTAAATTAGCAGGGGAGAAGGTACATGTTTTATTTGGCGATATTAGTGATCCAGAGGTATTGGAATTTTTGGATTTACATAAAGCCAAACTAGTAATTTCTACTACCGATAGTCCTGAAGACAATTTGGTATTGGTGACAGAGTTACGGCGTAAAAATGCCCGCGCAGCGATTGTGATTCGGGCAAATGATGTGATGGAGGCAGAAGAGTTATATAAAGCTGGGGCAGGTTATGTAATTTTGCCGGATGTTGTATCAGGGGATTTTATTGCCACGATTTTAAGAAATCATTGGCCGAATATGAATTTTTTTAAACAAAGACCGGAGATTGAACTTGCTAAACTTGCCAAAAACCACCTGGCAGGGGAGTAAAAATTCTTGCATCTATCAAATTAAATTGTTAACATAGCCACAATCAGAAAGAGGAACTTTAATGAATGTAGCCATTATCTCTCCAACAGCTTATTTGAATGAATTATCATGCTATAGAAAGAATTCCTATCATATGGTACTTGCGCAAAGAGTATTAGAAGATGAACACTATGCAAATTTTTATAATCTTTATAAAGGATTTACTATTTTAGATAATGGGGCATGTGAGTTAAAAAGATCAATCCATTTTGAAGCTCTACTAAAAGTTATAGAACTGATTCATCCTAATGTAGCTGTCTTACCTGATATATTAGGGGACAGTGAAGCAACATTAAAATTAAGTAATTTATTTTTAAATAAAATTAGTCAAAAAGACTGCGAAAATTTAATTTTTATGGGGGTTTGCCAAGGTCAAACTAAAAAAGAATGGCTAACAAGCTTTAATTTTTTTGCAAAGCACGACAAAGTCAAAATGATTGGAATTAGCAACACAGAAGCAATGTTTAAAGCAGATAAGAATACTTTCAGCAGAGTACAAACTTTAAAATATTTATTAGATCATAATCTTTTACCTCAAAATAAAAAAATACATTTACTTGGTCTTCCTGATTCAGGTCACTTAGAGTTGTTCAAGATGAAACAATATAATTGTGTCGAAGGAGTTGATACAAGTGCACCTGTAGTTCATGGAACCGCGGGGATATCATTTAAAGAAAATTTATCATATAAAAAAATTCGACAATATTTAGATTCAGCAACGATCTTAAATAAAAGACAAATTGCGTTAATAAAACAAAATATTGATGTATTATTTGTATCTTCGGGATATCTATTATGAGTAATTTAGAAAGAAAGAGTACTAGAATTTCTTTTGAAGGAGAGAGAGGAACAGGAAAATCTACATTAGCCCAAATATTCTTAATAAATCAAGAGATTTTGGGTCGAAAAGCTATTATAAATAGACAAGTTGATACTGGTAAATCTACGAATCCGTCACATTTAAAGACGTTAGAACTTCATACAGAATGGGAGAAGTTAATTACTGATGGTGAAGAATCCGATCGGGTTGAGTCAATCGCAATGACGAAATTTCACTATGCTCTTAAATGGTTTATTCAAGAAGAGAACATCTTCACGACTATACGAGAGAGTTGTAATACATTTATTTGTGATAGAGATATCGATTCTATTGTTTTGTACGCGGCAGTTGAGATGATTATTTCGAATTCTAGAAAGTATCAAACAAATGAATCCAGAATCAATTTAATCAAATCACTTTGGGAAACAACAAAATCAGTAAAAGAATTACCAGATATCACTTTCTGTTTTACAAGTAAAGACCATGAATTAACTCTTAAGAGATCATATCTATCAAAAGAATTAACTCAAGATGAATTTGATTTAAATCCAATCCAAAGAGCATCCCAAGAATTAGCTTCAATTTTGCTCAGTGATGTGGTTAAAACAAGACCGATAGAAGAAGGAAAGAAAATTTATATGATCAATATAGATGGTAAAAGATTTGATGAGGTAGCTCGTGTAGTTGATATTCTATATTCAAAACCATATTCTCTAATTAAGAAAGAAATAGATTACCCAATTTTAAGTATAAGAAGCGCAGATTCAAAAAAGCTGATTCCTAAATCTTTGGCGGATTTAATTACTGCACTAGTGGAATCTACAAGTGGATCTGCTTTTCCATCAAAAGAAGATGTATCATTGGGATTTTCAAATTGTGTATTTTCTAATGCATCATTAGTGTATTGGGCACAAGAATTAAAACTGAGCAATTTGATTTTTACATCTGTAGAAGAAGACGGAATAACAAATACAAATCCAGTACATTGGGTTACTTTTGAAGTCTTAGATGATGAAGTTGGCAGAGTGATTGATATTACACCGTTTAATCCTCCGATAATTGGATCAAACGTACGTTTTAAGCAAAATAATGATGTTATACAAATTGCTGAACCATTTGACGGTACTCGATTAAATTGGAGGCAGTTGAGAATTGATAATCCTCGAATTGCAATAGAACTGATGGAATTAGCAAACTTATCTCAGTTAATACAGCCAGATTATGTAATTAATCATGCATATAAAATGTATATGTCTGGCGATAGAGAAGGACATATCGTATTCGCAGGTGTAAGGTTGGTTAGAATGCTTGAGAAATATAACAAAATGGATGAAATTTATAAATATATTAAAGAAATGGTTGCTAGTTTTCCAGATAACTTAGTTGTTATTAGAGAAATTACTAGACTTAATAAAGAGTATGATCTAGAATTAGATGAATTTACAGGAACAATTAAGAGAGCAAGAAATCGAATTGTAAATGCTATAAATATCATGGATAATTTAAATGCTAGGAAATTTAAAGATTACTATAAATGGGTTATCGAGAACTAATTAATTAACTATGAAAATTGCTACACTTTGTTATTTAATTGATTCAAAAAAGAAAAGAGTTTTATTGGGTAAGAAAAAATATGGTGGAGCAAAAGGGAAATTAAATGGTTTTGGAGGCAAAGTTGAAACAAAAGATATAACAATCCTTGAGTGTATAAAAAGAGAGTTTTTAGAAGAAACAGGTATTTCTTTAAATAATCCCAAATTATCAAATGTAGTATTTTTTAATTGGGAAGGAGAAAAAGAGAATCTTGTTGTTTATGTGTATAAATGTACTAATTGGAGTGGTGATCCTAAAGAATCAGAAGAAATGACTGCAGATTGGTATAAATTAGATTCTATCCCAATTGGAAAAATGTGGGCATCAGACTCTATCTGGTTTCCTTTAGCTATAAAATATTCAGAGTTAATAATAAATTTATACTTTCAACCTAATAAGGATCAACCAAAAGAAGTATCTATAAAATTCAATGAAAAATTATATGAAAATATCCACGAAAAAACTAACTAAAATTCCATTATATTTAGCAAGGGTATTAGATTCTGATAATAATCAAATTAAATTAGAGCAGCTCCGCGTAAAAGAATATTCAAAGAAAATTACTAGCCTAAGAGGAACAAGAATAGCAATTATACCATGGAGCGCAGGTCTAGATTCTACTGCATCATTACTTATGGCGTTAGAATCAGGTAATCGAGTGATTACTGTAAACTTCAATTATGGACAGCAATACTGGAATAAAGAAAGAGAAACAATAAATAAAATCCGCCAAATGATATTTAAAAGATATCCACAGGCTTTAAGCCTTTGGCTACAGCATAAAGAAGTTGATATCTCTTGGCTTGATAAAGCACTGAAAAAAGAGTTTCCAGGAGAATGGCAGCATATTTTCCCAATGAGAAATTTCACCATATTAATGGAGGTAATGAAAGTTATTCCTATAAATAATTACAAATATAGAGAGATCTGGTTTAGCTGTGTCCAGGGAGAAATTCCATTTTCAGGTGGTGACAAGAGTATAGTATTTTTAACAGAAGTTGCGAGAATATTTAGTTTAAACAAATTCCTTCTTGTTCTTCCATTAATTGGGCTCAACAAGACTGATATTGTTAAGTGGGCGCTAAATAAATCTTATAGATTTGAGATCATTAAAGAAACAATATCCTGTTTCAGCGGGAAAGGAGAAAAACATTGCGGTAGCTGTCTAGCTTGTTTTAATAGATTGGTGGGATATTATTCCGCTGCTGTTGTAAAGAATTGTGGATTTATCCCTAACTATAATCTACTAAAACCATTTATTGATAAATATAAAAGTGCGTTCAAAAAAGAGAATTATTATTCTCCTTCTCGAAAAAATGATATCTTTAATCTAATTTATTTTTTAGAAAATAAAAATTTATGATAAGCTTTATTATCCCAAGCTATAAGAGATCACAAGTAATTACAGGAGTTTTAATTGCTTTAAAAAATCAGACAATAATTAAAAAAAATCCTTGTGAGATATTAGTAAGTATTGATAATATCGATCCGGAAATTAAGAATTATACTTCATATCTTGAACAAATCCAGAAAATATTTACAGATTTTCAATTACAATTAAAGATAATTTTAGTAATAAACAATACACAAGGATTAGTTCTAGCAAAGAACAAGGCGATAAATCTGGCAAAATACCCTTATATTATGATGATGGATGATGATTTATATATGGAGGACGATTATGTCGAAAGTTTATTAAAGGATTTAAAGATAAAAGAAGTTGGTGCAGTTTCAGGCTTTATCGTTTCATATAGACCAGCAATTTCTCATACCCAAAAGTCCGATATTATTAATAATATTTCTCAAATAGATAATCTCCAAACATTACATATTAAAAAAACAATAGATGGTTGGCGATCGGTATTCGGAAAAAAAGAGCAAGTGATGAACTGGATAAAAATTCGCGATTCTATCCCTCGACAAAAAAGATATAATATGGATTATTTAATAAACTCATATCTTTTTAAGAAAGAAGCATTTATAAAGGTAAAAGGATATAATATTAAACTAAATAGTAAGACTTCAGCACATGAAGAGGTTGATTTTACATTTAGGATTAAAAGATTAGGATATAATCTTATTTTTAATCCACATCATATGATGTGGCATCTTACGGTTGGTAAGGGTGGTATTTATAAAGGATTAGATAGAAAATCTAGTAAAAGGGTCTTAGAGGAAGAATATAACGAACAACTTCCCAAATTAATAAGGTCTATATCAAGATAAAACGAATTATTATAATTTAAAAATGTGTAGTCCTAAAAAAGTGTGTTGCTTTGTCTGTTATAAAAACTTCCCAAAATCTGTTAAATCTCAGAGATGTAAAACTTGTGGAGATTTTAAATGTCCGCTTTGCAAAAGTTGCCTTTGCGATTTAACAGTTGGGGAGCAAAGAGTTGCACTAGCAATGATGCGAACTTATAAGCCAATCCTTGGAAATGATTATGACTTTTCAGTCCATGGAGCGATTGAAAAACGTATTAAAGCTAGTTTGAAAAAATGAATAAAATATCCACCTCTTGATTTGAGATCAATATTTATCTAAACTGAATATATGGAGAAAATAAGAAATCTACCTGTAACTGTTTTCAATAGATTTAAAAAAGCTATTTTGGTAGTTTTAATTGGAGTAGCGGGGTTACTTTTAACTTTAGCAGGATTGGGATTAATTACCTTAACTCTTCCATTAATCTTGTATTCAGGTGTAGCTTTATTAATTATGACCGTTCTGTTATACATTTTTATGTAACCCATCGTCGCTAAAGCTATGGTGGGCAAAGAAGGAGGTGTTTAAAATATGGGATCATTTGGAGGATTTTATAAAGGAGAAAAGAAAAAGAAAAAACAAGGAGAAAGTAAAAATGTGGGAAGTTTTGCCCCAGTTTTTACTCCACCCGAAGTGATCAAGAAGGGAAAAATTCAGTAGAGTAATGAAACGATCTGCCCGGAGAAAATTTAAAAAAAATAAACCAAGCAAGATATTTATTGGAATTGTTGCTTTGGTAATTTTAATTTGCCTGATTATTTTAGGTAAATCTATTAGTTTTATTAGCAGTTTAAATAAACCTTTATCCCCGGATAGTGCAGTCATTTATAAACCAACTAATTGGAATGGTAGAGGAGTAATAAACACTGCAATTCTGGCGGATAAAAATTATATTTTATCTTTTAATCCTTATCAAAAATCTCTTCTGGTTTTAAAAATTCCTGACGAAACATATTTATCGGTGCCTTTTAATTTTGGAAAATGGAGTTTGGGTAGTGTTTATAAATTAGGTCAATCTGAATCTGCTCCAATGGGTGCTTCGTTGTATAAAAAAACCTTAGAAGAAAATTTAGGTATACCAATTAATGGTTATATTATTGATCAAAAAGATAAACAATCTTTTGAAAAAACACTTGAAACTTTACGTCAAAATCCTTTAGAAAATATATCCTTTCTACGAAAGGTAAAAACTGACTTGTCATTTTTAGAATACTGGAAACTTTTTTGGTCTTTGAAGGGTGTACGTTTTGATAAGGTGAAAATTTTAGATTTAGGTGATTCTGATTTGACATCATGGACAATTTTACGGGATGGTAGTAGGGTTATATCTTTGGATCAAGATGAATTGGACAATTATATTCAAAAATATTTTGCCGATTCAAAAATAACCGATGAGGGTTTATCAATTGGTGTATACAATACAACCGATCATTCGGGATTAGCAGAAAAAGCAGCCAGATTAATCGAAAATATGGGAGGCAGAGTAGTTTTTATTGCCAATTCCAAATCGCATCTTGATCAAAGTATTGTACTTGGAACAAAATCCTATACTTTTGATATATTAAATAGAATTTTTGGTCAAAATCTATCATCAAAACCTCAAAATTTAGATTCCTCCCGAGCAGATATTAATCTATTCTTAGGTGAAGATTACTTCATGAAGTATAATAGTAAGTAGCTATTATGCTAATCTGGATCATTTTATTTTTTGCTGTTTTAATCGCCTCATTTATTTTGGCTCTAAAATCTATGGGTGATTATCAGGATCAACCTTTGGGATTAGGATTAAAATATTCCTTATTTCTAATTAAAAATCCAACAGCTTTAAATACATCATTATTGGAAGAAATTTATCATGAATCGTTAAAAAATAATGCCATTATTACTTTAGAAAAACTTTTTAATGGAGATAAAAATGCCTTGGTAATTTTTGCTCCTAAAAGATTAACTGATAAACTCAATACAACTTTAGATTTATTGGAGCTGGAGGATTATTCTTTAAAAGAAGTAAGTAATTTTCATGCTTTAGAAATCGGAAGTAAAAATCTTTCTCCTAAAATTTTGGAACAGGATTTTCATTTTAAATTATCAGAATTACAAGAAGGTGAACAATTATGGTGGCAAATAGTTTTAAAACCCAAAGTAATAAACCGTCAATGTAAAAATAAAGAAGTTTATTTTCAAACTGTAATCAGGGTAATTTTATTGACAGCAGATAAAGCTAAGGAACAGGAATTAGATGAAATATTATCTACCAAAGGAAAAGATTTAGGACTTATTGTTTTACCTCAGGCTTATTCCGGCATTGAATTGTTAAAATTTTATCAACAAAGAATCTTACCTTTAAATTATATTAAAGAACTAGGAGAAGAGGCATTACCTTTTATAACCGATAAGCAGATCATTGCTTTATTAAATGTACGAACACATGGTTAGTTTAGGATGATTCTTCATCATCCGAAAAAACTATTTCTTCATCAATATCGTTTTGTAAAATAAGATTATTAGAAGCATAAGTAGTAGCAGTAGTGGCTTCAAGATGATCAAGAAATGATGGTTGATTTTTGAATCTGGCGGAACAAAAAACTTCTCTGATTAAAATTGATAAGGTATTATTTTTGAGATTTTTGATACAGGCCTGATATTTATTTCCACCTTTGATTAAACGTAATAAATGCGAAGATAAATCATCTGGTAAAACTCCCAAATAATCTCCGTTATAATCTGTGACAGAAATGCCTCGGTTCTTTTGGATCAGCTGTACAGCCATTCCCGGAGAAAGTAAGGATAGTTTTTGTGGTTCTGCCACTTTTAACAGTCCGATTAATTTAGTTTTCCCCGGCTCTTCGATAAAAAGATCACCACTGATTGATGTTAATTGAGTATTAGATTGATTATTTCTAATTAAAATAGAATGTTTTTTACCACCTTTTTTACGGCAGATTTCAATTCTTTTTATAAATTTTGCAGCAATTTGATTATATGGGTCAATTTCTAAAGCACTTTCGAAAGATTTTTTTGATTTCAGTAAATTACCTATCTCGAAATTAGCTCTTCCTAATCGGTTTAAGGCATCGATATTTTTAGGGTCAAGTTCTATTAATTGTTGATTTAAATCAATAGCTTCTTCCCAGTTGCAAGACATTGCAGCTTTAATTGCTTGTTGGGTGATGGCAGTTGAGGATTCATCCATTAGGGAGAAAGTATATAACAAAATCTAATTTTTATGCAAGATAGATGTTTTAAAATAATCTTTCAACATCGGGGTCAATCCCCGATGTTGCATGGCTAAAAAGACAATATCTTCCCATATCCGAAGTGGAATTTAATCTAAAAAACATCAACATCAAGTAGTGTATAATACTCAGAATTGATGTTATGAAGTCTGGTGAAATAGATAATTATGCCCATCACACAAAAGCCTACTCACGATTTGCAGGTCAATCATTTAGTTGGAGATATATTGAGAAACCTGCATTCGATAGAAATCTCCCTGATAGTATTTATCAAAATAGTCCATTGATTATCGATCTGGGTTCTGGAAGTGGAAGAATTATTGAATACCATCTTCTAAGGGGTGCTGACCCTTTAAAATTAACTGGGATTGATGCCAGTGCATCGATGATTGAAACTACTATTGATAATTATTCACAAGTAAATTTTATTCATTCCTCTATGCAGAACTTAAAAACTTCTCAAAACAGTATAGATTTAGTAACGAGTAATTTATCTTTTCGGTATTTAGATAATCAAGAAATGTTATGTATGTTTAAAAAAATTAAGTTCATGTTGAAACCGGAAGGAACGCTATTCTTTTTAGATGTACATCCTATTAGATATGGATTGGCTAATGGTTTTGACAGATACTATCAAGAGACGAAAAGACATGTTCCTACTCCTTGGGGTGGTGAAGATAGCTACTACTACCGTACTTTATCTACTTATATAAACACAGTTGTTGAGGCAGGTTTAATTATTCGGGCAGTTGATGAATGTCCAGTGAATTTAGGGGGACAAAAAGCTAATACAAATGAGTATCGGAAATATAATACTCCTGCACGTTTTGCTATTTTAGCTGTAAAATGATTTTTGTGATTTTAACTTGCAAAAAGTACCATTAGAAGCTATCATCAGTAAGTTATGTCAGGACATTCTAAATGGAGTACTATCAAGAGGGCGAAAGGGACTGCAGATATTAAAAAAGGCATGGTATTTACCAAATTAGCCAATGCCATTGCACTTGCTGCAAGAGCAGGAAATTCCGGTGATGTGAACTCTAATCCAAGACTGCGGACTGTTTTAGAAGATGCCAAAAAAGTGAATATGCCCAAAGAAAATGTCCAAAGAGCAATCGATCGGGGACTGGGAAAATTACCCGGACAAACTATTGAAGAAGTAACTTATGAAGGTTTTGGTCCGGGCAAAGTTGCTTTTTATTTAGAAGGGGTAACCGATAATAAACTAAGGACAAATTCGGAAATTAAAAATCTTTTTGAAAAAAGCGGAGGAAATTTAGGGAGTTTGGGTAGTGTGGCTTATATGTTTGATAAAAAGGGAGAGATAAGAATTAAGTCTCAAGTGACAAGTGGTAAAAGTCAAGATGAAGAGATGCTGGAATTAATAGATTTAGGGGCAGGGGATGTAGAAGAGTATCTTGAGGATGAAGTACAGAAATATCTTGTGTATACAGAAATTACTCAATTAAATAATGTGAGTACAAAAATTACTCAATCTGGATTTGAGGTAGAATCTGCCGAGATTATAATGAAACCAAATATAATTGTCAATATTTCTGACAAAGAAATTGCTGAAAAAGTAATGGAGTTTACAGAGAAATTAGAAGAACACGATGATATTCAAAAAGTTTTTGCCAATTTTGAAATCGATGAAGAGTTGATGAGTAGTCTTTAGCGAAACTTCTCTCCGGCATTTGCCGGATCGAAGAATAATATTGTTCGAACATAGTGAGAACATACAATAAAAATTATGATAATACTTGGTATAGATCCTGGAACAGCTACAACCGGTTATGGTTTGATAAAAATCCCAGAGGATATTTTAAGCCGTGAATTTGATTATGATATCGAACTCATTGATTATGGTTTTATTACCACACCAAAAGATACTTTGATGGAAAAACGTTTGGTTTTATTGCATCATGAACTGGAAAAAATTGTGGATAATTTTAAACCGGATGCAATCGTGATTGAGATGTTATTTTTTGGAGCAAATACCAGAACAGCTATTTCTGTAGGTCAGGCTAGGGGAGTACTAATGCTTTCGGCAGGGATGAGAGGTATTCCTATACATGAATACACTGGTCCTCAGGTAAAATTAATGGTAGCAGGAGGTGGGAGAGCAGATAAACAACAAGTACATGAAGGAGTGAGAAATTTTTTAGGGAAGAAAAATAATAAATATAAAGAACTAATGAAGCCAATGTCAGGATTAAAAAGACGCGATAAGAAGTTTTCCGATGATGCTATCGATGCTTTAGCAATCGCGATTTGTCATGTTTTAAAAATAGTGAATAAATAAAAATAAACTAATATGAAAATTAAAATTAAAAAATTAAATTTAAATAAGAGAGAAAAAATTATTATTACCTCAATAATATTATCAATTGGACTTCTATCTACTCAGCTTGTGCCATTTTATTTAACATACAGATTTATTTTAGGATTGACAGTACTGGCGTATATTCTTTCTTATTGGGCATTAGCAGAGGGAATGGATAAGCTGAAAGCTGTAGTTTTATTAATTTTACCAACACTGTTTACTTTAGCTATTGCCAGTTATTATTTTATATTACCGGTCCGGTGGTTAACCAGACTTCCGGTAACTTTTCTATTTGGTATAACTTTTTACTTTTTACTTTTATCTCAGAATATTTTTAATGTAGCATCATCAAGAACAATTCCTCTTTATAGAGTAGCCTCGACCACAATCTTGATTTTAACATTAATCACAGCTTTTTCCTTGTTTAATGTAATGTTTACTTTACATATGTTATTTATTTTTAATGGACTGGGAATTTTTTTAATTAGCTTTCCTTTAATTCTACAGGTGATTTGGTCAATTGAAATGGAAAAATTAAACAGTCTGGTATTGGTTTATACTACTATTTTAGCATTACTGGTAGCTGAATTTGGAATTATATTTTCTTTTTGGCCAATCTCACCCCTGATGAGTTCAGTAGTTCTTTCGACAACTTTATACATTGTATTAGGAATTAGCACTCATACATTTAGAGAAAGATTAAATAGAGGAGTAGTATGGGAATATTTAGGTTGGGGAATCTTAATTTTTCTAATAGCCTTCTTTTTTACTTCCTGGAAAGGATAATACAATTAATCTAATTTCTAATTTCTAATGAGGGGAGAAAGGGGAGTAGAGAGCATAATAACCAGCTAAAGTAGGTGATATAGTTTGATATCTTTGATAAATATTAAAAACTATAAGACATTTTCTGTGCCTAAATATTGCGGTAAATAATATTATCAATTCTAAATATAAAGTAGTGTAATACCATGTAATGTAAGATAGGGGTATCCTCTTTTTGTTCTCTGTCGTTTCGAATTATTGGTCATTGTGGACAACTGCCAATCCAGCAACTGCCGGATTTTCACGCGTGAAAAAAACACGAAACCGACATCAGAGTAGAAGAGTGGCATTGTGTTTTTGGGTAAACCAATGGTGCATTTATACTGAGATTAAAGAGTTACTGCACTCTGAGTGGAGTGTATCTTGAGTTACCTCTATTTCATCAGCTTTTCTGACTCCTCAATTGTCTTGTCGCACAATATTAATATATCAGATTTATGGAGGGATTTCTATTCTGGATCAAAAAGTTTATTAATAAAAAAAGAGAAAAAATATATGAATTTTTTACTCTATAATTCTACCCTCAAAAATCCTACTTTTTATTTTTCATATCATTTTTCATAACCATAAATTTTAGTAACTAACAAAATACCCTTTAGGGCTCTATGACAACCTAAACTTAGATGGTGTAATATACCACTTATCCCCTTTGCGGGCGTTTTAGAGGCCTTCTAGAGCCTCGTGCCTAGACAGCCTGGAGGAGGATGATGTTTTACCTAAAAATATCATAATGTCATTGCGAGCGACTGAAAGGAGCATGGCAATCTCTAAAAATGAATAAGATTGCTTCGTCGTTATACTCCTCGCAATGACGAAAAATAACTATGATCTTGACAGTTATTGATTTTCAGCTTATCATTATTCGTATAATCATCCTTATGTGCATACAACAATGAATACCTTTGATAAACAAAATTTAAATAATTTAGAAGGCATTGATGACTTCTTTGTTTATTTGCAAACTAACAACTATTCTCCGAAAACTTTATATAGCTATGAAAAAGATTTATATATATTTTCCCATTTTTTAACTTTGCGTAGAATTTCTATCTTTGATTTGGATAAAAAATTGATTAATGAATTTAAAGCTTATGTAGCTTCAGATGATCGTCAAACTTCAGGTGGTGCAGATATGAAAAAAGAAAGGATTTCTTCTGCCAGTCTTAATCGTTGTTTATCAGCCGTCCGTGCGTATGTCCGTTTCTTAATTGATACTGATATTAAGTGTCCGGTATCTCCTGATCAATTTAAAATGGTTAAAAGAGAAAGACCTCATCCCCATGTGGCTGATTTAAATGAAATTATTTCATTGATTGAATCCCCTTCAAAGTTTGAAAATGATCTTATCATAGCCTCAAGAAACCGAGCTATTTTGGAAGTTTTGTTTGCTACAGGAATGAGAATATCTGAACTGGTATCTTTAAACAAAAGAGATATTAATGATTCGGGTAGAATTTTCATTACCGGTAAGGGTAGAAAACAAAGATTTGTTTATTTAACTGAACGGGCTCAAACAGAACTTGATGTTTATCTTAAGTTAAGAGAAGACAATCAACAGGCTTTATTTGTCCCCACGAAGGGTAAAACAATAAATAATTCACAACGGAGAATATCTTCAAGATATATTCAAGATAAAATTCAACATTATCGGGAACAATTAAAAATTGATCTACCTATTAGTCCCCATGCACTTCGTCATGGTTTTGCTACTTATTTGGCAGAAGAGGGGGCTTCTCCTGCTGCTATTCAGATATTATTAGGTCATGAATCTCTCAATACTACTACCCGTTATATCAATGCTTCTGATAAATTTGCCGAAGAAACACATCGTAAATACCACCCCCTTTCCAAAAATGAAAACTGAAGATTTTGCCCCCATTTTCTATAGCAATGATTCTTCGTCGCACAATATTGTTTCCCTGCCTGTATTCTGTTTGATTTGATTTTGTAAAATGATTGACAAACATTGAGCTTTACATATAAACTGGAAGGAACATATGGAAATGCCAGAATTTATAAATCCACTCCCCGATCATATTGAAATGTCTGAAAAAAAACTATTTTCTAAAAAAAATGTAATGACTTTTTTAGTCATTGCAATTGGGCTTTTGGTAATACCTTTTTCTGTGAGAATGTTGGAACAGGCCAATATTATACAAATTAAAGCTACAGGTGATGAAATTACTTTTGTGCAGGGAGACAATATTGATTGTACTACCGGAAATACTTGCAAGGCTATTGGTACTAAATTTCAGGTACTTCTAAAATCACCTCTAGGTCCTCCCGGAACTCCTGTTCCGACTCAGCCTCCGACAGTTACTCCACTTCCAACAATCACTCCTGGAGGACCAACCCCAACTCCAGTTCCAGTTAATTTATTAAATGCCAATATGCAAAACAGAACTTTACCGGATGGTACACCAACAGGAAGTGGTCCGGATCATTATGCCATTAATGAGCCTTGGTTCTACGACCCTGGAACTTACACATTATCAGGTAGCGGTGTATGTACAGGTAATGGATGTACTTGGGATATCAGAGCTGATACATATTTCGTAAATTCGGATGGAGTAACTCCTGATTCCCAAAGAGGAACTCAAAACTCTTATCGTAATACTACCTTTACCCTCCCTGCTGGTCAAATGTTTACAGTTATCCTGCAACTAAAATCAGGTGATACAGCTACTTTTTCTAATGTCAGTTTAGTTCGCATCTCTACACAATGAAATAATTTATGAAAAAAATATTTTTACAAATTTTAATAGTTTTACCAATGCTTCTTGCAGTGATATTGATTAAACCGTCACAGGTTGATGCTTGGTATGGTTGTAGTGATCAAACTCAGCGGAAAATTACAGCTTGTGGAGCGGATCCAAATCATCCGAATGAGGAAGCATATGAATATACTTGCACTGCATGTAATTCGCTTGATTCTGGGGCATGTGGTGCGCAGTGCCCAGTAAATGGCGGTGCTCCCATAGGTACCTGTACATGGGGAGGATGGCAACCATGTAATAATAGTGGAACTGGACCAACAGGGACTATTTCTTGTGTTAATAATCCTACTTGTACTGTCACTCAATTTAATAATGGTGTCGGATCTGTTGATTTGGATATTAAATGGCAGAATTGGAAGGAGTGTCAGGATGTGGGAGTTTTACCACCTGGTGAGACTCTTTGTTATTATGTAGGTGCCGAGTTATGTGTCTTAAGCGAGGATGGGGTAGAAAAAATTGTCAGAAGTGGTGGTAGTATACCGGGTAGACCAAGTATTTTTCCTAATGGAGGATATGATAATCCGGAATTTACAAATATTCCCTGGATTCAACCTGGTAAGAGTATTAAATTTTCACTTTATGAAACAGGCTATACCTGTGACAGTTTTGCTAATTGCCGGGAAAATGGTGAATATAAAAGAAGACAATGTAGAGGTAAACTTATTGCCACACAGACGGTTACAGGTGTTTCTGCAGGCCCTACTAGCACTCCTGTTCCAACCACTTCAACTGCTTTTTATAGAGTTTCAACTGCTCCTTTTGGTACCAGTAATAATCCGGAATGGAAAGCTTATTCTGATAATGCAGGTATGACTGCAGATGTAGATTTTGGTGATGTAGCAATGGGGACAAAACTGACAGTTTATGCTCAATTTAAAAGTACAACCGGAGAAATTAAAAGTTTTAGTAAAGAAATAGAATATATTGGTACTGATCCGGTTACTTCCAGTATTGAATGTAGTTATTCCCCGACCGGTGAAGGAACTGAAGTGAAAATTTTGGGAGAAAATTTTGGTGATCAGGGATCAAAAAGTAAAGTTACTTTTAATAGTCAAACAGCCCAGATTATCTCTTGGGGAAATCAAATGAATCCAACTTATACTCCTGTTCCAACTAATCCGACGATTGCCGAACCAACATCGACAGCTTCTGCATCTGTAATAGTTTTAGGAATTTCCAGTAAATCAACAGTTTTAGCCAAGATTAGTGATAAATTGAAAGAAAATCTGGCTATTCCGGTGTTTTTGGAAACCAATAGTGGCAGAAGAGCTCCCAAAACCGGACAATTATATTGCACCATCAATGTCACAACTGTTAATTTTGTGGCTTTAACAGCCTGCCGTCCTCCGGCTAATTTTGGTGGTGAAACCAGAGTGCAGATTTATGAAAATACGGCCAATGCCAAACCTATTTTTGATAAAAAAGTTTTGGTAGGAAATGATGGCACCATGGGTTGGGCTCCCTCCTCTGCTTTGCCAATTGTGGAAGTAGGTAAAAAATATGTCCTAATTATCAAAGGTCCAAAAGGTATTGCCATCAAAAAAGAATTTACAGCTCAAACAGGATCAACAATCTTAAGTGATATTGCTTTACCGGTTGGTGATATTGCCCCAATTGCAAATCCTGACAACACAGTTAATTCATTGGATTATTCAGAACTCAAAAGAGAATGGAATGCAGTCACTGATGTTACCCGGGCCGGAGATTTTAATATGGACAATAGAATTAATAGTTTTGATTATTCCTGTATGAGAAATAGTTTCAATATAACAGGAGCTCAATTTTTAACTGGACAATAAGTCTAGATTATGATTCAATAAAGTTATGATAATTCTGTCCAAAATTAAAGCATTTTTATTTTCAGGATACAGGTGGATTTTTACCTTGCTTGCTGTGGCTATAATTGCAGAACTGATCTGGGCTTTTAGAACTTTGGGTGGTAATGTATCTACGACATTACCTATTGCTATAACTAACCCGGCTGTATCCACGTCAACAACTGTGCAAAATGGTTCAATTACTTTAACTGCCCCTAAAGCAAGTTTCAGTGTTGGAGAAAAAATCCCTGTTAGTATTAATATTGATTCAATAAAGGCTACAGATGGGGCTGATATAATTATTAGTTATGACCCAAAGTTGTTGACAGTAAGTGGTCCTGTGGAAGTCGAAAAAATGTATGATGACTATCCTTTAAATGTTTTTGATAATGCTACAGGTAAGATTTCTGTATCGGGAATAAGCAGTAATCCTAATGGCAAAGTTGCCAAAGGTGTATTGGGAACAGTCATTTTGGAGGCTAAAGCTCCCGGAAAAACCCAAATTAGTGTTGATTTTATAAAAGATAGTACCACTGATTCCAATATTATTGAAACTAAAACAAGCAAGGAATTGCTAGGCAAAGTTGGGAATTTGGAGGTGGAGATTAAATGAGAAAAGTCGTCAGTCGTCAGTCGTCAGTCGTCAGACTTTTTGTTTCTGTGGTAGTTTTTCTAATAGCTATAACCTATAACCTGTCCCCTGTTTTTGCTGCTGGGGCTACGCTTTCTTTATCTCCTGCCACCGGCACCTTTAATCAGGGTTGTAGTTTTTCGATTGATGTTTTACTGGATACGGGTGGTATTCCGACCGATGGAACTGATGCAATTTTATTTTATGATCCAACCAGATTTACCGCCACTAAGATAAGAAGTGGCACAATTTATTCTGATTACCCCGGAAATACCATTGATGCTCAGGGTGGCAGAATAAGTATTAATGGATTATCTTCCGTGTCTTCTGCTTTTTCCGGTACAGGAGTTTTAGCTTCAATTGATTTTACAGTGGCTGTAGCTGCTCCGGCTTCTGTTACTCAAATTAAATTTGATTTTGATCCTAACAATAAGGCTAAAACTACTGATTCCAATGTGGTAGAAAGAACAACTGTGGCTGATGTTTTAAATCAGGTGAATAATGGTAATTATACAATTGGCACAGGTGTTTGTGGTGCTATTGTTACTCCTATAATTACCCAACCAGGAGGTCAGGGAGGTACTGAAATCGTGGTAACAAAAACTCCTCCTCAGGAAGAATTTCCCAAAACTCCTCCAGGTGCATTTGAAGATACTATGGTAATAATTGGAGTTGGCACAATATTGATAATTTTGGGAATTTTGGGATTAGCTATCCTCTGAGGAGAATTTTAAATTTTAAATTTTTAATTTTAAAATTGATTTAAAATTTGAATTTTGTTTTTTAAAATTATTTCTATGAAGTTATCCTCACTCATTACTGATTTTTTGGAATATTTGGAAGTTGACAGAGAGGCATCCCAAAAAACTATTCAAAATTATGATCATTACTTAAAGAGATTTTTAGAATTCACCGGTGACATTGATCCCAAAGAAATTGATTTAGTAAAGGTCAGAAAATATAGATTATATTTATCCAGATTTACTGACCCCAAAACTAATAAATCTTTAAAAAGAGTAACCCAGAATTATTTTATGATTGCCCTACGGGCGTTCTTGCGGTATTTAGCAAAACAGGATATTGAAAGTTTATCAGCCGAAAAAATTGAGTTGGGAAAAACAGAGGCCTCTCCAATCAAAACATTGGATGAGGAATCCTTGCAAAGCTTACTTGATGCTCCGGATATTTTACAAAAATCAGGGCTTCGTGATCGGTCTTTGCTTGAAACTTTATTTTCTACCGGACTTCGGGTAGCAGAACTGGCCTCTTTAAATACTGACACAATAAATTTAGACAGAAAGGAATTTTCGGTTGTGGGAAAAGGACAGAAAGAAAGAGTGGTATTCTTATCGGATTCTGCTATTAAATGGCTTGATCAATATTTAAGGGTTAGGAAAGATTCTTTTAAACCATTATTTATTAGATTTCAGGGAAAAATTGATCCGGCGGATGCCGGGGAAAAAATGAGGCTCACTCCCCGCTCGATTGAGCGGATTGTGGAAAAATATGTTAAAGGTACAGGACTTTCTGTAAAAGCTACTCCACATACTTTAAGGCATTCCTTTGCTACGGACTTACTTATCAATGGAGCAGATATCAGATCAGTGCAGGAGATGTTGGGTCATTCTAATATCTCCACCACTCAAATTTATACTCATATTACAAACAAACACCTGAAGGACGTCCACAGATCTTTTCATTCAGGGAATAAATAGTGTTTTTATATCCAATATCCAACCCCCGAGGTTGGATATTATATTTTAGTATGCTAGCATAAAAATATGCCTTATAGAACTACTCCATTGGTAGCAGATAGTTTTTATCATGTTTACAATCGTGGGGTTGAGAAAAGAATAATTTTTTTAGATGAACGAGATTATCAAAGATTTCTGCAAACTCTTTATTATTATCAATTCACAGGTCCGAAACCTGCCTTTTCAGCACGAGATAAATTTCAAATAAAAGATTTTAGTACTAATCCCAAAATTGTTGAAATAATTTGTTATTGTTTAATGCCAAACCATTTTCATCTTTTAATAAAGCAACTTAAAGATAATGGTATTTCCGAATTTATTGGTAAAGTTATCAATAGTTATACCAAATATTTTAATACTAAACATAAAAGAGTTGGTCCTTTATTACAAGGGACTTTTAAGACAGTTCTTGTAGATGATAATTTTCAATTTATGCATTTATCCCGTTATATCCACTTAAATCCTTATGTTGATAAATTGGTTGAAAATTTAGAGGTCTATGAATATTCATCTTATCCTCAATTTATTGGTTTAACCACAAATCTTTTATCTGTGCCTCAAGCCATATTAAGTCTATTTAAAGATGGTAATGATTATAAAGAATTTGTTGTAGGTCATGCAGATTATGCTAGAGAATTAGCACATATTAAACATATACTAATAGAAAATTTCGAGGAGTAATATATCCAGCCTATCCAACCTCGGGGGTTGGATATTCAGATCAGAGATTTGCCGGCGAAGCCGTAGTACATAAAATCACCAACAAAGCCAAAGATTTGAATTGGCCAAGTGAAAGCTACCATAAAAAATCCCGGAGAAAAAAGGGACAATGCCGGCCAGTGGTAAAACCAAGCATAAACACAGGCAAAAACTAACCCAAAAATAAAATAAAAAATCACTATTTTTGAAAACTTTTTTTCCATTTTAAATTTTTTCTTTTGATGAAACCACCGTTGCTGCTGCGACTTGCTCCCCATCTCTTGTTCTCATTAAAATTACACCTTGGGTTTGTCTTTGCAGTGTTGGTACATCCTTCAGCGGAATTTTAATAATTTGACCTTTATTGGAAGTCATAACCAAGGTATCATCATCCGGATTGATAATTTGAGCTGTGACAATTGCACCGGTTTTAGAGGTAACTTGGGCAGCTTTTACTCCACTCCCACCCCGTAATTGTTTTGACCATGCAGTAATTGAGCTTTTTTTGCCCAAACCATTTGCCATGACTACGAGTAATTGATCAGTTTTTGGATAATTGATTTTATTTGCAGAGATGACAAAATCTTCTTTGCCTAATTTTACTCCCCTGACTCCTGATGTATCCCGATGGGTTGGCCTAATATCTTTTTCATCAAATTTAATCGATTGTCCCAAGGATGAAACTAAAATAATTTCATCATTGCCTGTGGTGTTGCAAACCCATCCTAATTCATCACCGGCATCAAGTTTAATAGAAATCAAACCATTTTTTCTGATTGAAGCATATTCTTCAATTGGAGTTTTTTTGACATTACCATCTTTAGTACACATAAACATAAATTTAGTCACGTCTTTGGCACGGAGTGATAAAACAGCAGTGATTTTTTCGCCTTGTTCAATGTTTATTAAATTAACGATTGCCTGTCCTTTGGAAATTTTTGAACTTTCCGGAATTTCCCAAACTTTAAGTTGAAAAGCTCTTCCTTTATTGGTAAAAAATAATAAATTATCCAGAGTTTTGGTATAAAACAAATGCGATACAGCATCAGTTTCCTTAGTGGTAATTCCTGACACTCCCTTGCCTCCCCTACCCTGTACTCTAAATGTTGAAGGTAATTGTCTTTTAATATAGCCACCTTCAGTAATTGTTACAATTGTTGATTCATCAGCCACCAAATCCTCTTCAGAGAACTCCCCTACTTTTGATTTATAAACTCTGGTTCTTCGGGCGTCTCCATATTTTTCTTTAATTTTAGTTATTTCATCTTTGATTACACTTAAGATTTTTTCAGGATGTGCAAGCAAGTCTTCAAGGTAAGTAATTAATTCTCTGACCATTTTTAGCTCATCCTCAATTTTTTGTCTTTCAAGGGCTGCTAAACGTCTCAGTTGCATGTCTAAAATAGCCTGAGATTGAATCTCAGTTAATTTAAACTTGACCATCAAGTTTTGCTTAGCATCATCTGCATCTTTACTTTTTTTGATGGTTTCAATCACAGCATCAATATTATCCACAGCAATTTTTAATCCTTCTAAAATATGGGCTCTGGCTTTAGCTTCTTTTAATTCGAATTCTGATCTTCTTCTGATAACTATTTGGCGGTGTGTAATAAATTCTTCTAAAATATGTTTTAAGGTCATTAAGTGTGGTAATACTCCATCTGATAGTGCGACCATGTTGACATTAAAAACAGACTGCATGGCAGTGTATTTAAATAAATTATTCAATACTGATTGTGGTTTGGAATCTCTTTTTAATTCTACCACCACTCTCATTCCTCTTCTGTCTGATTCATCACGTAAATCTGTAATTCCTTCGACTTTTTTCTCTTTGTGTAAATCAGCAATTCGGGACACAAGTGTGGCTTTGTTTACCTGAAAAGGAAGTTCAGTGATAATAATACTGAATTTGCCATTTTTTTCTTCTTCAATTTCAGCTTTAGCTCTCATGACAATTCGACCTTTTCCTGTAGCATAAGCATTCATGATTTCGGCTGAATCATAAATAGAACCACCGGTTGGAAAATCAGGACCTTTGATAAATTTCATTAAATCTTCCACACTTGCCTCGCTTTGGAATTTAGTATTTATTTCTACGTCATTGCGAGAAGTCTTCGACGAAGCAATCTCATTTGTCATTCTGGCTTGACCAGAATCAGATTGCTTCTCCGGCAATTGCCGGATCGCAATGACGGTATGTTGACTATCTGATTTGTTCGGATGTTCAATCATATACATCAAAGCATCAGAAAGTTCTCCCAAATTATGAGGCGGAATTTGGGTTGCCATGCCGACAGCAATACCAGAGGCACCATTTAAAAGTAAATTTGGTATGACAGACGGTAAAACTGTAGGTTCAACTGTGGTACTTGAGTAATTATCAATATAATCAACAGTTTCTTTGTGGATATCGCGGAGTAGCTCATCAGCAATCGCCGAAAGTCGGGCTTCAGTATAACGCATGGCGGCAGGAGAATCTCCGTCGACTGATCCAAAATTTCCCTGCCCATCAACCAACATATATCTCATTGAGAAATTTTGAGCCATACGGACCATGGCATCATAAACCGGAATATCACCATGAGGGTGATAGTTTTTTAAAACTTCTCCAACTACAGCGGCAGATTTTTGATGTCTACTGGTATGATGTAGACCTGATTGGTGCATGGCATAAATAATTCTACGGTGGACTGGCTTTAATCCATCTCTGACATCAGGTAAAGCTCGGGAGACTATGACAGACATGGCATAGTCCAAGTAACAGCGTTTCATTTCCGGAATAATGGGAGTTAATTCAATCTTGCCAATGTTACTCATTTTATTGATCCTTTTTGGCAAGTCAAACACTGTGAGATCCTAGTGCTATTGATCGAAAAGTTGTTTATTTTACCGATATTGCTCATAAAAATAGCCTTTTAAGGCTCATTCATTATATCCTGATTGATCTCAAAAGTGCAAGGTTTTTTAAGGCAAGAAAAGCTTACGGGCTGCAAAATTTTCTCCGTCATCTCTGACTCTATCCCAGGTAAAAACTCTATTCCCTTCATTTAGACCCCAAAGGCGCATTTTTCCATTTGTTGTACTAAACCAATAAGTAATTGGATGGTTTATTTCCTGACTTAAATTTTGTATTGCTTTTTTTGCCTGTTGATAAACTGTAGTAATATCGCCGATCTCTTTGTTTGCCTCAGGAATAGAGGTTACCAAGGTAATTGCATTAAAGGTTTGTAAGTCTATGGTTAAAGTTAGATCCTTATTACCAGCTATAAAATCAATAGTTAGGCTCTCGGTCATATCCGGCAATTATACACTTGCATGAATCATTTTACAAACTATAGGGTTGGAAGTTGGATCAGCTTCCCACACTCGGTGTGGGAACACGACACCAAATAATTTCACTTCCTAACTTCTTATCTTCCCACTTGTCAAGTGGGAGCATAAAGTTTTCATAAGGCTTCTTTTTCTTTTTACTGAAATGTTTATCCGAAGATCTTTGCTACAGCTAAATTAAATTTTCTACCCCTGTCAAATTCATTTTGGAATAAATTAAAAGATGCAGCTCCGGGGGAAAATAGAATTGTATCCCCTGGTTTTGTAACTGATTTTACATCAGTTAACAATTTTTCTAAATCGGAATATGTACCTTGAATTAAAAGGGATTGCTTCTCCTGCTTTTGCCGGATCGCAATGACGTCATTGCGAGGAGTCTTCGACGAAGCAATCTGCTGTAAACATTTCTTTATTTCATCAGTTGCAGAACCTTCCAAAAAATAAACAGATTTTGCATATTTTTCGATTGCCTGAGCCAGATCATTGTATGGTAAATCTTTATTAACTCCACCGGTTATCAAAATAGCTCCGGATAGACTTTTAATATTTGCCTGTGCTGCTACAGGTGTGGTGGCAGCTGTATCGTTATAAATTTTAATTCCATTTTTATCGTAAATTAATTGAAGTCTAAATTCTACTCCCGCAAAATTTTCCAGTGCTTGATACGCACGTTGGGCGTCCCCCTGCGTGCGTAATATTTCATTGAAAACTGCAAAAGATGCTGCAAAGTTTTCCAGATTATGTTCCCCGGGGATTTTAGGTAAAAAATTTTCCGGCAAATCAGTTAGTGAATAATAAATAATTTTTCCTTTTAATCCCTTAATAAAATTATCTGAATTTGTAATAATGTCTCCTTTTTTAATAAATAAAAAATCATTGTTGTTTTGAAACTTTGCAATAAATCTTTTCGCTTCAGTGTAGTTTTCCATTGTGCCATGATAATTAAGATGGTCCGGATAAATATTAGAAATTACAGCCCAATGAGGAGAAACATGATGTTCTCCGAAGGCCATCAGTTGAAAAGAAGAAATTTCCAACACAACCAAAGTATTAGTTTTAACATAAGGAATTGTATCTAAAACACTCTTGCCAATGTTGCCTGCAAAAATTATATCTTTACCACCTGCTTTTAAGGTTTCATAAATCAAAGAAGCTGTGGTTGATTTCCCTTTGGTACCTGTAACTCCAATAACTTGCTCAGGTTTTACAAATTGCAAAAAAATTCCCATATCCATTTCCACTTGTTTCCCTTTTTCTCTGGCATATTTTAAATATGGATTATCAGGTTTTAGTGCAGGGTTTCTGATAATTAAATCAGCCCAATCCAAATCTTCAAACTTATGTTCCCCTAATACATACTCTATTTCAGGAAATTCTTTAAGTTGATCAAGGGATGGTTTTAAGAATTCTTTATCCTTTAAATCTGTAACTTTAACTTTGGCTCCGAGCTTAGCAAAAAATCTGGTAGCTCCCAGCCCTCCCTGGTTTATGCCTAAACCCAGTATAAGAACTCGCTTGCCGCGAAATCTTGATTCTTCGCTTCGCTCAGAAATTAAAACCTTCTTTCCGGCAAAATTGGTATCCATCAACTTCTAATTTTAACAGATTGGAAGTATAATTTGGCAAATGAATAAAAATAGCCCAATTGGAATATTTGATTCTGGTGTTGGAGGACTAACTGTTGTTAAGGAAATTTTACAAGAATTACCTCATGAATCTTTGATTTATTTAGGTGATACAGCCAGAGTACCTTATGGAACTCGTGGTAAAGAAGTAATTACTAAATTTGCCTTAGAAATGGCAAATTATCTTCTTAAACATAATGTCAAAATTTTAGTGGTGGCCTGCAACACGATTTCAGCTACATGCTTAAATGAAATTCAAACTCTCTCTTCTGTTCCAGTTTTAGGGGTGATTGATTCGGCAGTAGATGAAGCACTAAAAGCTACTAAAATAAAACATATTGGAGTTATTGGAACCAGAGCTACTATAAGTAGCGGAGTTTATGAAGATAAAATTAAAAAAATTGATTCTCAGATTAAAGTTAGCTCTGCCAGTTGTCCTTTGCTTGTACCACTAGTTGAAGAAGGTTTTACTTCTTGTTTGGCTACCAAGTTAATAGTTCAGGATTATTTAAATAAACTTCCTCTAAAAGATATTGACCCTGATTCAATCGGGATTGATACCTTGATATTAGGATGTACGCATTACCCTCTTTTGCAAGATATTATTCAGGATGTTGCGGGGCAAAAAATAACTTTAATTGATTCTGCAAAACCTTTAGCCAAAAACTTGAGAAAAATTCTAGAAGAAAAAAATCTTTTAAGAGAAAATAAAAAACCAAATTATGAATTTTATATAACAGATGCTCCAGAAAGGGCCAAGGAAATTGCAGAAAATTTTTTTGGCAAAAAACTTCCAGGAGAATTCAAAAAAATAGATCTTGAATGTTAATTTGGGTTCATAAGTTTTAGAGCTAATTTATGATTATCCCCTGCTCCCATGAAAATTACAAGATTATCCTCTTTAATTTCTTTGGGTAATAAATCTAATAATTTATCATAAGAATTTATATATTTAACATTTTCTTGATTAATGGCATCAACTAATTGCTGGGTGTTTACTAAACCAGTATCTACTTCGCGACTGGGAAAAATATCTAAAATATATGTTCTTTCTGCTGGGGAGTTTTTTAAAACTTTAACAAAATCATCAAACAAAGCTTTGGTTCGGGAAAACATATGAGGTTGAAAAACTAAAATAATTTTTTTATCAGGAAATTTTTCCTTGGCACCTTCCAAAGTTACTTTAATTTCTGTGGGGTGATGAGCAAAATCAGAAATAATTTGTGCTCCATTAAGTTCCCCAATTTTTTCAAATCTTCTCCCTACTCCGGAAAAATTCATTAAGCTTTTTTTAATTATTTCCGGATCAATTTTTAAAGAAAGTCCCAATTGGAAAACTGCTGAGGCATTTAAAATATTGTGTTTTCCCGGAATTTGTAACGGAAAATCAATTAATTTTTCCGAATAATCTATGATATTGTCAATGATGTTGTCATTGCGATCCAGCGAAGCTGGAGAAGCAATCTCCGACCTAGATTGCTTCGTCGTTTCACTCCTCGCAATGACATCCATGATTCCCTTGTCGGATAAATTGGCAATAATTTTTTCTTTGGTTTGGGAAAGAAATTTTTTAAAACTTTTCTTATAACTTTCAAAATCTTTAAAATATTCCGGGTGATCCATTTCTATTGTTGTGCAGATAGTAATATCAGGATGTGTAACTAAAAAATTATCATTAAATTCATCAGCCTCAGTGATAAAATATTTCCCCTTCCCAAGCCTGTAATTAGTTCCCCATTTTGGCACAATTGCTCCAACTTCAACCGTAGGATCAAATCCTGCATCTTCCAAAAGTTGCCCTATCATGGCAGTGGTTGTAGTTTTACCATGAGTTCCACAAATTGCGATCACAAATTTATCTTTTTCTAAATATTTTCCCATAAATTCCTGCCAAGTTAAAATTGGAATACCCAATTTTTTGGCTTCCTCTAATTCTGGATTATTAGGATCCAATGAATAAATTGCCGGGGTAACTGTTAAAATATCAATATCTTTTAAATGTTCCGGAGAGTGTCCTTCAAACAATTTTTTAGCATCAAAAACTTTGGTAAATTCATTAAATGGATTTTTATCACAGCCGGAAATTGCAAATCCTTCATTTTGAGCAATTGAGGCTACAGCTGAAGCCCCACTTCCCCCAATCCCTAAAAAATGAACTTTTAAATCCTTCATTGATTTATTATAAATCTTTTTACGGTCGAAAGTGCTGTTTCCAGTCTTTCGGGTGTACTTTCAATCATTAAAACTAAATTAGCAAAGGTGTGTTTTTTTGCCAATAAACTCATGGTATAATAGGCAAAATCCATGTCTTCGGGCCAATTATTTGTTCCTACAATATGTAATTCCCGGAAAGTAATATCCAACCTCTTTGCTTGCAAAATATAATCAGAAATATCTTCTTTGCATCTCCTGTCATTATCATAACTCTGATTAGACCGTGACATTTTTGGCACATCTCCGACAATGCCTGTTATCTTAGAGTAAGTTAAATATTTTTGCATTCTTTTTGGTGTCCGCGCATCTTCAATCGCTATAATCTCTCCGTTTGTGTTTCTTCTGTAAACACCAGTTTCAATGGCAACTGGTTTAGGGGAAATCTCGGCTAGAAAGTGAAGATATGCGACAATTAGGTTATTTTCAGGGATGTAATTCATAGGTATGATTGGCGGGTGTTGAACTAACCATCTTGCGTTAACACGGTCAGCTAAATCAAATGAGGATCTATTATTAGATAGATATTGAATTAATTCCAAACCATCTGGCTTGCCGTCTATTTTTAAAGAAGCTTGAGTGTGAATTGTATAAGCCACTCCCCCACTTTTTTGGATATCATTTAATTTCTTCACTTTTGTTGGGGTAAGATTTTCTGCTCCTAAACACAATTCAATTACTTCAGCTCCTTCTCTACATAAAGACTCTACCGCCTCAACTATGGGCATATTTGGACAAGCCAAACCAGTTGAAATTCCTAATTCATATTTTACCGGCATTTGTTTTCCTCCTCATTTCCTGATTTGCGTATTTTAACTCTTTCCGGGTATTTATTCCAATCCACTCGTTCTTTTTAACCAATTGAAAGAGATTAATAGTATGGTGATTTTGATGTGCAATATTTAATAAGTCGGTCAGATAGTATTCTCCTGCTTCATTTAACAGAATTTTATCTATATTCTGTTTTAACCACTTAACATCAAAAATATATGCACCACAATTAATTTCGTTACTTTGTAAGCCACTGGAAAAATATTTGGCAGCTTCAAGAATTTGTTGAAAGTTTCCTTCTTTATCGCGGATAATCCGACCTAATTTATTTTCTCCCGAAATAAGCAGAGTTACCATGCTGATAACTGCCTTACTCTTTTTATGTGAAGAAATAAAATTTATTAAAGTTTGCGGAGAATAAAAAGCTGAATCATCACCGTTTGTCACAAGTATTGTCGTAATTTTATGATTTAGTTTATTCAAAGCACAATGTACCGCGTGTCCGGTACCAAGAGGATCGTTCTGTAAGATAAATTCACATTCAGAGAAAGTTGCAATTCTTTTTTTTACCAGTTCTGATCTGTACCCAACTACTACACAAAGTTGTGCCAAATCTAATTTATTGATTGTTTGCAAAGTATAATAAATCATCGGTTGGCCGGCAATTTTGTGTAAAACTTTAGGTAATTTGCTAGCCATTCTTTTACCCTTGCCACCGGCAAGTATTACAGCTGCTGTATTTTTTCCAGATGATTTTAAATTCATTACAAAGGGCAGAATTACACGTCCAAGTTTGCTTGCTTGGTCCTCCAGAGGCGGACTTCGCAAGTAATTGAATTATACATCAAGATTTGCTTGCTTCGCATTAGTTTGAATAAACTTTTTTCTTGGGGGGACTTCTTCTCCCATGAGCATGGCAAAGACTTCATCTGTAGCAACTGCATCATCAATTGTAACTTGTTTTAAAACTCTGCTTTCCGGATTCATGGTGGTTTCCCAAAGCTGATCCGGATTCATTTCTCCTAAACCTTTATATCTTTGAATAATAATTCCCTCAGCTTTTACAGTCCGCATTTGTTTTAAAAATCCATCTCTTTCCTCATCAGAATAGGCATAATACAATTCTTTTCCTCTTTGAACCTTATATAGTGGAGGTTTGGCAATATAAATATAACCTCTGTTTAAAAGTTCCGGCAAATATCTGAAAAAAAAGGTTAAAAGTAAGGTAGCAATATGGGCTCCGTCAACATCAGCATCGGTCATTAAAACAATCCGGTGATATCTTGATTTTTCATAATCAATGTTATCCCCAATGCCTGTACCCAGTGCGATAACCAAAGCTTTAATTTCTTCAAATTCCAATACTTTATCCAGTCTTGCTCTTTCTGTATTTAAAATCTTACCCCGAAGTGGCAAAATAGCCTGAAATTTCCGGTCTCTTCCCTGTTTTGCACTATTGTGGACAAATATTCCTGCAGCTAAGGCAAAGTTATGAGTTTCAGCAACTTCTAAATCATAAACATCCATTCTCTTTTGGCATTTTTCAATTCTTACAACCTTATGATTGAAATGTACTGCAGTTTCTTCAAGTTTTTGTAAATCATTATTAAAGAATCTTTCAGATAAAGTACTAATCTTTAGAAGGTTGGTATTTCTTTTTTGATTCCGTTTTTTGTCATAATCGCTAATGGTTCCACCACTTTCTAAAACAACCTTTAAAAACTTCATTGAATGGAGATAGTATGTTTTATTATAAGCAGTTTTTCTCTTGTTTCGAAAATCATTAGTCCACTGTTCTTTTGTTTTTTCTGATCGCCATATAAGTAATTTCTCATCTTGCCATTCTTGCTTTGCCAAGTCACGATATTCTTTTTTTATCTCTGGGTGATCTTTAAAGAATTGATGGACTCTTTCTGCTTGTATTTGCCGGTTTTCTTCGTTGGACCAATATTTTTCCTGCGCTATATTCAATCTTTTAAGGGATTCTTTTTGATACTCATTATTAGAGTTGTAAAAATTAAGATAAGCATTAGTCATGAATTTTTTGTATTCTGGATTACTCCATTGTTTTTTGGCATTTTGACTAAACAAAGCGCTTTTTTCTAAAGATTTTGCGCGGGCTTTTTCTCGAAATTCAGGAGTTCTTCTGGCTTCTGCTGATTTTTCTTTGCTATCTTTTCGGTGAAGAGTTTTCTCTAGATGTTTAAAATGCACCAACAAATGTTCTTCTTTTGATAATCGAGTGATGTTTGATGGATTGTTATTTAACTTGTTAAAGTCTTTATGGTGACGATACTTGCCTGCGGATGATTTATAAATACCCTCTTGAAGATTGTAGATATCTGAAAGTACATGAGTATATATCCATCTTTTGCTTTGAGGATCAAAAACTTGTGTGTATCCTTTAAGAGGAGTACCTTCTTTTTCTGAAGTTTTTCTGCTGTATAGTGGTGCTATGTTATCAGTAGGTGTTAATTTGAATGCAGGAACATAGGTAGTATCTACTAATCTAATAGGATGGTCTGGCGTACAAGTTAAAATTTCTCCTGAATCTAGTGTAATATTAATAACTTCAGCATTTTTTTTAGTTACTCTGGGATTTAATATAGGAGCAATACCAATATGCCCATTATTTTGCATTGTGTAGCAGAAATTTTGTTTTCCTTGTTTAAATTCTTTGACTAATTTTTTAAACGAAATATTCCTTCCGTCAGCGAGAGCTACCTTAGTTTTTCCAGCCCAACAACCTCCTGCTGAGTCCCCTTCCACTATATATAATTCAGAAAGGGCTGGATCTCTTTCCTGACAATCGGCTAATTTTCCGGGGAGTGCTCCACCTTCAAAAGCAGATTTTCGAAGCACGGCATCTTTGGCTGCTCTGGCTGCGAGCCTTGCACGGGAGGCAGTGATGACTTTTTCCATGATTCTTTTGGCCTCGGATGGATTTTCCTCAAAGAAAACATCCAATCCTTCCTTTGTAACTTGAGAAACAATTGGTCCAACTTCAGCATTGCCTAGTTTTTCTTTAGTTTGAGATTCGAACTGAAGTTGTTCAGAATCCATTTTAATGGTTACAACGGCAGTTATACCTTCCAAAGTATCATCACCGGTTAAATTTTCATCCTTTTCCTTTATGTACCCCTGTTTTCTACCATAATCATTAACAGCTCGGGTCAGGGCTGTTTTAAATCCTGTTAAATGTGTTCCGCCTTCTGCTGTACTTTGCACATTAGCATAAGATTCCACATTGGGATTAAATCCATCAGAATATTGAATTGCTACCTCAACATCAATGTTTTCCAATCTTCTATGAATATAAATCGGAGTGTTTATTGCCCCTTTGTTTTTATTAATATGCTTTACCAGGGCTACAATTCCGGAATCAAAGAAATAATGCAATTCTCGATCGTTTTTTTCATCATAAAAATGAAAATACAATCCTGCCACAAGATAGGCTCGGTTTTTAATTTGTTTAATAACAGTTTCCGCTTTTGGCTCAACAACTGTCATTATAGAAGGGTCTGCTTTAAAAGTAGTCCTGACTCCGCTTTTACTGTTCCATTCAAAATGCTGAGTAAAATCCTTGGGTTCATCTTTACCAAGTGTTTTGACATCAAATTTCGGATTTCCCTGACAATATTCCTGATAATAAACCTTGTTTTCTCTTTTGGTTTCTACTCTCATGTATTCTGATAAAGCATTAACAGCTGAGGCTCCAACTCCATGAAGTCCGCCGGAAACTTTGTAAGCTCCTTCGCCAAATTTCCCTCCGGCATGTAAAACTGTCATGGCAATTTCCAAAGCAGATTTGCCTTTTTCATGCATTTCATAAGGGATACCTACTCCGTCATCTGCTACTGAAACAAAATTATCCTTGTGGATTGTTACCCAGACATTTTTGCATCTGCCGGCCATGGCTTCATCCACTGAATTATCAATAATTTCTTTGATCATCACCCAAAGGCCACGTTCATCTGTTGAGCCAATGTACATTCCGGGGCGTTTTCTGACAGGCTCAAGTCCTTCCAAGACTTGAATTTCTTTTGCTGTATATTTTGTGGGTTTATTTTGATCCATGCAGAGTTTAGTTTAGCAGGAAAAATTAAATTTTTCTAGCTCTCATTATTGTGAGGTAGTAATAACATTAAATATTCTAAAACTGCTCTGATGTTTACATTTTGCTTTGCCCATTTCTCCGCTTCCAGTAAATCCTTCAGAAAATTATTATCCAACCCCCGAGGTTGGATATGATTGATTAATTGGTTTCTAAAATAAGCGGTCATTGTAAAAAGAAAATTTTCTTTATCTTCAAGCTTTTCTATAAATTTAAATCTTTCTTCCATATTTGCTTCCAAAAGTTTCTCAATTTCTTCCTGATATTTTTGTCCAACTAATCCAACCTCGGGGGTTGGAGTATTTTGGAGATTAATTATTTTGCATCGGGAAATAATGGTTGGCAGAAGTTGATCTTCTGATCTTGCTCCTAAAATTAAAGAAACACAGTCCCCTGCTTCTTCTAAAGTTTTAAGCAGTGCGTTTTGGGCATCCAAACTTAAATTTTCGGCAACTAAAAGCACAACAGCCTGATTTTTTCCTTGATATGGTTTTAAACTTAAAAATTCCTGAATTTTTCTGCTCTCCCCTATCCCCAACTTTTCTTCTTGCGAAAACCAAAGGGTGTTGGGGTGATTTTGTGAAAGATCTAAACCCTTTAAAATTTGCTCAATTTCACTTTGTCTTACCGTAATATCAGGATGAATTACTAAACTTGAAATCATGAAATGATTATACTGCATTGACACTAATCATCAACTCTGGCAATAATAGAGATAAGGTCTGCTATTTGGTGGACGAGGAAATTATGGTACAAACTGCTCAACTTGGGGTTGATGATATTTTAGCAAAACAAGGGGTTTTAACCCCTGATCAACTTTCCTCAATTAAACTGGAAGCAATTAACAGTGGTAAACAGATTGAGCAGATTATTGAAGAACATCAATTAGCATCTCCGGCAAGGCTTGCTTCCGCCAAAGCTCAAATTTTAGGTGTTTCCTATATAAATTTGGAAGGCAAGGCTATATCTTCTGAAATCTTAAATTTTATTCCGGAAGCCGTTGCCCGTCGTTATCGCTTAATCCCCTTTGATAGAAAGAGTGATAAGTTGTTTGTGGCCATGGCTGATCCGTTAGATTTACAAATTGTTCAATTTATTGAAAAAAAATCAGGGTTATTTGTAAAACCATATTTGGCAGTAGCAGATGATATTTTAAAAGCCATTTCCGATCAGTACTCCCAGAATTTAACTACAGAAGTAACTTCGGCTCTGCGGGAAGTTACATCTTATAATAAACCAAAAGAAGAAGCAGATAAAACAGAAATAATTCATGAAGCTCCGGTGGCCAATATTATTTCTCAACTTTTAGATTATGCTGTTAAATCTAAAGCTTCCGATATTCATATTGAACCATTAGAGGATAAAACCAGAGTCAGATATAGAATTGATGGAATTTTACATGAGAAAGTTATTTTACCGAGAGGGGTACATGATGCACTGGTTTCCAGAATTAAAATTCTTTCCAGTTTAAAGATTGAGGAAAAAAGATTACCACAAGATGGACGTTTTAGCTACACTTCCGGCAAATCTATTTTTGACCTGCGTGTTTCGACAGTCCCAACTATTTATGGTGAAAAAGTGGTAATGAGGTTATTGCCAAAAACTTCAGTTGCTCCAACTCTTATGGATTTAGGACTTCGTGGGTTGGCACTAAAAAATTTAGAAAATCAAATCTTAAGACCACATGGCATTATTCTTATCTGCGGTCCAACCGGATCCGGAAAAACTACAACTTTATATTCAATTTTAACTAAAATTTCAACTACAAAAGTTAATATTTTAACAATTGAAGATCCGGTTGAGTATCAAATCCCCGGAGCTAATCAAATTCAGGCCAATCCTCAAATTGGTTTAACTTTTGCAGCAGCTCTACGTTCATTTTTGCGTCAGGATCCGAATATCATGCTGGTCGGAGAAATCCGTGATAGTGAAACTGCAGATTTGGCAATTCAGGCAGCTCTGACCGGCCATGAAGTTTTTTCAACTTTACATACCAACACTGCTTCAGGCTCACTGCCCCGACTTTTAGATATGGGCATGGAGCCATTTCTTTTAGCCTCATCTATCAATGCTGTTGTCGGTCAACGAATACTCCGAAAAATTTGTTCTCATTGTAAAACTACTTATACTCCTCCACCGGAAATTGTAGAAAATATCCGTAAAAATTTGGGAAATTTAATGAAAGAAGGCAATCAGATTTCTCTTTATAAAGGAGTGGGCTGTGCTGAATGTGGTAATTCAGGTTATTCAGGCAGAGTGGGGATTTTTGAAGTTTTGGTAGTTTCACCAAAGATAATGAGATTAATTTTAGGCAGATCTTCTGCCTCGGAAATGGAAGCAGAGGCCGTTATAGAGGGAATGGTGACCTTAAAACAGGACGGATATATGAAGGTTTTGGAAGGAGTTACAACTTTGGAAGAAGTGTTGCGGGTTGCTGAGGACTAAAATGAGTGTAATTTTAAATTTTTAATTTTAAATTTTAAATTAGTTTTAAAATTTGATTTTTAAAATTTGAGTTTTGGGCAGCATTTTAAAAATATGAATATTCATCAATTATTAGAATTAACAGTTGCAAGAAAAGCTTCAGATCTACATTTGGTTGTAGGTTATCCTCCTACTCTTAGAATTAACGGAGAATTAGTTGAAGTTGCCGGTAGTGTCCTTCTGGATGACAATGAGATGGGTAATTTAATATCTCCCCTGCTTACTCAGACACAAAAACAAACTTTTGAAAAAGATTTAGAGTTAGATTTTGCAATCAATTTACAAAATCAAGCCAGGTTTAGGGTAAATATTTTTCAGGAGAGAGGTCACTTAACTGCCAGTTTGAGACTTATTCCTTTAATTATTCCGGAATTATCTAATTTGGGATTACCGCCGGCTGTGGAAAAATTTGCTGATCTAAAACAGGGTTTAATTTTAATAACCGGACCTACCGGTCATGGAAAATCAACTACCTTGGCTGCTTTAATTAATAAGATAAATCAGACACGAAATGCTCATATTTTAACAGTTGAAGATCCGATTGAGTATATTTACCCCAAGGCTAAAGGTTTAATTTCTCAAAGGGAATTATTGGTTGATACCAAAGCTTGGCCAAATGCTTTGCGGGCAGCACTTCGGGAAGATCCTGATGTGGTTTTGGTGGGAGAAATGAGAGATCTGGAAACTATTATGGCAACACTGACAATTGCAGAAACCGGTCATTTGGTTTTTGCCACACTTCATACCAACAGTGCTGCTCAAACTGTTGATCGAATCATTGATGTTTTTCCGGAACAGCAACAATCTCAGGTGAGATTACAACTTGCCTCAGTTATTGAGGCAGTGGTTTCACAACGATTAATTCCCACAATTAAACCGGGCAGGGCTTTGGCAGTTGAACTTTTGATTTCCACTCCTGCTCTGGCATCTATTATCCGTGATGGTAAAACTCATTTGATTGATAATTTAATTCAAACTTCAGCAGAACTGGGTATGGTGAGTTTGGAAAGATCACTGGTTTCTTTAGTTAAAAATGGGAGCATCAGTTTTGAAATGGCTCAAAGTTATTCTCTCCGTCCTGATTTACTGGCAAAACTTTTGACTGAAGCTGAACGAGGGAGATAATAAACCGATTTAACTCGAGTTTGCAACTCTCATTAAATGGTTTGAACTCAAAATTTTGATTAAAAGTTGCAGATTGGAGTATTTTGAGTATATGGCTATTTTTAAATATGTTGCCAAAGACATGCAAGGTGTATATCACAAAGGTGAAATTGAAACTGCTGATGAATCACATGCAGTTGCACTTCTCCGCAAAAAGAAATTAATTATCACTTCTTTAAAAATTAAAGGTGCTTCAGGAAATATGCCTTGGGATAAATTTATGAATAGGGTGCCATTTTCTGAGGTAGTGATTATGACCAGACAGTTGGCTACTATGATTGAAGCCGGATTGGTTTTATCAGAAGCTTTGGATATTTTGGAAGATCAACAGGAAAATAAACATTTTAAAGCTGTACTGGAAAATGTCTCTAAAGATATAAAAGCAGGTTTGGATTTTGCCACAGCTTTGGAAAAACATCCTGATATTTTTCCGCCTCTTTATAGCAAATTAGTCAAAGCCGGTCAGGCTTCCGGAAAACTGGATACAATTTTACTCGAACTTGCCAAAAATTTAGAAAAAGAAAGAGAATTTAAAAGCAGGGTCAGGGGAGCAATGATTTACCCAATTGTGATTGTGTTTATGATGATTGTAGTAATGTGTATCATGGTATTTTTTGTGATGCCAAAGCTAATTGGTCTTTATAAGGATTCAGGAATGGATTTGCCCTTGCCTACTAAAATTATGATTACAGGGTCAGACATTATTATTAATTTTTGGTGGTTGATTTTGATGGTAATCATTGGAATAGTTATTCTTTTTAAAAAATTTGCTGCTACTACCAAAGGCAGATTATTTATTGATCAAAGAATACTAAAAACACCGGTTTTGGGAAAAGTTACATCTGTCGTAATTTTAACCAGTTTTACCAGAACATTTGGGTTATTAATTGCTTCCGGTCTTTCCATTTTAGAATCAATTCAAATTGTCAGTGATATTACCGGTAACAAAGTTTATCAAAACTGTTTGGAAACAGCTTATAAAGGAGTGGAAAAAGGTTTACCTTTATCCACCCAACTTTTATCGATGAAAGAGTTTCCTAAAATTGTGGGTCAGATGGTTAAAACCGGAGAAGAAACAGGAAAATTAGATGAAATTATATTAAAACTGAGTGATTATTTTCAGTCAGAAGCTGATAATGCTTTAAAAAATATTACAACTTTAATAGAACCGATAGTATTAGTGATTTTGGGTATAGGAGTAGGGATTTTGGTAATCTCTATTATTCTTCCTATCTATCAATTAACTACCAATATAAGTCATTGATTTTGGTAACTGTAATGCGAAATCTCAATTGATATAGTTTTGCGAAATCTGAACTGAAACAATCTCAAACATTTTTTGTGTCCTTTAATTAACTACTCTTTGTCATTGCGAGCGATCCGGCAATTGCCGGAGAGCGTGGCAATCTCTTAA
>JAUSHL010000009.1 GCA_030648645.1 Candidatus Daviesbacteria bacterium
TCTTACTCCAATTTAGAAATGTCATACTCCGCCAAAATTAAAATGTCATGGTATCAGGATCAGCTATTATGAACTATCCTATGTTGCTATGCCTGATATTCCACTTAAAGAAGAGGAAAAACAAAAACTTGAAGTTATTATCAATCTGTTAGACAGAAAAATTACCAATGGTGAGGCAGCCAAGAAACTTAGGTTATCAATCAGGCACATACAAAGGTTAAAACTTGAGGTTAGAAAACATGGAGTTGAGGCTTTGGTCCACCATCTCAAAGGAAAACCCAGCAACCACAAACTAAATCAGATTGTTAAGGGAGAAGCTCTATCTTTAATTGAGGAAAAATATTCAGACTTTCATCCAACACTGGCTTCTGAAAAGCTTGAGGAATATCACAACCTTTATATTAATCCTGAAACTTTAAGGCTTTGGATGATTGAGAAGATGTTATGGAAGGGAAGAAAACAAAGAAAGATCCATTATCATGCCTGGAGGGAAAGAAAAGATTATTTTGGAGACCTGGAACAGTTTGATGGTTCATACCACTTTTGGTTTGAAGACAGATTACTTGATGAATATGGAAATCCAAAGGAAGTATGCTTACTGGCCTCAATTGATGATGCCACAGGTAAAGTTACACATGCTTTATTTGATTTTAATGAAGGGGTTGTAGCTGTATTTAATTTCTGGAAAGCATATGTGCTTACTTTGGGCAAACCACTCTCTATTTACCTTGATAAATTCTCCACCTACAAATTAAACCACAAATCTGCTGTAGATAACTCTGATCTTATGACCCAATTCCAAAAGGCCATGAAACTTCTAGATATCCAGGTAATCAATGCTAATTCTCCAGAGGCCAAAGGCAGGGTGGAGAGGTTATTTGGAACCCTCCAGGACAGATTAGTCAAAGAATTAAGGCTTGCTGGTATCAGTACCATCAAAGATGGGAACAAGTTCTTAAAAGATATCTTTATCCCAAAATTTAACAACAGGTTTTCAGTCATTCCTGCCAAGGATGGGAATGTTCACAGGCAGCTAACCCAACAGGAGAAAAGGAACCTCAAAAGCATCTTCTCAGTCAAATCTACCAGAAGAGTTAATTCAGATTACACTATTCAGTTTAAAAACCATTTCTACCAGCTGGAAGAAATCCAGCCTGCTACTATCAGGACAAAAGAGAAAATATTAGTTGAGGAGCACCTTGATGAAACTATCCATTTTAGGTTCAAAGAACATTACCTTAAATGTTTTATCCTGCCTAAAAGACCAAGGAAAATCTTAAGGCAACCAGCCATACTCACCACTCACCCTTTAAACTGGAAACCTCCACCAGATCATCCATGGAGATCATTCAAATTCTCAATTAAGAGGGGGTGACATTTCTATTTTGGACTGACATTCAGTAATATTGCTTTAAGTAGCGCTAACGGGATTCGAACCCGTGTGTCAGCGTTGAGAACGCTGTATCCTAACCACTAGATGATAGCGCCATCTGTGCCTAATTTTAACAAAAATTTGCATGATAATCCAATCTTTATTTAAAGGCTGTTGGTGGGCGCAGGAGCAGTGGTTGGAGTTGGAGTATCTGTCGGAACCGGTGTACTGGTGGCAGTTGGTACTGGAGTATTAGTCAATGTTGGTACCGGAGTAGAAGTTGGAGTAGGTGGACAAACAAAAGATGTCGTTCCCGACCAAGGTGAAAAATTATTATTACCAATCGAACTATAGGAATAAGCATATTTGGCATAATAAGTACCACCAGACCCCAAGACATAACTGGTAGAAACTGATTGTTGAGTCTGTCCTGACTGATTTTGAGCTGTTACTTTACTATCAAAATATCTATTATCAGAGGATGGATCACCAACTTTGATCCAATATTGAGTGGCATTATTAACATAATTAAAGGTTACATTAACACTCCACAGTCCACCTGATTGCCCCGCACAAGAAACAAACGGACCTTGAGGTGGTGCAGGTAATTGTGACGGAATATTCAGCACAAAAACTTCATTAGTAGCCGGAGCTGCTGTAGTAATGGTATTGGAAATCACATAGTCATTGCCATTAACCTTCAATACTGCCTGTAAATTATAAATAGTTCCAGCCACTGCTCCGCTATAGTTCCAGGCAGTATTATCAGAAGCAGGCAGTCCTGAAGCCACTACATTATATTTTGAGGTTCCTCTGGGCCTAGCTACAATTACCACACTACTACCAGAAGGAGGTGTTCCATTAATATCGAAAACCCCGGAGATACCTCCTACCACTACCGTTCCACCGGATGGAGGTTGTAAAGTTGAATTTATTCTTAAAGTTTCATTGGCATCCGGAGCAACCATTACCTTAGCAGTAGATTCTCCACCATTATTACCATTTGCAATCAATACTGCTTTTATTTCATAAGATACTCCATTTTGGGCGCTATTCCATGTCCATGATCCTCCATCAACAGCAGGCAAAGAACTTACTACTGTATCAAAATTTTGTTCCCCTACCTTTCTTTCCTTGATAGAAATTGTACTTTTTGGGGGGATATAGCCATTTAAATCAAAAGTTCCGGAAATTACAACTAAACTTTTATCACTAGCAGATTTAGCATCAATATATAGAATTTCCTCATCTGCTGGAGCAGCAATAGTTTTAACTTCTGAAGTAGCAATAATTTGTCCTTTATTTAATAATCCTGCCTGAACTTCATAAAGATCCCCTGCTTTAGCTCCATTCCAACTCCAAGCTTTATCTCCTGAAATCGCTATTCCGGTAATAACTGTTTGATACTCTTTCTCTCCATATTTTTTAACACCTATACCTAAAGTGGATCCTACCGGAGCTACCCCATCCAAATCAATTATCCCTGAGATTGTGGAACCGGCAATTTTATCAACAATCTGATTGGGAGTCGGAATTACTTTTTTGGGAGTGAGTAGAATATAAATAGATAAACCAATTGCCAATATTATTAATGCCATTCCAATAGCAACTACCCATCTGTTTGTTAAAAGCTTTTTTAGACTATCAGATTTGGAAACTGCAGGATTAGAAGAAGGAGTTACTGGTTTTACAGGAGCTGGAGATACAGGAACAGAAATATCAGTCATTATTATACATCATTCCACTTTTTAAAACCATAGTCAACCCCGATTTAATCGGGGTCAACTACACTGTCATTGTTACACGAAATCTAAAAAGATACACATAAACGAAGTCTCAGATGATACAAAATTCTGTCATTGCGAGGAGTCCGCCAGCTGGCCGACGAAGCAATCTTATCTATTTAAGAGATTGCCACGCTCTCCGCCAGCTGGCGGATCGCTCGCAATGACAAAGAGTAGTTAATTAAAGGACACAAAAGATGTTTGAGATTGTTTCAGTTCAGATTTCGCAAAACTATATCAATTGAGATTTCGCATTACAAATTTGTTACACGAAATCTAAAAAGATACACATAAACGAAGTCTCAGATGATACAAAATTCTGTCATTGCGAGGAGGGTCGATTTTTCGACCCGACGAAGCAATCTTATCTATTTAAGAGATTGCCACGCTCTCCGGCAGTTGCCGGATCGCTCGCAATGACGTTGTTATCGTTTTTAAACAAAACTTATTTGTCAAAATTCAGACTTCGTAAAAGTGTCAAAATTGAGATTTCGTATTACAAATCATTGTTACACGAAATCTAAAAAGATACACATAAACGAAGTCTCAGATGATACAAAATTCTGTCATTGCGAGGAGGGTCGATTTTTCGACCCGACGAAGCAACCTCTGCCCTGTTTAGAAGATTGCCACGCTCTCCGGCAGTTGCCGGATCGCTCGCAATGACAAAGAGTAGTTAATTAAAGGACACAAAAAATGTTTGAGATTGTTTCAGTTCAGATTTCGCAAAACTATATCAATTGAGATTTCGCATTACAAATCATCATCATCATATTATAATAAATATAATAAAATATAATTAAAGTATTAACCCCAATAAAATCGGGGTTGACCCATCGACTATTCAACAAGTTCAGGGTTGCACTGAGCAAGGTCGAAGTGCGACAAGCTCAGATCATCGACTCCGAGGTCGCTCAGACTCGAGGAGGTCATACTGAGTGCCTGCAGTGAGTGAAGTCGAACTGAAATCGAAGTATTGACATGGTCTGAAGATCTATGATATACATTGATTTAGAATGTCTAATAAAATCTCACTTGAGAATCTACCTGATCTATTAACAGTCAAAGAAGTAGCAGAAGTTTTGCGTGTTTCTCCTCTCACTATCAAAAGATGGGGCAAAAGAGGAAAATTACCAGCAATTAGAATTAATTCCCGTGGTGACCGCAGATATAAGAAAGAAGCAGTACTCTGGTTGCTTGGTATTACACAGAAGTCTAATAATGGAAGTCTCTGAACTATTAAACTCTTCTTCGCTCTTTCTTGCGATCCGGCGAAGCCGGATCTTAAAAAAGAGGCAGTGCTTTGGTTGTTAGGAATCACTCAAAAATCCACCAATGGAAACTAAAAGATTTGAAATAGATGTGAAATTTGATGATGTTACTGCTTCAGTGGAGGAAAGAACTTCCTTTTTCCATACTTTAGAGACTCTGGATGCTTTAGGAATTGGTCACGATAAAACTAGAACTTCTACAATATCGCTTAAGAGCCGAGAAAGACCAAGGAGAAGGCAATTAAAAACTCTACTGCAAGATATCCCCTTACTCAGAATTAGAAAGATTTAAATTATCTTCTTTTAATTTGAAGAGCAATAACAGGAACTGATTCAATTCTACTAAATCTTTCTTTAAATTCTTTATGTTCTAATCTATTATCTTCATGAGTTTGAGAATGCATAATTTGTTCTTCTCTCACTGTTTTAACATCCCCTGCAAGAGAATCCAATACTGTCATTAATTGTCTATGATCATCTTTAGTAATCATAGTTTCCCTAATCTGCACAATTTCTGATTTTATTCCCACTACTTCTACTACTAGATTATTCACCACTCCTTCTAGTTTTCCTAATTTCTTGTTAGTTTTTTCCAGATCATCTTTAGTAGCAAACGATTTTTTAAGTTTAATAATATCATTATCAGTAATCATAAGAATAATATACCAGAAAATTAATTTTAAAATCAAGAGAGACAAAATAGATCAGAAATAATCTGTCATTCCTGCGAAAGCAGGAATCCAGAATAATATAGAAAATACTGGATCCCGTATCAAGTACGGGATGACAAAAGGATGACGAAAACATAATTTAGCAATTACTTATAAATATTGCCAATTGGATTAGATTAGATTGTCAGATCCGGCAGTTGTCGGACTAATAAGTAGAAATTTGAGGATGTAAATGATAGTGTGGATTTTGATCAAAGCCCACTTCTCCTTTTTTATCAACTATATAATAAGCAAAGCCATGTTTTTCCTTGACCGGTTGATAATTATCCGCTTTTGCATCTCCGGGAGAATTATCAATAGTCACCAAATATGTTTTACCAACATTTACCAAACAATGACCATAGCCAATTGGAATTTCCACACTCATCCCGGACCTGATTCCCATGATTCTAAATTCTTTTGCTTCCCCATTTTCATCATTTCTTTGCATTATTATTACTCCCTGACCATAAACTACATTATAAATTTCTACTCCCTGGAAATTATGAAAATGTCCATAAGTTTTATTATATTCCTCACCATTTTTACCGGGGGTTAAAACTGTAATATTTTGTCCACCTTCTCCACGAATTACAAAATATGGTTCCTTCACCCCGAAAGCTTTGGGATCCATTAGGACATCTTTTAGTTCTTGTCTTGTTCTGGCACTAATCATATTTATTTAAACTCGAAATCCGAAGCACGAAACTCGAAACAATGATCAAAATTCAAAAATCAAATTACCAAAACGTTTTGAACATTTGTATTTTGAAAATAAGCGAAGCTTGCGAGCTTTGCTCTTTAGAATTTGTTTCGGATTTAGAATTTCGTCCGCCAGTTGGCGGATTCGAATTTTCTCCAATCTATTCCAGCTTACACAAATAAGATCTATTTAGTCAATACTAAATATAAAAATTTTACCAGTTGAAGCTGTCTTTTAATTCTCCAAGGCTCAGTTACTAATCTAAATAGCCATTTTAACTTTAAATCAAGAATCCATTTTGGAGGTCTGGGTGCCAATCCCAATATTTCATCAAAAGATCCACCTACCCCCATCATTACTTTTATCGGTAATCTTTTAAGATTATTGGCAATCCATTTTTCCTGCTTGCCCTGTCCAAAAGCCACAAATAAAATATCCACTTTTTTGTCATTGCGAGCCGGCGAAGCCGGAGAAGCAATCCCAGAACCAGAATCAGATTGCTTCGTCTCCGCCAGCTGGCGGATCCTCGCAATGACATTTCCATCAGAATCAATTTTCCCCCCAGATTCTGCAAAAATTATTTTTAATTTTGGATACTTTTTTTGTAAGCACTCAGCAGTTTGTTCTGCTACCTTATCTTTACCTCCTAATAAGCCTATCGTAGAGCCCTGCCCGCCAGTTGCTTCGCCACCAGGCGATGGCAGGCGGGCCCAATCCACAGATGCCTTACAAAGCCTTTCCATTAAATCTACACCGGAGACAGTATCAAATTGTATCAGTTGCTTTGGTGGAAATAGAAAAGTTAACCAAACTAAAAGTTTTTTGCAAAAATTCTTTTCCTGCAAAACACTACTTGCCCACCCCAATCTTGAACCATCCGGAATTGCCAAATCTGACTTATTCAATATATTCTTAAACACCTCATCTTTTTGTGCCAGCATCACAAATTCCGGATTAGGAGTAACAATATAATGCCGACCACCCACCATAATCCATTTACCCACCAATTCCACTGCCTGATCCATGGTTACTTTATCTACTCTCACCCCCAGAATATTTACTGAATCTAACTTATCTTCCATAGTGATAGTGTATCAGATTAGTAGTAGTTCTCGCTACGCTCGAACAATATTATTATTGTTCGAGGAATCCTGAGCGAAGTCGAAGGAGACGAGAACTATGGTCAAACAAGAGTAGTTCTCGCTACGCTCGAACAATATTATTATTGTTCGAGGAATCCTGAGCGAAGTCGAAGGAGACGAGAACTATGGTCAAACAAGAGTAGTTCTCGCTACGCTCGAACAATATTATTATTGTTCTATTTAGTATCATTTAGTGTGTCTTGTGATCAAGTTTTCCATGAAGTATAGTTTTGAAGAAAATGTTTAAATTTGGAAAAAGAATTGGAATTGATCTTGGCACAGCTAATTCTCTGGTATATTTGGCAGGAGCAGGAATTGTCATGAACGAACCAACCGTTGTAGCTGTTTCGACAGATGATCATAAAGTTTTAGCTGTCGGTAATGAAGCCAAAGAAATGCTGGGTAGAACTCCGGATAATATTATTGCTTCCCGTCCGCTTCGTGATGGGGTAATTGCCGATTATGTGACAACTGAAGCAATGCTTCGCTATTTTATTGATCAGGTTTGTGGTTCTTCCCGGTTATTCAAACCGGAAGTGATGATTTGTGTGCCTTCCGGAGTGACTTCCGTAGAAAGAAGGGCAGTTTTGGATGCTACACTTTCTGCCGGAGCCAAAACCGCCTTTTTAATCGACGAACCATTGGCGGCAGCCATTGGAGCTCAAATTCCCATCGCTAATCCTTCCGGAAACATGATTGTTGATATCGGCGGAGGCACAGCTGAATCAGCTGTGATTTGCTTGGGTGGAGTGGTCGTCCACTCCTCTGTTAGGGTTGGAGGCAATAAAATTGATGAGGCAATTCAAAATGCCATCCGAAAAAAATATGGCTTAATTATTGGAGAAAATCAGGCAGAGGATGTAAAAATAAAAATAGCTTCCGCTACCTCTGTTAAAAATTCAGAGAACAAAACCATGCAGGTTCGGGGCAGAGATGCAATCACCGGACTTCCCAAAACAATCGAACTTTCAACAATGGAAGTTTTTGAAATGATTATTGGGGCAGTTGATAAAATTGTCTCGGCAGTAAAGGGTGTTTTAGAACAAACTCCACCTGAGCTTGCTTCAGATATTATTGATAAAGGGATTGTTATTTCCGGAGGAACAGCACTGTTGACTAATTTGGATAAACACTTAACAGATGCAACCGGAGTACCTTGTCATATTGCAGAAAATCCTCTACTTTGTGTAGCCCTAGGCACAGGCATGGCCCTTGAGAACTTGGATTTGTACAAAAGAAGTGTTAGTAAACGATAATATAAATTCAAATTTTAAAACTCAAATTTTAAAGCAATTTTAAAATTTAAAATTTAAAATTTAAAATTATGATAATAGGCTATGATGCATCCCGTGCTTTTATAGGTAAAAAAACTGGTACAGAAAATTATTCCTACCAGATTCTTTCCCACCTTCAAAAGATAGATCATAATAACAAATATTATGTTTATGTAAGGGCGGGGTCTTCCCGCCCTCTGCAATCAGGGTCGGATAACCCGACCCCTACAATAATCCCATATCCCAGATTATGGACCCAATTTGGTTTGGCCCTGCAGACGTTTATTGACCCTCTGGACATACTATTTATTCCGGCTCACACTTTACCCATTATAAGGAAACCGGGGCTAAAAACAGTGATCACAGTGCACGATTTAGGGGCAGAATTTCTGCCGGAGTCTCATCAATTAAAACAAAGATTATATTTAAATTTCATGACTTATCATCAATTAAAATCAGCTTCTCATATTATTGCTGTATCTGAGGCCACAAAACAGGATATTATTAAAAAAGTTGGTATTGATCCAAGAAAAATCACTGTAGTTTATGAAGGGTATGACAAAGAAAAATTCGAATCCGGCAGGTGCCGGACGAAATTCGAAATCAATCAAACTATCAAGAAATATAATTTAATGTATCAAAATTATTTTCTGTTTGTAGGCACAATTCAACCAAGAAAAAATTTAGAAAGATTGATAGAAGCTTTTAGTGTCATTGCGATCCTGAGCGATCCGGCGATAGCCGGAGAGTCGAAGGAGAAGCAATCTCAGGAAGATAAGATTGCCACGTCGGGTCGAAAAATCGACCCTCCTCGCAATGACGATCTCAAACTAGTTTTAGCCGGAGGAAAAGGCTGGTTGTCAGATGAAATCTATGCCTTACCTAAAAAATTAGGAATTGAAGATAAAGTAAAATTCTTAGGTTATGTACCGGATGAAGATTTACCGGCTCTCTACTCCGGTGCTCAAGCTTTTCTTTTTCCCTCTTTATTTGAAGGATTTGGACTACCAATTTTGGAAGCTTTTGCCTGCAATTGTCCGGTTTTAACCTCCAATATTTCTTCCCTACCGGAAGTTGCCGGTCCGGCAGATGCCGGAGCTACCATCATAGTTGATCCGTATTCTGTTGAAGATATTGCGCAAGGAATAAGAAGAATCATGAATAAAGAATTAAGAATAAAGCTTGTTCAAGCAGGAAGAGAGCAGTTAAAAAAGTTTTCCTGGGAAAAGGCAGCTAAAGAAACCCTTGCGGTTTTGGAAAACACCTGACATCTGTCATTGCGAGCGACCCGGCGAAGCCGGAGAGCGTGGCAATCTCAACACCCGGATTGCTTCGTCTCCGCCAGTTGGCGGATCCTCGCAATGACATAACATTATAGATCCGTGCAAATCAGCTCCTTATCCGCGAAAATCTCTTTATTTTAGATTAACTCCAAATAAATTGGGAGAGGAAGCAGTAGAAGTATTATAAGAAGTCAAAATTACCATCTTGGAAGAATCCGGCCATGGAAAAACAGTTGTTCCATCAAATTTACCGGCATAAATTTCTGAAACATTTCCCCCGTCAACCTCACTGATAGAAATTTTTCCATCCCCCACTAAAATCACATGTTTAGAATCCGGTAACCAGAAATAATCTAAAGCAGTTGGCAAAACATATTCTTTATTTCCTGTTAAAATCTGTCCGGCAATTGGAGTTGTTTGTTCTTTGGGAGTATTTTTAGAGGTTAGATCATAAAGTTTACTACCTTTAATAAATTTTGTCTCATCAGGCGACCATTTTATTTGACTTGTAGGGGCAGACCCAAGTGTCTGCCCTGAAGACGAAGCTATTTCTTTTATTTTAAGATCTGCAATAGTATTAACTCTGGCTTCATCCTTAGCTTTTTGATCAATTACCCATTCTTTGGTTGTAGCACTTAAAATTGGTGTAATATCTTTCAAATCAGCAATATTTGTTTGTTTATCAACATCCAATAAATAATTTCTGGAATTACCTTCCCCCGGCAAATTCCCCTCCTGCAAAGTTACCAAAACCTGTTTGGAATTCGGTGACCAGGTAAATTTAGCTTTGGAAAAATCTAAATTAGCAGAAGATGCTACTAATTGATGAGGTTCAGCACCTCTGGCAAAAGAAATTGGCGCAGAACTCATTGTCCAAACCCAAACTCCGCCTTTTTGTCTACTATGAGAATCATCAATAAAAGGCACAGCAAAAACCAATTTATCTCCATCCGGGGATAAAGAGGGATTAACAGCTCCATTAACCGTTAAAGGATAAATCGTTGGAATTGCCGGGAATAAAGTAGCTTTAATCTCTGTTACTAATCCTTCCACCACTTCCACTTCCTTTTCCCAAGGAATAAAGGCTTCTTTGACAATTCTTAGTTTATATTTTTTGGGCTGAAGGGAAGACAAAGTAGTATTGGTAGCAGTAGTTAAATGTCCATCAATATAAACTGAAGCCCCATCGGGCATAGAAGCAACTGATAAAATTCCGGTTCCCACCACCATGCCATTTTTGGGAGAAAAAGAATAACCTTTAACAAAGAAAATAGCCACCCCTGCAATGAGCAAAACTATTAAAATCGTCAAAACAGAATATAATAATCTCTTGTTCATTATTGATATTATAGCAGTTTAATTTTAAAAATGAACTACCCCGCAGCAAGCTGACGGGGTATCTGTCATTCCTGCCCGCTTCGCCAAATCTTCAGCGAGGCGAGCGAAAGCAGGAATCCAGTGGATCCCGGCCTCACTCAGGGCGGGCAAGTCCGGGATGACAACGATGCAAGCGTCGGGGAATTAACCCAAAGAGAAATTAAAAATTTTAAATTTTAAATTACCCTCCCACTAACCTGGCTCTAACTACTAATCGATTAAGCAAAGTTCCCGGAGGATCACAGGTTTGGAGTGTTAAAACAGATTCATCATAAGAATCGGTTAAAAAGTGAGTATCGGAGGGAGAAACAATCGCTTTATCAAACACAATATAATCATATCTTCTACCCTGATAAAACATAATAATCCTGTCTCCTTTTTCCAATTTTCCCAACAGATAAAAAATTGCATTAAATCTTACTATATTCCAGGGAGCATCAACCGAGTGAGAAAAAAGATAGATATTTCCTTTTTGACCGGGGAAAACTGTACCCTTGGCATGAGCTACACCCTTACCTAAAGCCTGAGAATAATCTCTTTCATTTGTAGGGTCCACATTGGGAACCACCTTGGCATTGGCATTTAATTTTTCAATTACAATGCCAAAATCAGTATCTTTGGGTACAATAATATCTCCACTTGCTTCCAAATCACCAAAACCCGATTTAGCCTTCCCAGGGGACGTCTGGGAAGCTAAACTAGCATCATTATTATTTGAGGTAATTACCTGAGGTAAAGTGTGTTTTACTCCAAAAAGCTGATTGAGTTGATATTTTGCTTCTTCATTGACTACCGGTTCTAAAATTAAAAGCAAAGTCACCAGTCCAATCTGGATGAAGAAAAAAGCCAAAAACCTAACCACAAAAATTTTTCTATATTTGGTTATTTTATACATCTTCCTTAATATTACCTTGTTTTCTGTTAGAATAAAAATAGGTCACTTAAGTAACCTAAATGCTCTAAGCAACCTATGGTAGCAAAACACAAATATCTTTTGACTTATCGTTTTTCTGAAATAATTCATGATTTAACAGTAGAGTTTATCAGAAAATATATTGATTACAAATCTAGAACCAGAGATCAAATGGAACAAGCAGCCAGATCTGGAAAACAAAATATAGTTGAAGGTGTGGGATTTGGTAGAACTTCTAAAAAAATAGAAATTAAACTTTTGGGAGTAGCTATGGCTTCTTTGGAAGAACTAATTACAGATTTAGAAGATTTTTTAAGGCAAAGAAATTTAAAAATCTGGATCAAAAATGATTTTAAAGTTTTGGAATTTAAGAAAATAACTTTTAGATTAAGTAACTTAAGCAATCTAGGTCCCTTAGGTAACTTAATAGAAAAACCAATTTTACCGCAAAATCCGGAAGAAGCAGCTAATTTTCTTTTAACTCTCTGTCATCAAGCTACCTATCTTTTAAACAGGCAGATCCAAAAAGCAGAGGAAGATTTTATTGAAAAAGGTGGCTATAGTGAGAACTTATTTAAAAAAAGATTAGAAGAAAGAGGTAAATAGGATTATAATCTATAGGTAACCTAAATATTTTAATTTACCCCTGTAGCTCAGTAGACAGAGCAGTCCCGTCCTAAGGGAAAGGTCGTGGGTGCAACTCCCGCCAGGGGTACAAATACGGGGTGTAGTGAATCGGTATCACGCTGCGTTCGGGACGCAGAGATAGCAAGTTCAATTCTTGTCACCCCGACCAAGTCACCCCGACCAAGTTTTCGAGGGAGAGTGGTGAGATTGTCAGTAGATCAATATCTTCCACGATCGTTGAAGTTATTGTTGTTATGTATCTCAAAAACTTATCTTTTCTGATTCAATTATTATCACCCATTTTTCTATACCCAGTTCAGCTATATACCCTTTTAATTTATCAAAAATATCTTTTTTACTAATCCAGACAGATTTTTGAAGATTATTGAAGCCCCATTTTTTTAGGTTTCGGCGGAATAAATCTCTAACTACTCTTTTCTCTTCCGGAATATCAAATATCACAATCCTCCATTTTCTATCCCAATTTTCATTGTTGGTTTCACTGCCAAGTATTAAATCTTTTCCGGCATCTGTTAATTTAAAAATTAAATCCTGCCCAACTTTATCTTCTCTAACTATTCCCTGTTCTCTTAATCTTTTAAAAGCCTGTGCCAGTTCTGATTTTTTTAAAGGTCTATCCCAATAATCGTAATAGGCATACAATCCTGGATTGTATGCAAAATGTTCGAATCTGACGTAGCCATCAGTTGTTTTTTCCAATGCCAAAAGTATCCACCAACTTAAACTTCCCTTCCTTCTTGCCTTCATAACAATATTCTCCACGATCGTTGAATATATTGTCAAGTGATTAGAATGATTTAGTGGAACATTTTAGTCCGCAAAACAAGAAATTAAAGATCTTTTTCCAAAAAATAAACTGGATCAAATTTTCAATGCAACTTTGTCTTATCCCCAGCACCCCGACCGATCCGTGTATATCCGCTTTAAATCTGCAGGAATCTCTTCTTAATATCAGCCAAAGCTTTTTCTGCCACAATATCCGGTGGTTCATTGGCAAAAATTTCTATAAAAGGTATTTTTCCCTTAAAATATTCCAAAACCGGAGCTGATTGTTGATTATAAATTTCCAATCTATCCCTCACCACTTCTTCTTTGGCATCTGCTCTTTGAATTAATTTCCCTCCGCATTTATCACAAATCCCTGCAACTTTTGGCAGCATTGGAGGCATTATATATCTGATTCCATTTATTTCCCTGTTAATATCAGCAATATTATAAATCTCCCCACAATTATCACAAGTTCTGCGGGAGGAAATTTTCTCAATCATAATCCCCTGATCAGCATTAATATTTAAAATAGCATCAATTTTAATAATATTTTCCAATTCTTCGGCTTGTTTAACAGTTCTGGGAAAACCATCCAAGATTATCCCATTTTTAGCCTCCGGTTTTGCCAACTCTTCTTTTAATAATTTAATGACCAATTCATCCGGAACTAAAGCCCCTTTGTCCATATAACTTTTCAGCTCCCCAGCCAAAGAGTCATTCCGCGAAGTCCGGCAACTGCCGGATCCTTTTACAATGCTTCGGAAAATATCGCCTGTGGCAACATGAACTATCCCCAATTTGGGGCAAATTCTGGAAGCATATGTTCCTTTTCCTGAGCCAGGAGGTCCAAAAATAATAAAGTTCATAAATTCAAATTTTAAAACACAAATTTTAAATGAATTTTAAAATTAAAAATTAAAAATTTAGATTTGATTTAAAATTTAAAATTGAAAATTTAAAATTACTTTATTTCTATATCTTCAACATTATATGAACCATTTTCATAAACGTCAACTACCGCAAATCGGGGCAGTTGAACATTTCGGTCAGCTGTAACTGCTCCAATTGTATACATCGGTAAACCGGATTTTCCTTCATAGGAAGAATAAGCATGAATATTTCCGGCAAACAAAGCCCCGACTTTACTGTTTTTAAGTAAATTTTCGAGCTCCAAAGCCTGATCTTTTAATTTAGGAACTTCCGCACCAACAACCCGATCAGAGGTTGGATGATAAAGTGGTTCATGCAAAAAAACTAAAACAGTCCCGACAGATCCTGTATTTGCCAAAACATCTTTCAGCCAGGAAAATTCCAAACTACTTACTCCTTCGTAATTATCACTGTTATCAACTATAACAAACCTAGTATTACTATCTATAAATGATTGATAAGGAGATCCAAAAACCTGATTAAAATTAGAAATTGCCGGCAATTTTTTCTCTCTTGATTCCCAAAGATCGTGATCTCCGGCTGTTAAATAATATGGCAATTCTCCATTATCAAAAGTTTCTTTGGTTGACCGGAGTTCCGGCAAAGTTCCTGTGGCAGTGTAATCCCCTAGACCAACTACAAATTTTGCTCCTTTTTCTTTAGCAATACTTAAAGCCTTGGCCAGATTATTATTATCATTGTGAGAATCAGAAACTATGGCAAATTTTAAAATAGGTGGACCAGAAGGTGTGACTTGAGCCTGAAGTACTGGCGAAGATTGATTTTCGGTCTGAGATTTTTTGAAATTTTTTAAAATACTTAAGTTAGTTAAGACTTGTTGAGAAGAAATCAGGGTTAAAATTGTTCCCTGAGGATCAGATTTCAATTGTTTTAATATAGCCTGAGGATCCTGTTCCATTTTCTCACCGGAAAAGTAAGTAAAAGCCTGCAAAACCACAATTCCCAAAATTAAAAGCATGGTAAAGGACAAAAATAATCTTAAGATCTTTAAGGGAAGTGGCATGCCTCTTTTTTTAGGCTCTGATTTTCTTCCAAACATACTTCCAGTTTACCACAACTTTTACTAAATCATATACATGATAACTATTTTTTACTAGCTTCCCAGGGGACGTCTGGGAAGGCTAAATAGCTTGACAAAAGATATAGATTCAATCATAGTATAAATATGCCTTCGAAAAATTCTCTTAAATTATATTCCGATGATTCTTATTATCATATTTATAATCGAGGAGTAGAAAAACGTTTAATTTTCCAAGATCAACAAGATTATAGAGTTTTCCTCTCTTACCTAAAAGAGTACTTATCCCCTAAAGATGAAGAAGCACTATCTAATAAATTATTGGATCCACTTATATCTTCAAAAGAACGGGATAAAATACTTAAATCACTCCGTTTAAATAATTTTTTTGGAGAAATTAATTTAATAGCATATTGTTTGATGCCTAATCATTTCCATTTACTAATAAAACAAAATAGCGCTGTTTCCATGGATAAATTTATGAATTCTTTGGGTACAAGATACACCATATATTTTAATAGAAAATACATAAGAGTTGGATCACTATACCAAGATGTTTATAAAGCTATATCTGTAGAATCTGAACCACAACTTCTTTATCTCACAAATTACATTCACAGAAATCCTATAAAATCAGCCTCGCAAGAGGACGCCCGGGAGGCTATAACCTCTCAACCATCTTCTTACCCTGAATATTTAGGACAAAGAAAAACAAAGTGGATTCATCCTGAAGATATTTTGAGCTTCTTTTCTAAAACAGATCCTAGAAACTCATACCAAAATTTTGTTGAAGGAACAAAAGACCTCTCTTCTTTAATTGAACCAATCCAGGATTTAATGCTAGATATTTAGTTTTAGCCTCGCAAGGGGACGCCCGCCTGCTATCGCCTGAGCATAGCGATGGCGGGCAGGTCTGGGAAGGCTAAATAGCCACAATACTTTCTTAACTTTCTTACATTTTTTCAGGTGCTTCCATGCCCAATGTATCAAGCACATCATGGAATACTAATTTAAATTTCATCACCAAAGCAACCCTAAATATCTTTTCTTCCTCATTATCAGCATTCAGCACTCTACTCTTTTCATAAAAAGTATTAAAGTTTTGTGCTAGTTCAAAAGCAAAAGTGGCAATTCCGGATGGTTCAAGATTTTCTTTAGCTTCCCTTAATATATCCGGCCATTCCAAAATATTTTTAATTAAAGCCAATTCTTCTGTATTGGGCACATATTTTTCATCGACAAACACCTTTACACCTTTGGCTTTTTCCAGAATGTTAAAAGCCCGTGCATGAGTATATTGTAAGTAAGGACCTGTTGTTCCATAAATAGATAGTGCCTGATCAAAATCAAAAACTACTTCGGTTACTGAGTGATACTTAAGCATAAAATATTTAATTGCATTATTTGCTATTTTGGATAGAGCTAGCCCCTCTTCCTTTTGCTCTTTACCTTCTCTTTCTTTCTGAATTTTTGTTACCAAAAGATCTTGTAAGTCAGTTATTTTAACTCCAATTCCTCGCCTTCCCGACATTGCATAAGATTTTTTCTGCTCCTCAAGCATCAGTCCTAAAGCTTGAGCTGTTTTGGTTGAAAGAGTAACAACTCCATAGGCAATATGTTTTAGATTTTCTGCTTGTTTTTGATAACCCAATCTTTTGAAAACCTCAACAATTACCTGTTGCAGATAGGATTGTCGTTCATCAATTACAGTTAAAACCAGCTCCCCTTTTGCAAATTGATTCATCTCTTGACCAATAATAGATGTTGTATAAATTTCTCCTTTTGGCTTATCAGCATAAAATTCATATTTAAAATCTTTCTCTAAAAGTCCAAACTTCCATAAATTGTAGGCAAAATCTTTGGCTGTGTAAGTTATAGTTCCATTAGAACGAACAAAAATTTTATCTGATGAATGTTCTTCATCGTCGCTGTCACCAAAACGTACCAACCAAGTTCCCTTGTTCTTCCCCTCAGACTCTTTTTCAAAACCAGTTGTATTTTTCAATATTTCAAACGCCTTGTCCCAAAAATTAAACTTTAAAATATCGCTTTCCCAAACATAAAGATCATGATAAATATCAAATTCAGCTAATTTCTTTTGAATCCATGATGTGATTTCCTCAGCAATAACTTTAACTTCTTTGGCTATTGTACTGTCAGAATCTTCAATCCCTTTTAACACATCTTCTCTGTGTTTCAAAAACTCAGGATCCTCTTCATACTTCTTATTTACGGCTGTATAAATATCCCAGTAATAATCTTCAATAGATTCAGTGGATTCTTTGCTTCGAAAATCAAGATATTTTGTGCCTATATAAGTATCAGCTACCTGAATTCCGGTGTCATCAATATAATTTTGCACTTCTACTTCAAACCCGGATTTTCTTAAAATTCTCACCAATGAATCACCAATAAGTGCATTTCTTAAGTGTCCAACATGCATAGCTTTATTAGGATTTACTGCGGTATGTTCAACGATTACTTTTTTCCCTTTACCATTTTCACTATTGCCAAATTTTTCATTTATTTCTATCAATTCTTCAGCAAATTTTTCTGGTTTAATAAAGAAGTTAATAAAACCTCCACCGGCGATTTTAATTTCGGAGAAATTATCCTGAGCGGATTTATCCTGAGTATCACCGAAGGAGTCGAAGGACTTCAACTTCTCAACTATTTGGTTAGCAATCTCGAGTGACGAGTGACGAGGTTTACTAGATTCCAGTTTAGCCAGTTGTAACGCGATATTTGAAGAGTAGTCGCCAAAATCAGAATTTTTTGGAATAGTACAAACTATATCAGTACTTTCAAAACCCAAATCTTTAACTGTCTTTTTTAAATCATCTTCCAGTTGTTGTTTTATCATGTTTCTATATTAACATACAGATTTTGTCATTGCGAGTTTTTTTGTCATCCTGAGGGCGAAGCCCGAAGGATCTCGAGATTCTTCGCTCCGCTCAGAATGACATCATTTGAGATTGCTTCGCCTACGGCTCGCAATGACATTTTTTTATTTATGTGAATCTCTTTTATACAAGATCCAGATCAAAGCCCCAATTATCAAGTAGTACCCTATCCATATTATCACAGAAGTTTTTGCTATATTTAAAGAAGCTCCGGGAATTTTGGCAAAGAAACTAACGATATCAATAAAATATGTAAGCATAATACTGGGAACAAGTCCTGAAATTTGCCCTAACACTGGATTAATTATGCCTGAAATTAAAGTAATTATGCCTGAAACCATTACCAATGGTATTGTCCAAAGAACTAAAATATTGGCAAATATACCGGCTAAAGATATTTGATTAAAGTTAAAAGCAATTATTGGTAAAACTAAAGCTTGGGCAGAGATTGTGGTTGCTAAATCCTGTTTTAAAATCTCCGGCACCTTTTTAAAAGTCTCCATTAAAATTGGTGCCACAACAACCACCCCAAAAGTGGCTAAAAATGAAAGCTGAAAGGAAATATTTAAGAGCCAATTGGGATTGTAAATGAGCATTAATCCTGCTGTTAAAAATAATATCCACCAACCTGATCTGTCTTTGCCTAAAATTTGAGCCAGATAAGCAAAAATAACCATGATGGCCGCCCGTAGTACCGGGACTCCCAAACCTGTTAATAAACTATAAAATATTATGACAAACAAGGTTAAAAAAAGTGTTTTCTTTCTGCCTAAAAACCCCACTAAATTAGCCACAAATCCGGCCAGCATGCTTAAATTTTGACCGGAAACTACCACCATATGAATAGTTGAGGTAATTTTAAGATCATTTTTTAAAAAGATAGGTAAATCACTTTGCGTTCCCAGCAAAATTCCTGAGAGTAAAGCATTTTGAGGCGAAGGCAAAGATTGGTCGATAATTTGAGTTAAATTATCTCTTACACCCTGCAATAAATTCACACTCGGATCGCGATATGTAGGATCAATTCCTCCAATAGAAATCACTCTAAAAGTAAAAACAATAAACCACAACAAAATCCCTAGTCCTAAAATTCTAAACATAAAATAGTCTAGTTTACATCTGCTCTTTATCGACTCAGTAAAAACGAACCCCCATCTATGGTCCACAAATGGATGTAACCATTGGTAAACTAAACTCGAAACTCTAAATTCGAATATCGAAACAAATTCAAATTTTCAAAATACAAATGCTCAAAACCGTTTCGAATTTCGTGCTTTGGATTTCGAATTTATACTTTACCATGTTGTTACTTTCTCTTTTATTTTATCATATGTTGCTCTGGTAACTGACTTTTTCGTCAACAAGTCCTCTATTCCACTATAAGGCCTATTGTCAATGATTTTTTGGGCTGTGACTGGTCCTACACCAACCTTTGGAAGTTTTTCTTGTAATTCAGAAAGAGATGCAGTATTTACATTAACTAAATAAGTCTCTGTTCCTGCAACATCGGGGACTGACCCCGATGTTGCATAGCTAGAATTCACTACTCCAGAAGTTCCAGCCTCAGTTCCAGTTTCAATAATTTTAGGAATGTAAATCTTCATTCCATCTGATACTTTCTGAGCCAGATTGATAGTTTTAGACATATATCTTTGATCTGCCGACTCCGTCACTCCACCAGCTGATTTTATAGCATCCTCAATCCTTGCATCCCTTGGTAAATCATAAACACCCGGATTATTAACTTCCCCTGAAACATCAACTTTTATTTGAGCTAAAATAACTGATGCTCCCTGATAAACTTGGGCAGAAACTGGTGTTTTAGTAGATTTGATGAATGTTTTAGGGATAATCCCGGAAGATATAACTCCCCCAATCAACAAGACCAAACCCACTATCCCCAAACCCAAAGGAATTTTGTTTTGATTTACAAATTGATTTAACCGATTACCTTCTTCTTGCATAGTAATATTCTTTCAGTTCAATCTTATAAATTTTTATCCAATCTTTATATGCCTTGAATAAATGTATCAAACCTCTATTTTCCAGTTCACCCTTAACTACCCCGCCTTCGTGCGGAAAACGATGAAGTCTTTTATGGGGGGAAGAAAATCCATGAACATAATGAACAAGCTCATGAGCAATAGTATGATCAACTACTTCTTGAGGAATTTTAGAACTTTTAAACATACCTGTGATGATAATATAAGTTTTTTTTGACCAGGGATCTAATCTAATGGAACCAAAGCGAAGTTTGGCCTGTCTGCCAAATTTAATGAAAACAGGATTGATTTGAGGCACATCCGGAAAGTAATTAGTCCAAAGATGATCTAATCTTGAGAGAAGCCAAAGGTCATCACGCATATGACTACTGTAAATCAAATCTTGTCTATTCGTCAAGATTCCTTATGTAGGGGCGGACCTGCGTGTCCGCCCTAAAATGTTTAATGTCATTCCTGCGAAAGCAGGAATCCAGTGGATCCCGGATCATCAGCCAAAGGCTGATCGTCCTTTGGACGAAGTCCGGGATGACAAAAAATTATCATTTTTAATTTAGCTGGATATGACAATCCAAACAAGGAGGTGTTATTTTCTAGCAATCAAAATTGTTAAGTGATAACGAAGAAATTATTTAGATTCAGTGACAATGTTAAAAATTTTCCCCGGGATATAAATATTTTTCACAATTTCTTTTCCAGCCACAAATTTCTGAACTTTAGAACTTGCCATTACCAGGTTTTCTATATCCTTCCTATTATCTACCATATCTTTTTGTATCACCAAATTATCTCTGACCTTACCATCTACTGAAACAACAATAATAATCTCCTCTTCTTCCAGATATTTTGGATCATACTTTGGCCATGGTTGTTGGTGGATGCTCCAGCTTTGTCTATTATTGTCATCGCGAGGATCCGGCGAAGCCGGAGACGTGGCGATCTCACTTCGAGATTGCTTCTCCGGCAACTGCCGGATCGCAATGACAGACCACAATTCTTCTGTCATAAATGGAGCAACTGGAGATAACATAATTAATATGGCTTTAATCGTCTCTTTAGAAACTGTTGTTTGCTTTGATAGGAAATTTAAGAGTTCCATTAGACCTGAAATAACAGTGTTGTAATGCAAATTTTCATAATCTAATCCTGCTTTTTGAATTGTTTTATGTAACATTCTATTCTCCTCTAAAGAAGCCTCAGCTTCCTTAAAGTTCAAGACTAAATTCCAGATTCTATTTAAAAATCGATAGACCCCATTTAATCCGTCATCCTGAAAATCGCCTCCACCGGTAAATGGCCCCATAAACATTAAATAAGCCCGAAAGACATCTGCTCCCCACTCCTTAATATATTTATCAGGCACAATTATATTACCTTTTGATTTGCTCATTTTGGCTCCGTCTTTAATGATTAAACCATGTGCACGAAACTGCTTGAAAGGCTCTTCAAAATCAATAAAGCCCATATCTTTGAAAGCCATGGTGATAAACCGGGAATAAAGTAAATGGAGTACAGCATGCTCTGCTCCACCGATATACATATCTACAGGCAACCATTTTTTGGTTCTGCTATCATCAAAAAATCTATCAGCAAAATCAGTGGTTAAATATCTGAAAAAATAGAGGGATGAATCAAAGAAATTATCTGACACATCGGTTTCACGCTTGGCTTTACCTCCACACTGAGGGCAAATAGTATTTATAAAATCAGAATCGGAAGCTAAAGGTCCAACACCAGTGCCTGTGGGTTTAAAATCTTTGATATAGGGCAATTCAACGGGTAAATCTTTTTCCGGTACAGGTACCAACCCACATTTATCGCAATAAATAATAGGAATTGGCGGACCCCAATATCTCTGTCTGGAAATTAACCAATCGCGCAAGTGATATTGAACTTGTTTTTTGCCAAGCTGATGTTCTTCTAGATACTTTGTTATACTTTCTTTTGCGCGATCACTTGACAACCCATTAAATTCCCCACTATTTATTAACACCCCGTCACCCTCATATACCTCTACATTGTCATTGCGATCCAGCTCTGCTGGAGAAGCAATCTCTTCTTTATTAGATTGCCGCGTCTCCGGCATTTGCCGGATCCTCGCAATGACAGGTTTAATCTCTAAATTATATTTTTTAGCAAATTCAAGATCACGATCGTCGTGAGCAGGAACAGCCATAATTGCTCCTGTGCCATAACCCATTAAAACATAATCAGCCACCCAAATAGGAATATCTTCCCCTGTTAAAGGATTTTTGGCATAAGAACCGGTAAAAACCCCCGACTTCGTTAAAACTTCGTCGGGCAAGCCCGTTTTTCCCTTGTCCTTCGAAGCTTTAGCGTAGGAGGATTTTCTTTCCAACTCACTTTTCTTTTTTGATTTCTCCACATACTCTTCTATGTCATCCCGAACTTGTTTCGGGATCCCAAGATCCTGAAATGAATTCAGGATGACATTTACAAACGGATGCTCAGGACTAACCACTAAAAATGTTGCTCCGAAAACAGTATCAGGTCTGGTTGTAAACACTTCTAAATAGTCACTGTCATTGCGATCCAGCTTTGCTGGAGAAGCAATCTCTTTTTTATTAGATTGCCGCGTCTCTTCGCTCCTCGCAATGACAATTTCGAATTTTATTGAGGCTCCTTCCGATTTTCCAATCCAATTACGCTGAGCAACTTTGATTATCTCCGACCAATCCAAAGAGTCGATATTGGAAAGCAATTTTTCTGCATAATCTGTGATCTTAAAAAACCACTGTTCCAGCTCTTTTTTACCCACCATCGAGGCACATCTTTCACACTCACCTGAAACCACTTGTTCATCAGCTAAAACTGTCATACACAATGGACACCAATTCACCTCTGCTTTTTTACGATAAGCTAAGCCTTTTTTATACAATTGCAGAAAAGCCCATTGAGTCCATTTATAATAGTTTGGCTTATAAGTGTCCACTATCCTTTGCCAGTCAAAAGCATTCCCCACCATTAAAAATTGCTCATAAAAATGTTTTTCCGTTCTCTTGCTTACCTCCATCGGATGTTCGTTAATTTTCATGGCATAATTCTCACCATGAATTCCAAATCCATCTAAACCAATAGGCTCAAAAACATCAAAACCCTGAAGCCTTTTAAACCTGGAATAAACATCTGAACCAGTGAAAGCATACATATTGCCAACATGCATTCCTTCTGCAGAAGGATAAGGAAACATCATTAAAGAATAAAAAGGTTTTTTAGCTTTGTCTAGGTCTGGGCTAAATAACCCTACTTCTTTCCATTTCTTTGCCCATTTATTCTCAAATTCACCAGGAATATATTTTTTCATTATGATGATTGTAACATAGGGATTTGCACAGATCAAAAGCGTAATTAGTTCTCGTCACTTCGTTCCTCGAACAATATTAATTATCGTTCGAGCGTAGCGAGAACATCAAAACTTAATCTTATTGTTCGATCCGGCAACTGTCGGAGAGAACTTCTCACGGAGTTTACACTGAGCGGAGCGATGTCATTGCGATCCAGCTTTGCTGGAGAAGCAATCTCTTCTTTATTAGATTGCCGCGTCTCCGGCATTTGCCGGATCCTCGCAATGACAATAAATAATTTTTACACAGCACTTTTCACAAACACAAATTTTACACCCATTGTCCACTTTGATATATTTAGTATGTACTCTGACCAGTTTCGAGTTTCGAGTTTCGAGTTTCGAGTTTTAAATTACTCCTCCCCGTTAATCTCCTTGCTTATATCTGATATACAAAATCATATTGACAAAATACTATCTTTTTCCCTAGAATTAAATATGAGAACCCTTAACAAGGAGCAGTGCAGACGGATGCTTCTTTTTAGGGGTTTTCTTTTTGAGATGAGTATAGTATGTTAAGAATGATGCCCAAATACTTATCGTCCATAACCATTTTTGCTTTTCTTTTCTTACCATCTTTAGTTTTTGCCCAAGAAATTACAACAACTCAAGCTAAAACTTTAGATTCAGCCTCAGTTTATAATGTTGCCGATGATAAAATTGAAAGTGGTGATATTGTGGCTTTAGGAGAAAAAGGTATTGAAAGAACTACTGTCAGTCTCTCCCCCAGAATTTTTGGAGTAATGCAGGAAAACCCAATGATTGTTTACCGGGAAGCTGATGCGACTAAAAAACCGGTGGTAAGAGAAGGAGTTGTCGAAGTTAATGTGACCACTACTAATGGTCCAATTAAACAAGGGGATTTTATTACCTCTTCAGCGATAGCAGGTAAAGGTCAAAAAGCTTCCTATTCCGGATATGTTATTGGTACAGCTTTGTCAGAACTAAAAGAAGGAGATGGAACCAAAATTAACGACCCAACCGGCAAACAAGTAAGTTTAGGAAAAATTAATGTGTCTTTAAATATTGGCTATATTGAATTAGTATCCGGAAGCAGATCGCTTTCCAACTTTTTAGGACCATTGGCTGCTCCATTTGCTGCCAATGTCCAGGATCCTGATAAATTCACCATGATCATTAGGTATATTGCTGCCGGATTGGTAATTATTGTCGGATTCTTAATCTCTTTCTTTGCTTTTTCCAGATCATTACCAAAAGCGATCGAGGCAATTGGCCGAAATCCTTTGGCCAAAAGTTCAATCTACTTCTCCATTGGAATCAATGTTGCACTGGCAGTTTTAACTTTAGCCATTGCCGTCATCGCAGCAATAATTTTAGTGAGAGTTTAAATTTATGAATGATCAACAAAAAGCAATTCAGGAAGCAATAGATAAAACAATGAGAGAACTTTCAGAGGCTCAGAGTCCTGTTCAAAGGTCAAGAACATGGACAGATCCTGAAGGGTATAAATATTTAGTTTCATGGTCAAACTCAGTGCTTTTGAGGTTTTTTATCAGACTTTTTACAGTTTCCTTGCCTAAATCGGAATATAGGAGGAAAGCTCAGCTTGATGACGCAGCAAGATCTGTAGTCAGAAATCAGGAAGAGGGTTATAAAAGAAGCACCACTAAGGAATATTTTGATTTCTTGGGATTTTCACAGGGAAGTCTGGAAGAAGTTAAAGGAGATATAAGAGAACTGACTGAGGATAAGTTTTTACAATCTAAGCCTAGATCAAGTTTGATTAGTATTGGGATCAATCTGAAAGACTTCCATGAAGCCTTAAAACCTAAAGGAAGATTAGAGGAAGATAAAGGAAAATTACAGGAAGAAAAAGGAGATTTAAAGGAAAATAGAGGAAAATTAGAGGATGATAAAGAATCCTTTAATCATCCTGTAAACTCCTCTATCCATCCTGTAAACTCCTCTAACAATCCTGTAAACTCCTCTAACAATCCTTTAAAGGATTCTAAAGGAGATTTAAAGGAAAATAGAGGAACACTAGAAGATTCTATCCATCCTGTAAACTCCTCTATCCATCCTGTAAACTCCTCTAATTTTGACTACCAACCTTTAACCACCCTCTACCCTCCTTTAGCTAAAATCAAAGCTGAGGATTTGAGCTATGAAATTTTCTTAGAGTTAATCAACAAAACAGATTACAATTTAAGACTTTTAGTGCAATCTCTGGAGAAAAAATCAAATAATGATAAAAAAGGCTATCTTGTTGAACAAGCCAGAATTAAAGATAAATTCAGGAGCAAATCTATATGACAAATTTTGTGAAAAAAATATTATCATCAAACAAAAATTCTGATTATGAAACAAAGGGGTTTGATATAGTCCATGATGCTATGAAAAAATCTCAGGCAATGTTGGGCAATGCTGAGCTTGAAGGAATCAAAACCGTAGCTGACGTCAGAGTACAAACCAATAAAATGGAAGCCAAATATGAAGCCCAAATAACTTTAATGGCTGTCAAAGCTGAAACTGAATTTACCAAATTATTAAAAGATTTAGCCGTCAGAGCCGAACAATCTCAACTCCTCTTGGAAGATGCCGTCAAGGAAAAAACTCAGGAAATTATGGAAAGATTTGAAAAAAATCTGGCTAATTTTCTTTCTTCTTCCGAATACCAAGGCATCACTGCTATCAATACAGAAATAACCCAAGTGAGACTTGCCATCGAAGAGTATAAAAAGGCTCAAATAAAGGCTGTTGATGAAAATATTAAGACTATTGTGGAAGAAACTGTAGCTAAAGTTTTGGCTAAAAAATTATCTTTAGATGATCAAATGGATCTAATTTATAAATCCCTGGAAGAGGCTAAAAAGGAAAAATGGATCATCTAAACAAAACTCGAAATTCGAAGCACGAAATTCGAAACAAAACAGTTTTGAAAATTTGAGCATTTGAATTTTGAACATTGTTTCGGATTTCGATATTTGTCCGCCAGCTGGCGGATTCGAATTTAAATTTATGATACAGTTATTAGAAACTATCTTAAAAACCTGTTTTACCAAACACCAAGCTCTTAGGAAATTAGAGGAGGCAAGGGAACAATGGGAAAAAGATACTTTTAGGTATGAGATTGCTTCGTCTCCGGCTTCGCCGGATCCTCGCAATGACACTTCGATTTCAGTTTACCCTGAGCCTGCTTGCAATGAGCCAGTCGAACCTGTCGAAGGGCTCAGTGCAGACGTCATTGCGATCCTGAGTTTATCGAAGGGGAAGCAATCCCTTCTTAATTTTGATCAACTTGAATCTGAACTCAAAACCATGGAATCATTAGTAATCTTCACAGCCTTTCCCCTGCCGGAAGAACAAATCCCCATTTTAGGGAATTTTGTAAGAAAAACATTCCCTGCAATTAAATTTATTGATTTAAAAGTTGATCCGGCACTTGCCGGAGGAGCATCTTTAGGCTGGAAAGGAGAGTTTAGGGATTATTCCCTAAGATTAAAAATGAGATTAGTTCTCTCCACCAAAGGTGGATCGAACAATATTGATATTGTTCGAGGAGTCCGGCACTTGCCGGAGGAGCATCTTTAGGCTGGAAAGGAAATCTTAGAGATTACTCTCTAAGACAAATTTTAAAAACCAAATTTTAAATTTCAAATCAATTTTAAAATTTAAAATTAAAAATTAAAAATTAAAAATTAAATTATTACTAACTATGGAAATAGGTATTGTTAAAAATGTAAAAAACTTTCTTATCCATCTCGATGGATTACCCACCATTAAAACTAATGAACTGGTGGAAAATGAAGCAGGAGTCAGGGGTTGGGTTTCTGCCCTATTGCCGGACACAACAGAAGTTTTAATTATTGATGATGGCTCTATCGAACCCGGACAAGTCTTTAAACGGGTGGGAAAACAATTGACCGTACCAACAGGTGACTTCTTACTGGGACGGGCAATTAACCCCTTAGGAGTGCCAATTGACGGCAAAGCTCCCCTATCTGCAAATAAAAATACTAAACAAGCTGATCTTGATACCCCTGCTCTTGGTATTAGTGCCAGAGAATTTATTACCAACCAGTTTCACACCGGTATTACACTTATTGATAGTTTGATACCTTTAGGTAATGGTCAAAGAGAGTTAATTATGGGAGATGCCAGATCCGGTAAAACCGAATTCTTAATAAATATTATTACCAATCAATCCATCACCGGAGTAATTTGTATTTATGCCTCAATTGGTAAACCAATTGCTCAGGTTAAAAATATTATTGATACTTTAAAAAAAAGAAAAGCTTTGGCTTACACCTGTATTATTGCCACCTCTTCTTCTGATCCTGCTCCTTTAATTTTCTTAACTCCGCAAACAGCTTTTACTGTAGCTGAATATTTTCAAAGACAAGGCAAAAATGTTTTATTAATCCTGGATGATATTGGCAACCATGCCAAAATCCATCGTGAAATTTCCCTTTTGTCTAATCGTCCTCCCGGTCGTGAATCCTATCCGGGAGATATTTTTTATCAACATGCTCATTTGCTTGAGCGTGCCGGTAATTTTAAAAAAGAATTTGGTGGTGGATCCATCACTGCTTTGCCTATCATCGAACTTAATTTAAATGATTTTACCACTTTAATTCCCACAAATCTCATGGGTATGACTGACGGGCATCTACTTTTCCGATCAACTTATGCTTTACAGGGACAAAGACCGGCCATTGATATCACTTTATCAGTTTCCCGGGTTGGTGCCCAAACTCAAAACAGAGCTTTAAACAAAATGGCCACAAAAGTTAAGCAAACTTTGGCAGAGGCCCGGGATTTAGAAACTGTTTCCCGATTTTCCTTTGAACTCCCTTTTGCCACTCAGCTTATTTTAAGACAAAAGGATCAATTTGATGAGATTCTAAAACAAACATCTTTTAGTTATGTTCCTGAAGAAATTCAGGCAATCTTGCTAGCCTTACCTTATACCAAATTCATGGCAGATAAAGGCAAAGATTTTGTGGCAATTTATAAAGATAAAATAATTCAGGCTTTTTTGGCTGATCCGGAGCTTTTAAAGACCACAAAATCTGTCCTACTGGCAAAAAATGACCAATTATTAATCAATTTAGTAAATCAGGCAACTACAAGACTTGCCAAATTAATTTTACCTCCTTTACCCGCCGTAGCCTTGGCGAAGGCGAGCCCACCACCTCCTATTCCTAAAAAAGAAAGTTTATTGGAAAAAATAGAAGAAATGATACATATAAAAGGAAAATAAATTCAAATTTTAAAATCCAAATTTTAAGACCCTTGCAATCAATTTCAATAGGTCGCAAGGTCTTGCGAAGCAAGTTCTTAAACCAAATTAAAAATTTAAAATTTAAAATTGATTTAAAATTTAAAATTTAAAATTTAAAATTAATCTATATGTCAACCATTAAACAAATACAATCTCAACTTGAAGAAGCAGAGAATTTAAAAATAGTAGCTTCAGCTTACACTGAAATTGCTGCCCAAAAATTACAAAAAATCAGAGCAGGAATTGAAAGAAACCGAAAGTTTTTTACAGAAATCAGTGGTATTTCACATATTGTTAATGTAGCTGCCCATCAAAGACATATCACTGTTCCCTTTAAAAAATCAGGTACGGTTTCTTTGATTATTACCTCCAATCATCATTTTTTTGGAGATATTGAGAATAAATTAATCAAATTTTTTATGGATAATACCCAAAAATTTCAAACGGACAGAATTTTAGTGGGAGCCACAGCTATAAATCATTTTAAAACCTTAAATTATCCTCACCAATTCAAGACTTTTATGACCAAAGAAGATTTGCCGACTTATCAGGAACTACTGGCTTTAACTGCTGAAATCAGTAAATACCAGCAAATTGCTGTCTATTATTCCAGAATGCAATCAGTAGTAATTCAGGCTCCCCATGTAGTTGATTTAGTCCAAAAACCACCTGAAGCTTATATTGAGAGAAAAGGTGAAATTTTAACTTATATTTTTGAACCGGAATTGAAGAAAATGCTGGATTTCTTTGACAATCAGGTTGTAAGTTTACTTTTGGAGCAAACATTTTTGGAATCAGAAATGGCTAGAACTGCTTCCCGTTTAATGTCAATGGATAAGGCTCAGATTAATGCCGATGATGTTTTGGAAAAACAAAAATTACTGCTGGGACAGGCCAAAAAAACAGATATTAATATGGCTCTTTTAGAAACATCAGCATCTTTGATGAATTTTAAGGAGGAAGTTTAACAGATCTGTCATTGCGAGGAGTCCGCCAGCTGGCGGACGGAGAAGCAATCTCAGCCCTCTGTCATTCCTGCATCTTCTGTCATCCCGCACTTGCCCGCCCTGAGCGAAGCCGAAGGGATACGGGATCCAGAAATACTAGATTCCGGCTCGGAGGCCGGAATGACAAGGGAGCATAAGCAAGCATTGACAATAACGTTGTATAATAATTTTATGCCAGACAAAATAGTCCAGGGGAAAATTAAATTAGAACTTGAAATGCAGGAAATCCACCAAAAAACCGCCCTTACAGCGGTCTTTTGTCATTGCGAGCGAACGAAGTGAGTGAAGCAATCTCGAAATAAGATTGCTTCGTCTCCGGCTTCGCCGGATCCTCGCAATGACAATAA
>JAUSHL010000012.1 GCA_030648645.1 Candidatus Daviesbacteria bacterium
AACTAATTAGTTCTTCCCAGTACTTTGTCATTCCGTGCTTGACACGGAATCCATATAAATACTTATTAGTATAGATTCCCGCTTTCGCGGGAATGACACTGGGAAACACTAACTAATTTCAAAAATTTTATATTGACGGATGATTTTAAAAAGATTACACTGAGTTGAATTAATTCTCTCATTGTGATAGACTTATAGTCGTAAATAAGATTATTTTAAACAAAAGGAGGATTATGGAAAGAGAAGGAAATATGGCAGAAATAAATCCAGGAATAACAGAAACAAGAACAGAAATCCCACCTCTACCAGGTTATTCAAGGCTGACTTTTCAGGCGGAAAATTCTATAAGAAAGATTGATGTTCCTGATGATCCTCTTGCCCAAAGAAAAATGTTGACTGATACAATGCAGTTGTTAGAGAGTACTCAGGAAGAAAATGGAAACTTGGCCTATTCTAATGCAAATAAAACATTTGTTCTGATGATACAAGCTATGCAGCAAAATGGCGAAAAAGGACCGAACGATAAAAAATTTGACTATAATTATGCTGAGCAGGTAAAGAAATTAGTTGATGAACATCAGGCCAGAACCGCTTTTCATGCAACTTTTGTAGCCTATGAAACAGCCAATGATGTTGGTAATATAAATAAAGCACTCGCACAATTTAAGTCCGAATGGTTAAATAAACTTTTTACCGACGAAAAATTTAGAGCGTTTCGTTACGCTCTGGAATATTACATGGATAATGGTAAAAATTTTGTTGGTATGAATGAAATAAGTGCCAAAGCTAAACAAGCCATACCGGAATTAGAGACTCAGACTGAATTCCGTAATAAAGCCAATAGCTTTGTCGAAGAAGCCTCTAAAAAATGGGAAGGGAAACCAAGTAAAGCTGAAATAGAATCCATGCGTAATTTAGCAGAAAGATTTTGGATAATTTCCGGTACCAGAATGGCTCAGACACAGACTTTTACGGATACGGAGGCAAAAGTAAAAGATATTAATGGAGAAGACATCATAATAACACAAGAAGATTGGGTCGATAAAGCAGTTTCCGGTGGTAATTTTCAGGTCCGTGATGCAATCAGATTTAAGGAGCGGGTAACTACCCGGGCATATCAACTCCGTCCGCATATGGATGTATTTGCTGATTTGGAGGAAGGTGAAGGTATCAACAAAGAAATTGACTTGGATTCAAAAGATTTTCTTGCTTTTATGAAGAGTGCTTTTGATAAGAATAAGATTAAACTGAACTTTACAGACGATAAGTTTTGGGAAGGAGCAAATGGGCAACCTGCCTACAATTTTGATAATCTTGCCAACCGTAAAGATCCCTTAGGCTCATGGTCTTTTAGAAATTTAGTCCAGACAGAGGAAGCGAAAAAAGTTTTTTTAATTTATATTCAAAATCCTAATGACGAAAATTTTCTTAAAGCTGCTAAAAGTTTTGATTATTTGACAGATGATAAATTTAAAACTTTTGTAAAAATGGTTCACCATCGAAATAAATTTTTAGAAACTAAAGAGGCAAGGGAAATGGGTTTAACAAAGCCGGATAAGGCTGGTTTTGATAATATGATTGAAAAATGGGGCAGGGAACTTAAATTAAATCCGGAAGAGACACAATTTTTGGCTGAAAAATTTTTGGGTACAGGAGCATGGGCTGAGCTGACCATTTTCTGGAGTCATATTAAAGGAACCAAAGCATTGCTGACTATTTTTTGGGAATTGCTCTTCGGTATCTTAAAAGAGGGATTAAAACAGGGTAAATAATTAAACTGCTAAATTGTTAAATTTTATCTAGTAAGCCACCCTCTAAGGATACCAGAGAGAAAACCTGAGCTTGCGGTGAGATATTGTGTAGGAGGAGGTCCAACTTGGTAATTTGCGTGCCCTAGAGTGTTCCAATTAGTATAAGCAGGGTTTACGGTACGAATTGTTTGATTTCTTCCGGTAATTGGAGTAGGTGGTACATCTCCTGATGCAAGTGCTTTATTTCTGGTATCTACAATGGATTGCCGATATTGTGGTACGCCGGTGGCTTTCCAGCCTTTCTGACCTGCTCCACTGGTCAGACCCCAGCCTCCACCAGCTCCCGCCATGGCTGCCTGAGTAATTGGATTTTGATCCTTCACTCCTAAAGCTCCTTTGACGGCATCAGGAATACCCGGGGTACCCAATAAAATTCCATAAGCTATTAAAACCCGGACAAAATTTTGATCCAGCCCGCCAAAAAGCGGTAAAACAGAGGTATTATTCCAACTGGTGGTATCCCCTAAAATCACTCCCGCAAAAAGAAAAGCGGCAAAAACAGCCGGAAAAATTAACACATTAGCCAATAAATTTTTAATCCAACCGGAAACAGCAGTGCTTTTACCGGGAATTGATCCTGCTAAAATAAAAAACGGTCCGGCCAAAGTCATAATCAAAATACCGATATAGGCTTTTAGTAAAGCAATCAGAAGTTTGAACATTTGGACAAATAAAGCCACCAACAAAATTAAACAAACCAAGGCAGGAATTATTACCGGTATTGCTAAGCCTCCTGCAATTCCGGTAACTATTCCAAATGGTCCCGATATCATGAGTGTAGCCACTGCACCGGCAATACCACCAATTCCACCACCACCTAATCCCATAACACCTAATTGATTACCGCCAAGTAATTGCACTAATTGTCCGCTTGTTCCCAGCCATACCGCACTTAAATTAGTGCCATTGAAAGCAGTGACGGCAAATAAATTAAAAATATTGGAATTGTGGGCCAAATCAATTACATTTCCTAAAGAATTAGGTGAAGTAGGACTTTGGGCTGAAATAAAATACTGAGCCACCACCTGAATTCCCAAAAACGATAAATCTATCATTAAAGACGCGATAAAATAACTAAAAGATACCAAAATTAAACCAATAATCAGTCCCGGTAATGCCTGTTGGACACCGATGATTGTTTGGGGATTTAATTTTTGTCTGAACATAACCATAAATCCCACTACCACAAAAACAACAATAAATACTAAATATGCTAAATTACGGCTGATTTGCCAGAGTCGGTAAACAGGAGCAACAACTTCTTCTCCGGAACCTTTTACCTGAGCATAGGCAGTGCCGGGACCGATTCCCAAACTTTCACCCAGATTTGCCAGATAATAGACAGAAGAAATTGGGGGATTGTACAAATACGACATTGCGTTGGTAGTCATACTAATTGCTCCGCCTGTTTGCTGTACTTCAGAACATGGTTTGAAATCTTTTTCGCTTATCTGCACCGATCCGGAAGGATCAACACAGGTTCCACTAAGTCCAACTAGACCGGATTTAAGTAAATTACCCAAGGTAAAAGTACTTTGTGACTGAGCATCCCAGGGGAAGGCTAAAGCTGGAGTAGTTATGATAAAAAAAGAAACAATAAATAATACAAGTATTAAGCTGACGACTGACATCTTTGTCCAAAGGACAACCAGCCTTTGGCTGGGACGACTGACGACTTTCCCAAGGGCAGTTCTCATAAATTAATTCTCACATTTTATATTATTTTTGTCCAGTAACGGGATTTATTCCTTCCGGAAAATTGGCTTTCTCATAAGATTCTTCTGATTTTGGAATTTTAGAATCTTGGATTGGAGCCGGTAAATTAACGCCGTAAACTCCTGCAGATCCTCCTAAATAATCTGTCATATTTTGATTATAATTATCTGTTTTTGGTAGAAGTTCCGGAGGAACAGTGGATTTGTCTAGGTCAGCTGATTGTGTATACATTTTTGGTTTATTAACAATGTTAAATAAAAATAAACCACCAAAAAGATTTTGTATGCCCTTAAAAATATTTTGGAATATATTTAATTGCGGTTCCTGTTCTTCTGCTAATTGTCTGGGTAATAGTCCTTGATTTAAAGTATAAACGGCTTTTTCTTCCGAGCTGGGAGTAGCTACTTTAGAGGTGGGAAAAGGTGTTAATGTAGGAGATGGGGTAGGTATATTACAAGGTTCGGCACAGTTGTCGTTATCACACCAAGCTTGGGTATTTTCATCAGTATACAAATAATGGGAAAAGGCTGTACAGGTTTGTCCATTTATTTCACATTCTCCTTGTGCAGTACCAACCTGAATTTGATCAGGCGCTCCACAGGGATAAGGATCTGTTAAATCAATGGCAAGGCTAGGTTGTAGATTATAGGTTATAGTGATTAGTAAAAATACTAAAAAAAACAATAGTCTGATAGCTGATGACTGACGACTGAAAGCTTTTTTCATAGGCAATATGGTGCAAAGCCGAGACAGAATTTCGTTACATCAACACCGGTAAAAGCTTTGATAAGTAAGAGTATTAACCAAATTATTACCAAAAAAATTATTCCCAAAATTGCCCAGGTCATAGTATTGTTGGCAGAAGATAGTGGTTTTGGTTCACCCCCTGAGATTAAATATTTAATCCCTCCCACAATTAACATGACGACAATTGCCATAAAAGCCAGCCCTACCGACAAGTTAATAATTCTTTGCATCAGTTGTTGAAGTTGATCTAATCCCGGAGCACCTGGTCCCATATAAATAGAGTACTAGAAAAAAGAAAGTAGGTCAACTAACCAAGGTACATTTATGGAGCTTGAGTTAAAGTAGGAATATTAAATTGCAGGAAGTTGATTCCTACGATAGTTCCCACTACCCCTAAAATCACGAAAGCTAAAACTAAAATAGCCAGACCAATTAAAGCATGAGTAATTCTCAGTCTGGCTTTACCAACAGCTTCTTTCTCCCCACCTGACATAATCCACTGAAATGCTCCCATAATTAAAAAAATCAAAACCAAAAGAGCAGCTATCACGAAAATAATTTTCAAGACATTATTAATAATGTTACTGATATTACTACCACTCGCTCCCGGATCAACAAATCCCGGAATATTTTTTGGTACAATATCAATTCTAATACCGCTACCGGGAGTAGGGGTAACCTGAGCAAAAACAGTCGGGACAATTACTAAAAAGGCTAAAGTTAATAAAAATAGAGCAATCTTTTTCATATCTAGACCTATCATATATACATTAAAACTACTTTGTCAAGCATTTGTTGTAGTATAGGTTTAATTCATATCAGTGTCATTCCTGCGAAAGCAGGAATCCAGAATGTCTGGATCCCTGGTCAAGCCAGGGATGACAATAGCGCTAGGTTTAATTCATATCAGTGTCATTCCTGCGAAAGCAGGAATCCAGAATGTCTGGATCCCTGGTCAAGCCAGGGATGACAATAGCGCAATGACAAGTCATTGTCCAACAAAGAAAGTAAAACCAGTAACTTTACCAACAATACTAATAATCACAAAGGCTAAAGCCAGAAAAACTATGCCAATGACTGCCCAAGTAAGTCTTCCTCTGGCTTTACTGACAGCTTCTTTTTCTCCTCCGGATATAATCCATTGCACTGCAGAAATAATTACCATAAAAACAAAAATTATACCAGCAACAGCATAAATCAACTGGATTATATTGCCCAGTAGATGGTTAATTCCAGCTGATCCAATACCCCAAACTGAAACTTCAGCTGGGGGATTAATTTTTCCAATAACTTCTTCAATTTCTTTCATTTTATAATCTTAAATCCTCCTAAGTTTAAAAATTCTCCCACAAAAAACTGCATAAATAAAAATAACACTATCAGTAGTATAAACCCTATGATAGCATGAGTGATTCTTTTTTGGGCTTTAGCAATGGCTTCTTTATCTCCACCGGAGAGTAAAAATTGTAATCCACCAATAATAAAATATAAAACAACACCCGCCATAGCGATGGAAAATACAGGAGTAATTAATAAATTAGTGCCCTGACCTAAAGAGGTAATCCATCCAAAAGCATATTGATTTCCTAAATCGACATTATTCATTATTATTATTCATGGTTTTGTAACTGTTGTTACTCCTCCCGGTAACCTTTGCTCAAAAATTGTTTGCAGATATTGAGATAGAGCAAAAGAGATAAAAATAATAATAAAACCAACTATTGCCCATGTAATTCTTTTTTGAGCTTTACTAAGTCCCTCCTTATCTCCGCCGGAGAAAAGATAGTGAAAAATTCCCCAAACTATCCAGTAAAACATTAAGGCCGAAGCCAGAAATAAAATTACCATAAATAGACGGGACAAAAACTCACCCAGTGTTCCTTGGGGAAAGGTTGCTGCAACCGGATCTGATGCAAATATTTTATCAAGTCCTGGGATCATATTTATAGTATACAACAAACTCTAAATTCTAATATTCTAAATTCTAAACAATATCAAAATTCAAAAGTTTTAAATTCTAAACTAAAGTTTAAATTATTTTCCTTTCTCTACAATGGAACCAAAAATTTTCATTAATTCTGTAGCTTCTTGAATAAGTTCATTTTGTTCTCTGGTATCCTCGGAATTTGGTTCCGATAATGTAAGCCAGAGTCTGCTTTCTTTAGTCTCTTTTCTGCAAATCTTTACTCTTAAAAAGAAGTCCTTTCTACTTAAGGATTCGTTGGCTTCGATATAATTAGCAGCTTGAGATCCGGAAGATCTGATTAATTGTCTGCCATATTCAAGATTGGAAATAGTTCTAGGTAATTTTTTGACGTAATTTCTAACTCTTTTGGCAAAATTAAGTGTTCTGTCTTCTAGATCAAATGGTTTTAAATTTTGATTTTGGGTCATTTGAATTTGTTTAGAATTTAGTGTTTAGATATTAGAATTTTATTGAAAACCCGGTAATTGTAGTATATCAACTCCAATGATTTTTAGTAACATCACTGCAAAGATAATAAAAAGCAGTCCAAGTACTGCTGAAGTAATTTGTTCACTGCCTTTTTTTACTCCATCCGGATTTCCGGCTGAAGTAATCATCTGAAATACTCCGAAAATCATCAGAAGTAGAGCAATTCCACCTCCGGCTGCAATTGCTACCTTGATAATTCCATTAATTAATTCAGTTGGTTCGGTGGGAATACAACCAATGGCAGTCTTAATTCCTTTTCCCCAAGCAAGATTTTGACCACTTTGAGGATTACAGGCAACACCTGCAGCAGTAGTAACTGCAAAAACCTGCTGAAAAGATCCCAAAAACAAAAAGGACACAGCTATTAGTATTAGAATAAGTACTTTGGACATTAGTTTTAGCTTAGCATATATTATGGTTTTATGGTATAATTTTCTCACTATTATGGCTCAAACAATGACTGTACCAGTAAAAACATTTGAAGAAATTCTGACCAGATTAGATCAACTGACTAGGGAAGTACATACTATCAAGGTGAAACTTTTTGAAAGTGAACCTCCTTATGGATCTGATGAATGGTGGGAATGGTCTGACAAGAAAGCTATGGAGGATATCAAAGTAGGGAGATTTGTGGAACTTAAAAATAAAGAGGAGCTTAAGGTTTATCTAAATTCCCTTAAATCTGCATGAGTATTAAGTTTACTAAACATGCAGAAAAAGATTATCGAAAATTACCACTTCCACTTCAGAAAAAAGCTGATAAACAATTTGTCTTCCTAATAATTAATTACCGTCATCCATCTTTAAGAACTAAGAAAATGAGTGCGGAGAGTAAGTTTGAAGCAAGGATAGATATACATTATAGATTTACATTTTTTATTGATGGAGAAGATATTTATATCTTAACTATTGGCATGCATGACGAAGGTTTGGGTAAAAAATAATTTTGGACATTAGTTTTAGCTTATACCTAAAATACCCTAATTTGCAACACTTCGTCATGTACTGTACGGTACATGACTTCGCGTTGTAAACAACTTTTTAGGGGCTAGAGTCAAGAAACTTAATATACTTGATTATGACTGCCAATATCCATTAATAAAACGCCATCTTCAACTTTTTGGTAAATTACTCTTATGTCTCCAGTTATAGAAAAAGCCCGACGATAAGATTTGGGGCCGATTAATTGATGATCTTTGAGTATTGGATTTGTAGAATCATTAATAAACAATTTTAACCTAGTCTGAAATTTAGTTACCATTTGAGGGTGATGTTTTATCCGTAATTTAAAATGTTTAAGGAAATTTTTATGATAGTGGACATTCATTTATTGCAAGAGTTGTGTCATTAGATCATCCACATTTTTGGCAGTGTAAATATTACGACCAGTTTTAAAATCTTCCATAATCTTTAAATATCTTTTCTCTGCTTTAGGAGAAAGGTAATGAGTTTCTTCTTCAAAAGCTAAATCAATTTTTTTGTTGGCAAATTTTTTCATAAACACCCTTAGTACTTCTTGTAAAGAAGAGAAACCGGCATTTAAAGCTGCTTTTTCAGCACTTTCTTTAAGTTCTCTTGGCATTGGTACCTGCAGAATAGTTCTTTGCATATTACAACTCTACTACAATTGTAGTGTTTTAGTAATATTATGTCAAGAGGAATAATTATGTGTAATGCGAAATCTCAATTGATATAGTTTTGCGAAATCTGAACTGAAACAATCTCAAACATTTTTTGTGTCCTTTAATTAACTACTCTTTGTCATTGCGAGCGATCCGCCAGCTGGCGGACTCCTCGCAATGACACTTTCTTTGGAAACTTCTGAACTGTTGTGAAATAATTAGGGTATAAACCAATTTAACTCGAACCTGCAACCGCCAGCTGGCGGACTCCTCGCAATGACAGAATTTTGTATCATCTGAGACTTCGTTTATGTGTATCTTTTTAGATTTCGTGTAACAAATTATGGTAGAATTTGAGGTATGCTCTGCTTCAAGAAAGCTTTCAGTCATCAGTCATTAGCTGTCAGATCAATTTTGATAGTTTGCCTACTTATCACTTCTTGCTTTTTACTTATCACTTTGACTCATGCTGATGAGATTGAAGACCTGCAAAAGCAGATAAATGAACTGAACAAAGCCAGAGAGCAATCTGTGGCTGCAACTAAACCACTTGAAGGGCAACTTGATTCCTTAAAAATCCAATTGGCTCAACTTCAGGCAAAATTAAATAATTTATCAGCCACAATTACCCAAAAAGAAAAGGATTTAAAACTACGGGAAGATAAATTGGTCATTCAACAAGCTCTACTTTCTTCCAGAGTCAGGTCCTATTATATTCATTCCTACTTTACCACTCCTTTAATTGTGATTTTATCTTCTTCCTCTTCCGGTGATCTGTTTAGGGAACTTTCCTATAAACAAGCAGCCACCCGTGAAGATCAAAGGATAATTTCTTCCGTAACCTCCGAAATGTTGGATCTTTTAATTCAAAAAGAAAAACTGGAAAAAGATAAAGCTTCATTGGCATCACTGCAATCTCAGGTTGATCAAAATGCTAAATTTATCGGGGGAGAAGTAAGTAAAGCCAAAGCCTATCAGGCAGATTTATCCAATAAAATTGCCGCACTTTCTGCTAAACAACAACAATTATTGGCCCAAAAATTGGGAAGCTTAAATTTGCCAAAATCAGCTTATTCCATGCGTGGTGGCTGTACTGATGATAGGAATATTGATCCAGGTTTTTCCCCAAGATTTGCCATGTTCACTTATGGTGTGCCAAATAGGGTAGGATTGAGCCAATTTGGTGCTTGGGGTAGAGCTAAGGCCGGTCAAAATGAGGACGCGATTTTACATGCATATTATAATTTTGATAACTATCAGAATGTGGATACCGGTATCAGTATTAAAGTGAATGATAGCAATGGTTTTAATAGTGGGAATGTTATTTGGAGTGGAAGTTTAGAAGATTATATCAAAAGAATATATGAAGTTCCTGATTCTTGGACAGATAATAATCTTGCAGTACTAAAAGCTCAGGCAATTGCAGCAAGGTCATATGTTTTAGCAGCGACTAATAATGGAGCCAATTCTATTTGTGCTAATCAGTATTGTCAGGCTTTCCAAACTAATCCTAAAGGTGGTAATTGGGAAACGGCAGCTAATGCCACATCAGGAAAAGTTATGATTCAAGGAGGTCAAACTGTTAAGGCCTGGTTTTCTTCCACCCATGGAGGCTATATTTTTAATTCTGGTGATATTGGATGGAGTAATACATCTTGGACAAAACGAGCGGTAGATACTACTTCAGGGTCGGCAGGAAGTTTTTCAGATTTGCAAAATACAGCTTATGAAAAAGATTCTCCCATTTTTTATTGTGATTGGGGAGCAAGAGCCCAATACAATAAGACAGCCTGGCTAAAATCTGAAGAAATGGCTGATATTGTCAATGTATTGATGTTGGCCAAAAAAGATTCCGGTACTCAAGAACATCTTTCTCAAATTGATAAACCAAATCCTGATGGAAAAGAAACCTGGGATGCAGAAAGAGTTAAAAGGGAACTGGGATCAAAGGCTTTCAATAATATTTCTGATATTTCTGTTTCTGTTGATTTTGGAGCAGGCAGAACAACTACTGTGACGGTTTCCGGAGATGGTAAATCAGAATCATTTGGTGGAAGTGAATTTAAAGATTATTTTAATTTAAGAGCTCCTTCAAATATAAACATTGTTGGCCCTTTATTTAATGTGGAGAAGAAATAAGACAGGAAGTCTAAATTCAAATTTTAAAACTCAAATTTTAAGACCCTTGCAATCAATTTCAATAGGTCGCAAGGTCTTGCGAAGCAAGTTCTTAAACCAATTTTAAAATTTAAAATTAAAAATTTAAAATTATACTGTAACTATGTTATCATTCCCTCATGGCTAGTCACCTCTCGTCCTTTTATGATTGTCCTCCAAAAATAAGATTAGTTCATCAGGAAGAGGATGAACATATTGAACTTTTTTTAAGACAACACTGGATTACTAATATTAGTTGGTTGGCAACAGCATTTTTAGGGATATTGTTGCCCATTTTGTTAATTTCTCTTAAATCTTTTATTCAATCAGTTGTTTCTTTTTCAATACCAATAGATCTTTATTTGGCCGGAATTATTTTATGGTATATGTTCATTTTAGCCTATATCATTGAATCGTTTTTGCATTGGTATTTTAATATTTATATTGTAACTAACCGGCATTTAGTAGATATCAATTTTTGGAATCTTCTTTACCGGGATATTACTGAGGTCAGAATTGCTGATGTGGAAAGTGCCAGAACACATATCAGAGGAGTTTTAGGTCCTCTGTTTAATTATGGAGATGTAGTCATTGAAACGGCTGCTGAAAGACAAAATATTCAATTTTTTAAAGTACCTAATCCGGACATTGTAGCTGAAAGAGTACAGGATTTACAAGAAAATACCATAGGGACAGGAGGAAACGAATAATGCCATTTGACAGTCTAGTAAACTTTGTTTGGGATATTCCCAGATTGGGAATACTGTTTTTAGCCGTTTTGTATTTTGTTTTTAGTTTGATTGTCCTCCGCCAAATTAAATTAATGTCCGAAACTTTAATTTCTGAATCTTCACCAATTTTGAAAGCCGGGGCAATTTTGCACTGCGGATTTGCATTAGGGGTTATAATACTATTTATAGGATTCCTGTTTGGTTAGTTGGACTAATTTTAAATTTTAAATTTTTAATTTTAAAATTGCTTTAAAATTTGGATTTTAGATTTTAAAATTTTAACTGTCTTATTTCAGTTATGATAAAAACAGCAAAGGTGGTAGGTCTTAACTCTGATACTGATGCTGCCCTCGCTCTTTCCTCTGTAGGATTATTTGCCATTGTGGCCTCATCCCTGGAGGATGCTTTCGCCAGAGTCAGGCAAGCTTTATTTGAAGCTGAATCTTTTTTTACCTCAAGTGATTTAAATATTTCCCAAAAAATTACGGAAACTGCCGAAATTATTAAAAAATCATTGGAGGGGGCAGATAATATTCAAATACTTTTAACAGTAATAGAAGAAGATGAGCAAGGTACAGCAATGTATCTTTTATATCAGGGAGATTCTCTAAAGGCATATTTAATCAGACACGGAAAAAGATCAGATTTAATTGCAGTGGCAGACGGGGAAGTTATTTCCGGACTATTGGAAGATGAAGATAGAGTGGTGCTTTCAACAGATAGTTTGATTAATTTTTTAAGTGAAGATTTAGATATTCTAGGTAGTACTCCGATTGATGTTTTAGAAGATGAAATAAATTTAAGATTACCGGAAGCTCAAACTTATCCGGTGGCAGCCTTAATTTTAGAAAAAGACCCTTCGACTCTTCGACCCTTCGACCATGCTCAGGATAAACAAGCTCAGGATGCGGAACAGGAAGATGCAGAGGAAGATGGTGATCACATTATTTTTACTAATAATTTATCTTTTAAAATGCCGAATTTAGCATTTTTAAAAGAAGTTTTCTTTAAAATTATCCCCAAATCCTTAAAGGGAAAAGCTATTTTGGTAGGAGTTGTAGCGGTTTTGATATTAATAATAGTAGGAATTAATACCAAAAACAAAAATGAAGCCTCAATTAATCAAAATTTTAGTAATTATTTAAAAACAGCTCAAGAAAGTTGGAACAAAGCGCAAAGCTTGACTGATGATCAGAATTTAGCCATATCATCTTTAAAACAAGCTCAGGATTCTCTGGAACACGCTTTAAAAATTAAACCTAAAAATTCGGAAGGCTTGGATTTAAAAAAACAAATTGAAAATAATAAAGGAGGAATTTTAAAAATCTATAAAATTTCCGATTTACCTCTTTGGTTGGATTTAAATTTAATTAAACCAGATTTTCAAGCTGATAGACTTTCTTCATCGTTGGGTATTTTACTGGTTTTAGATACTAAAAAGAAGAATTTAGTCAGTATTAATTTACAAACTAAGGCTCAGCAGGTTTTGGCAGGGGAAGATAAATTAGGGGAGGCACAACTCGCATCTTTAAATGGCAATAATGTCTGGGTTTATTCTGATAAGGGTTTAATAAAAACAGGATTAAAAGATACGACACTTTCTGTGGTAATAAAACCTGATAAGGACTGGAAAAAAATTACTGATATCTTAGGTTTTGCCAATAATATTTATATTTTGGATCAGGATCAAATTTGGAAATATGTGCCGATTGAAAAAGGTTACTCTGATAAGTTTATTTATTTTAAAAGTGGAGTAAAGGTGGATTTATCAGATGTTGTAAAAATGCAGATTGATTCTTCAGTCTGGTTTTTAAAGAAAAATGGAGACATTTTAAAATATACTCAAGGTGCATCGGATTATTTTTCTATTTCCGGTTTGGATAAAAATTTTAATAACCCCAGAAGTTTTTTTGCTTTAGATAGTGTAGATAATATTTATGTGCTGGATTCCGGAAACAGTCGGATTGTAGTATTGGATAAAAAAGGAATTTATAAAGCCCAATATCAGGGAGATAAATTGGGAACAGTTGATGATCTAGTAGTAGATGAGGAAAATAAAAAGATTTATTTACTTGCAGGGAGCAAAATTTATTCGATTGAGTTAAAATGAGACTAGTGTTATCCCTGCGACCACTGTCATCCCGGACTTGCCCGCCCTGAGCGAGGCCGAAGGGACCCGGGATCCAGAAATACTAGATTCCGGCTCGGAGGCCGGAATGACACATGAAGCCAGGGATGACAAGTTCACTATGAAAATTACCAACAAAAAAGCCCTGCATAATTATTTTATTATTGAATCCATGGAAGCCGGGATTGAGCTTTTGGGTTCTGAAGTTAAATCTATTAGAGAGGGAAGAGTGGAACTTGGACAATCATTTGGGAAAATTTTAAATGGAGAGGTTTATTTAATTAATGTAAATATTCCGGCTTATCACAATGCTCCAATTAAAGATTATAATCCCACCAGACAAAGAAGATTACTACTTCATAAAGAACAAATCCAAAGTTTGATTGGACAATTATCAGCCAAAAGTGCAGTGTTAATTCCGGTTTCTTTATATGATAAACACAATATTATTAAAGTTCAGTTAGGTTTGGGCAAATCTAAAAGGGAAGTGGATAAACGTAGAATTTTGAAGGAGAAAGATCACCTAAGGCGTATTGAGCAAGAAGTTCGCGGAAAAGAATAAAATTCTACACTTGCGAGTACTGCGTTTACTCTTTTGATCGTTGTCAAAGAGTAACTCCGTACTCTAAAACGCCGGGTAGTTAAGGAACGAGATCACCAAAGGAGACTTGAGCAAGAATTGCGTGGGAAGGAATGTAATGCGAAATCTCAATTGATATAGTTTTGCGAAATCTGAACTGAAACAATCTCAAACATTTTTTGTGTCCTTTAATTAACTACTCTTTGTCATTGCGAGCGATCCGCCAGCTGGCGGAGAGCGTGGCAATCTCTTA
>JAUSHL010000031.1 GCA_030648645.1 Candidatus Daviesbacteria bacterium
TTACCATCAATACTTCTAATTTTATCCACCAATGGTCTGAGAAATGAACCTCGGGTACCTATTGATTCCTGACCTTCTAATGTCTCACTCATTTTTTAACCTACTCCTTTACCGCTATAAATTTTTGGTGTTAACCAATCAGCTTCAGGTGATTCAGATTCCACTCCCTCACCTCTTACAATCTCTTCCGGAGAAGGCTGAGGTTCAGAAGATACGACAGCAGGAACTGTAAAATTATCCGGAGCAGAAATAGTAACCGGAGCATTGAAAATTTTACTTAAATCAAAGCCATTAGATGTGGATTGAATAGGCACTTCCTGAGGAATAATATTAATGACAGGGTTCACAGAAGAAACCACATTCGATACGGGTTTTACCCCACCAACCTTTAAAGCATTTGCCACTGCTTCATAAGTTTCTGCTCCAACTTTTTCTCCGGAAAGATTTTTGGTAGCATTAAAAATTCCATTTAAAATATTCGTGGCAATATCTCCTTCATACGGAATATTAAGTCCGGAAATTATTTGTCCTGTCATTTCTGATATAGATGAAGTCTGAGAATCAATAATATTGAAAGTACCAAATTTGCCATTATTTTCCTGGTTATCAATATTTATAATCTGTGATGAAGAAAAAGTTTGAGCATTATTGGTATAAACTCCACCTAAAACATTTAGATTTTCGGAACCGACAGCAAAAATTAAATCATATCCTCCACCTTCAAAATTTGGGGTAATAAAAGTTGGTTCAAATTTTTGTCCTGGCATGACATGAAAAGTTAATTTTAAATCTTTTTTTTCTGTTCCTGTTGGGGCCCAATCTAAATTTTGTAATGCCGGAACTTTTCCATCAGGACTTACTACTCCACCTAAAGTTATAGTTAAATCTCCGCCTTTGGTAGCAGTTATCTGACTTCCCACTTGTCCAACTCCAAATAAATTACTGTGTCCAACTCTAATTATTCCTTCTGTGACAATTGACATATTTTTGCCGGATTGTTTTAAAGATAGAAATAAAGAAAGACCGGAAGCTAGTTTGTCAATACTAATTTCTGAAGGTAAAACAATTAAAATATTCTGGGCAGTTTGAAGAGTAGGTTGGATTTGAGAAATCTCCTGGTTATATTTCATAATCTGATTTTTGATATCCGACATCTGATATCTGACATCCGATATCCGATCTTGAGGGGATTCTACCACCAATGACCAATAGAGGCAAGTTTTAGATGATATTTAGTTGGGCCAGGCGTTCACGGATCAACATCCTGGCAGCGGTTGAAGTACCAATCCCTTTGGCAACAGCAACTTTTTTAACAGCATTAATAGTCCCATCATCCAGTCTTATTGGTACTACCTTTTTAAAAACAGATATTAAATCTTTAGAAAATCTAACATTCTTGACTTTCTCCCATTGATAATCCTCAGAATCATGGGTATCCCAAAAATTTGCTTCTTCTTCTATACTTTTAAAATTTGGAATTAGCAATTTATTTTTACTCATATTATTTCCTTCTGAAAGGCTTCTTTTCTTTTTCCGTTGCATCACGTGCTGTAACTGGATAGTAACTTTGTCCAATCCTTGGTGCCAAAAATATTGTCAAATACCTACCACTCTCAGTCTGTCCAATTACTCGATATGTTTTATTTTTCCACTTGTTAAAAAGGTTTTTGCTTTTACAAACCTCTTCTACTTCTTCAGGTTCAACATTATGTCTGGCTATATGCTCTATATTCCACTCATCCCAAATAAGCCTTCTGATAATCATTCTATTACAAAGTAATACATTTGTAAATACTTGTCAACTTTGGGTATATTTGTTAAGGGTAATCTAAACTGTTACATAAAACGGAAATCTCAATTTTTAATTCTTTGTCATTGCGAGGAACGAAGTGACGAAGCAATCTAATAACTCTTTATTAAGATTGCCACGCTCCTTTCAGTCGCTCGCAATGACATTATTGTGTCTACCAAATGATTCATTTATGTCCAAATTGAGATTTCCTAAAAGTATCACAATTGAGATTTCCCATTACATATATTTAACTGTTCACCTCGGAGGTGGATTCGTATCACTTGCCTCACTGAAGCTTTGGCGAAGCGGGACAACTAAGGATTTTTGGTTTTACTTAGCCTTAAAAATATCAATAACTTCTCGATCGGAAATATAATGATATTTTGTGCTCTCACTTTTGATGTGAGAAGATAACATATTTTTAGTGTACAATTCTTTTATGGCTAGAATTTATATCACCACCTCTTTTAAAGGCACTGAAAATAAGGAAGAAACTGAGAGTCTTTGTTCTCTGATAAAAGAGGCAGGTTTTGAGGATTTTTGTTTTATCAGAGATATAGAAAATTATCAAAAAATTTTTAATAATCCCAAAGATCTTATGGAAAAAGCCTTTGAAGAAATTAAAAAATCAGATTTTTTACTTATTGATATGAGCGATAAACCCACAGGGAGAGCTATTGAAGCTGGCATCGCATATGCAATAGGAAAAAAAATAATAGTAACAATGAAGCAAGGAACTAAAATAAAAGATACTACTCGAGGAATAGCTGATGTCATCATCGAATACAACTCACTTGAGGATATCATCCCCAAACTTCAAACTTATCTTTTAGCAAGATAGATTGCTTCTCCGGCTTTTGTCGGATCGCAATGACAAGATGATTTTAGATAGTTCTAAAGGATTCAACCAGATCTCCATTTTGAAAATCTATCATTGGATCAAAAATCATCCCACATTCATTTCCCTTTTCTACTTTTTGCACTTCATCTTTACCTTTTTTCAAAGTTTTAATTTTAGTTTCCCCAATAACTTGCTCTGAGCCTGCCGAAGAGTCTTTTCGGACAATTCTTACCTTTGGACCTTTAGAAAAAGTTCCTTCCAAAATTTTACAACCTGCAACTTTTCCCAATTTTCCATAAGGAAACTCTGCAATAATTTGAGCTCTGCCAAAAACTTCTTCTACCTTGCCCGGCTTCAAAATCCCTGTTATTACATCTTGTAATTCATCAGTTAATTCATAAATCACATTATAAGTTCGAACTAAAATATGTCCTGCTTCTGCCAGTTTGGAAGCAACAACAGAAATTTTCACATTAAATCCAATGACAATTGCCCGAGTACCAATAGCCAACTCAATATCCGAATCAGAAATATCCCCGGTACCAAAAGAGAGTAATTTTATATGTAATTTATCAGCATTAAAATTATCGATAATGGTTTCAATTGCCTCCAGTGATCCTTGTGTATCAGCTTTAACAATTAATTTTAAAATCTCCGAATCATTTTCTTTTAATTGATCAATTAAACTGGTAATTGATTTCTCTCGTTTGATAGTTTCTTCATTTCCTTCAACCTCTCCAAATTTCATTCCGACAGAAGGTACTTCCGCAAATCCTAAAACCTCAACAGGCATAGATGGTGAAGCTATATCCACAGATTTGCCATCAAAGCTAAACATTCCTCTAACTTTAGAAATTATATTTCCCACTTTAATTTCCTCACCTTTTTTTAAACTTCCATCTCTTACCAAAACTGTCGCGACCGGACCGGTATGTTTATCCAAATGAGCTTCAATTATTACTCCGGTAGCTGGAATATCGGCATCACTTTTAAGTTCATGCATCTCAGCTACTAAATTAATAGTTTCTAAAAGTTCATCAACTTTTTCTCCGGTTTTGGCAGATAAAGCAACAATGGGAGTATCTCCTCCATATTCTTCCACTAGTACTTTATTATCAGAAAGATGTTTTTTAATCTTTTCCAGTTGAACTTTAATATTTACTTCCGGTAAATCAATTTTGTTCACAGCTACAATCATGGGAATTCCTGCTCCTTGAATATGTTTGATTGCCTCAACAGTTTGTGGCATTAATCCATCATCAACGGAAACTACTAAAACTGCGATATCGGCCATCAAAGCTCCTCTTGATCTCATTTTTTCAAAAGCAGCATGACCCGGGGTATCTATAAAAGTAATAATTTTATCTTTGAAAGTTGTTTGATAGGCTCCGATTGCCTGAGTAATTCCACCATGCTCACCCTGAGCAACAGCAGATTTTCGGATGAAATCTAAAAGAGTAGTTTTACCATGATCAACATGGCCTAAAATAGTTACAACTGGCGGTCTTTCTTTTATCATAGTAAGAATAAAGAATAAAGAATAAAGAATAAAGAATAAAGAATAAAGAATTAAGAATTAAGCTTTAGGATATACAAAAAATTTATCCATTATTCATTATTCTTGATTCTTATTGCTATCTTTCTCCATGTCTTCTTCGGCTACTGCCACTGCTTCTTTAGCTTCTTCTGTACTTGGTTCTTCCACCACTGCTCCATCAACTGATTCTTCTGCCATTACCTTATCAACTTCTTTACTCACCTCTTCTGCTACTACTTCTGCCACTGCCTCTTCTACTGTTTCTGGTGTTTCTACTTCAATCAAAGGCTGACCAACCTCCGGTTGGATTTCTAATTCTAATCCTTCAATATCAATCTTCCAACCGGTTAGTTTGGCAGCCAATCTGACATTTTGTCCACCTTTACCAATAGCCAAAGATAATTGAGAAGCCGGAACCTGAACTTTAGCCACTTTGGTTTTTTCATCAACAGTCACGGTTACATCTTTAGCAGGAGATAATGCTGAAGCAATATATCTAACCGGTTCTTCTGAATAGGCAATAATATCAATCTTTTCCTCTCCCAACTCATTCATGACTGTAATTACCCTAACACCTTTTTGACCGACCAATGATCCAACCGGATCAACTCCGGCAGTTGTGGAAATAGCTGCTATTTTACTTCTATTGCCGGCTTCCCTAGCAATATCCTTGATCACAACTGAACCTGTTTGAATTTCCGGAACTTCCAAGGCAAATAAACCTTTGACAAGTTCTGGGGCTGATCTTGAAAGAACTACCTCAGGCCCTCTTCTTCCATCTCTAATTTCCCTAATATAAAATTTTAATCTTTGACCTGCATGATAATATTCATCTCTGGTTTGTTCCGACTGAGGAAAAACTCCTTCTGCTCTGCCTAAATCTACAAAATAGGTATTATTTTCCTGTCTTTGAATAGTGCCGGAAATGACAGTACCTACTTTTTGAGCATATTCGTCTAAAATTGCTCCTTTTTCTGCTTCATTTAGTCTTTGCATAATTACCTGTTTGGCAGTTTGCGCAGCAATTCTGGCAAAACCTGGAGGAGTAATATTGGTTTTATCTCTCATGATGGAAATTTCTCCGGAAGAAGGGTTTATATCTGCAGTTAAACTTTCAAAATCTTCCGGAATTTCTTCACCTTTTAAGGATAAATCCTTACGAAAAGCAGCTAAAGCTGCCTGTTCAATTGCTTCAATTACCACTTTTACATCAACCCCTTTTTCCGAGGCTAATTGATTTAATGCTGCTGCAAATTCTGTTCGTGCCTGTATAGCCATAAGTCGTTTCACTCCAAAATTCGAAATTCTAATATCGAAACTCGAAACAAATTCAAATTTTCAAATCCGATTAAATCGGATTCAAAATACAAATATTCAAAACATTTTAATCATTCAAATTTTGTATTTCGGTCATTGTTTCGAATTTAGAGCTTCGTGCTTCGAATTTATACTCTAAAAATAAAGGTGGGACTAGCCCACCTCAGGTCCTTTCTTAATAATACTTCCATATTTTATTCTTTTCTCTTGGGGAAGTCAAGATGATGTGCAGGATTCTTACTCCAATTTAGAAATGTCATACTCCGCCAAAATTAAAATGTCATGGTATCAGGATCAGCTATTATGAACTATCCTATGTTGCTATGCCTGATATTCCACTTAAAGAAGAGGAAAAACAAAAACTTGAAGTTATTAT
>JAUSHL010000037.1 GCA_030648645.1 Candidatus Daviesbacteria bacterium
CGTGCCTTACTTCGCAATCACTTGGATGAAGTGTTGGATTCTTTATCTCCAAGAGAAAAAAGGGTGCTACAACTCCGATTTGGTATTGAAGATGGAAAACAAAGAACACTGGAAGAAGTGGGCAAAGAATTTGGGGTAACCCGCGAGAGAATTAGACAAATTGAAGCTAAAGCAATCAGAAAACTTCGACATCCGACTCGCGCCAAAAAACTCAGAGATTATCTTGAATGAAATTCAAGTCAAGGTTCTGCGAAGCAGGTTCTTATTTAGAATGAATTTTAATCTGATCAAAAATGGTAAAAAAAATAATAAATCTGAAAAAAGGCGGTTTGACTAAATTGCTTGAATTGAGTAATCAATCAATACATGAAGATTTATTGGTAATAATAATTTTAGCTACAATGCAGAGCTGTTTTTTTTAATTAATCTCAATCGCCATAAGTAATATACCCATGACCCAGCCATGATTGAGAAATCGGTTTTAATTAAATGTCGCAGGGCTCTTGAAGAAAGAAAACTAAATTTGGCTATAAAATAAATAATTTTAGAAGATTCCTGATCTTTGTCGTAATCTTTAATATTGGCTATTATCCAGTTAAAAATAAACTTTGGTGGTTTAAAAGTAGCGAGCACATAAAAGGCAATGTTGGTAAGGGTTTTGCGGGTTTCCAGATAAGATGATTTTTGATAAGAAATATCAATATCCGGGTTATTATTAAAATAATCAGCTAATGGGGTATTAGGAAAAACACGAAGAGAAAAAAGTGTTAATGTATAAGGCCTCTTAAAACTATACAGTAAATTTAATGTTTGGATAATATCTTCTTTCTTTTCTAAAGGATTATCGGAAATTATATCAAAAGAAGGACAAATCATTTTATATTTCAGGCTGGTTTTAATAAGTATATTTGCACCCTTTTTGATATTTTTAATAGATGTTGGTCGTTGATAGAAGGCCAGAATTTTCTCACTACCACTTTGGATACCCATCCTCATTCTGTTGGCTCCGGATTGGCCAATTAACTCTATTTTCTCTTGAGTGACGAGATTTGGATGTATACCCTGTATATAATGGGGGAGATTAACTCTTTTTTTGTATTTTTTAAATAATTCTTTCATTGTTTTGATTGGAACTGCAATAAAGTTATCATCAAAAAATGATATACTGTTAACGAAAGGATACATTTTTAGACCGGCTTCTATTTCTGAAATCATATATTCGCTTGAGGGATACCTGATTTGTCGATAGTGGGGATCAAGCCGAACAAAACTTTCATTGCCACAATATGTGCAGGAGAAAGGACAGCCCACGGTCCACATTACGCGGTAAGTCAGCCCGTTATATTTAATATAATCTTTATAGGTAAATTGATAGAATGATTTTTTACTGATATTATATATTTGACAATCCAGTCCAATGTATGGATGAGGAAAACTGTTTAATTCTTCTGAAGTACAAAGGGGTAGAATTTTATTTTTTTTAATTTTACTTTTGGTTTTAAACCACATACTTGGGGTATTTTTAAAATTTTGTTTTTGACTAAAAGCCTGAAAAAAAATCTCAAATGATTTTTCTCCCTCGCCAATACAAATTGCATCAACATGTTTAATAGCTTGATCAGGATAAATAATACAATGAATACCGCCCCATAAAAGAAAAGCTTTGGGATTTATTTGTTTGATAATTTTGGCAATTTTTTCAACACAGGGAGCAGAAGGGGTCATTGAAGAAAAACAGATCAAATCAGCATCAGATACTTGTTTAGCGACAGCAGTAGCATCCAAATTGGAAAATGTGCTATTTTTTGACGGTAGTAAAAAAGATGTAATTGAATAATAATTACTGGTGGGAACAAAGTAAATTTTTGTATCGGGATGTATTTTTCTGGCAATAGAAGCAATTTTTCTGAAACCAAAGACATAAATTCCCCCTTCCAGTGAAATAAATTTCACTTTTAAGTTTTTTGTATTGGAAAACATGTTGCCATTTAACGAAAAATACTATCAAATGTCAAGTTTAAAAATATTTTATGTTACACGAAATCTAAAAAGATACACATAAACGAAGTCTCAGATGATACAAAATTCTGTCATTGCGAGGAGTCCGCCAGCTGGCGGACTCCTCGCAATGACAAAGAGTAGTTAATTAAAGGACACAAAAAATGTTTGAGATTGTTTCAGTTCAGATTTCGCAAAACTATATCAATTGAGATTTCGCATTACAAATATTTTAGAGAAATTTGATCGAAGAGAGGATTTTCTCTATAATAGGCTTTTGTTCCTTATCAAAGTTAGCATTATATTCCAAATATGCAGGATTTAGGAAGGGAACCTACTCCGGAGGAAGTTGCCAAAGAATTAGGAATTGATCCACAAAAAGCCCGGGAAATTATTAAGGTTTCTCAAGAACCAACCTCGCTTGCCACCAAAGTTGGGGATGAAGAAGATTCAGAATTGGGAGATTTTATTGAATCTCCCGGACTTAAACCGGAAGAACAGGCCACCCGTGCCTTACTTCGCAATCACTTGGATGAAGTGTTGGATTCTTTATCTCCAAGAGAAAAAAGGGTGCTACAACTCCGATTTGGTATTGAAGAT
>JAUSHL010000040.1 GCA_030648645.1 Candidatus Daviesbacteria bacterium
ATCTTCAATACCAAATCGGAGTTGTAGCACCCTTTTTTCTCTTGGAGATAAAGAATCCAACACTTCATCCAAGTGATTGCGAAGTAAGGCACGGGTGGCCTGTTCTTCCGGTTTAAGTCCGGGAGATTCAATAAAATCTCCTAATTCTGAATCTTCCTCATCTCCAACTTTGGTGGCAAGTGAAGTTGGTTCCTGAGAAACTTTAATAATTTCCCGGGCTTTTTGTGGATCAATTCCTAATTCTTTGGCAACTTCCTCCGGAGTAGGTTCCCTTCCTAAATCCTGCATTAATTTTCTTTGAGTTCTGTTAAATCTATTAATGGTTTCCACCATATGCACCGGAATTCTGATTGTCCTTGCCTGATCAGCCAGTGCCCGGGTAATTGCCTGTCTAATCCACCAAGTAGCATAAGTGGAAAACTTAAAACCGCGTCTCCAGTCATATTTCTCCACAGCTCTCATCAGCCCCATATTCCCCTCTTCAATCAAATCCAATAAACTCATACCGCGTCCGACATATTTTTTTGCAATGGAAACTACTAACCTTAAATTTGCAGAAATTAATTTATCTTTGGCTTTCTGTTCATCTTTTTCCGCCCTTTTGGCAAGTTCAATTTCTTCGGCTGCTGTAAGTAACGAGACCCTACCAATTTCCCGTAAATATTGTCTGACGGGATCTGCTACTGATCCTTCATCCATTGAAGCTAACATTTCCAATTCTTTCTCCAGTTCAGTGGTGCCTTTTTCCACATCAGCCACCTCTTCTGCCGTAGTTTCAAAAACATCAACATTAGCTTCAATTAATTTAAGATAAAAATTATCCAGTCCGGTAATATTTTCTTCCGGTTTGGGAAATACTTGTAAAATTTCTTCCTGAGTCACAAAACCCCGTTCCCGCCCGAGTTTTAATAATTTTTTATCATCAAGTTGGATATTTTTTTGTAATTTATTCATATTAAAGTCCCTTTAATTTTACTGATAAATCTCTGAATTTTTTGTTTAAATTTTCCAGCACTTCCATTTTACCAAAAGCCTGAGCTGATTTGATATCAGCAGATAATTTCTCCAAAGATGCTTTCACTAAAGCTCTTTTTAACTCTGCCACCATCTTTTCAATTTCTGCTTTCCAAATCTTAGAACTGCTTAATTTATCATCAATTTCTCTTAAATACAACTGGTCAACTATCGGCACCAATTCTTCCGGTATACTTTTAACAAAATCTGCTACCAAAAAAGACTTGGCTTTAAAAGAGATTGCATCTAAGTATATCACGAGTAACACATACACTGATCTTAAATTTTCAGTCAGAAAAATAGTTTCCGGAAAATTGGGCACAAAAGTTAAATCGGAAGGAATTTTTAAAAGTAAGGTTAAAAGATATTCTTCCAAAAGATCACGTCTCACTCTCAGTACTTGTTTTATCTCAGTCAGGCTGTTGCCTGATTCTTTAAAAACTACAGGAATACTACTGTCAGTTTTGACTTTTTTAATTTCTTTTCTCAAAATTTCATCCGGAATACCTATCAAAGCAGAAAGTTTTTGTAAATAATGTTCAAAAGTCAAAGGATCAGAAATTTTATTCCAAATCGGCAATAATTCTTCTCCAATTCTTCTTTTTCCCTCAGCTGATGAGATTTTAAATCTGCTATTCACTGATGTTAAATAATAATCATAAATTGATTCTGCATCTTCCACTGATTTTTCCCAAAGTGAAACATCTTTTAAAGTAAGTTCGGCCGGATCCTTACCATCAGTAATTTTAATAACTTTGATATTTAATCCGGCATGATCTGCCATCTCAATTCCGCGCCGGGACGCACTATCCCCTGCTAAATCATGATCAAAACAAAGAATGATTGTGTCAGTATACTTTTTGATCAGTTCAATTTGACCCAAAGTTAAAGCAGTACCTTTGGAAGCTATAACATTTTTTACTCCTGATTGATAAGACATAATCATATCCATTTCTCCTTCTGTTAAAATGGCGGAATTTTTTTGTTTTATCTCGCCTTTAGTTATATTTAAACCAAACAAGAAATTGCTTTTATCAAAAATGATAGTTTGAGGGGAGTTTATATATTTAGGTTCTCCCACTCCCAAAATTCTTCCTGAAAAACCAATAATCTGACTTTTGGTATCAAGCAGTGGAAACATGATTCGACCCCGGAACCTATCATATCCTCCTTTGGCAGAAGGAATAAGTAATCCGGCATTGCTCATCTCTTCCACTGTAAAATTTCTGGCCTTTAAAAATTTTGTCAAAGATTCCCAGGAATTTGGAGCATAACCTAAATTAAAATCTTTAATTGTTTTATCGGTTATTCCTCTCTTTTTAAGATATTCCAAAGCTTTTTTACCAAGCTTGTGTTCAGTCAGCATGTAGTTAAAAAATTGGGAAGCTTTTTGGTTTACTTCATAAAGTCTGGTTTTTTTATCTTTGATTTCGGATCTAAAATTTGAAGATCTTTGTAAAACAACTCCGGCTTTTTTGGCTAAAGTTTCCAAAGCCTCAGGAAAATCCATACCTTCCTTCTCGATCAAAAAGGTATAGATATCACCACTTTTTCCACAACCAAAGCAATGGAAAATTCCTCTCTCCGGAGAGACCATAAAAGATGGGGTTTTTTCCTGGTGAAAAGGACAGGGAGCTTTAAAATTAACACCTGCTTTTTTAAGAGGTAAATATTCGGAGATTAAATCAACAATGTTGATTTTTTGCTTAATGAGTTCAATATCATCCATATAATTTTAATACACCTTATCGTCCGTCGACAATTCGACGAGACCACAAGGGATTATGAGCCGAATTGTACCCTAAACACATCTAAAAAACAAGCTATATTATGCAAAACGCCAGAGGCCGTGAAGATTACAATAAATTTTAGCAATAATATTTTCACCTTCAACTTTGAACTGCGCCTCAGGTGCATCACCTGGTTTTAAAAATTTGGTATAAATTTGATCATTAATAAAAATGGAGATCCATTCAATAAAATGGGCTTCTTCCATAGGATGTGGGATAGATCCTACCTTTACTTTCACTCCCCCCTCACCTTCAATCTTTTCAATTACTGGGACATGTTTTTCAAATCCTACATCTTTTGTTTTTTCCTGCAAGAGTTCCATGGGCTGACCACAACAAACAAGTTCTCCTCCACCTACATGCAGAAGAGTCACAATATTCCCACAAACATTACATCTAAACACTTGTCCTCTATTCATATTTTTATATTACCATATCTGGCGGTGGGAGTGGGATTCGAACCCACGGTACCCTTACGAGTACACAATCTTTCCAGGATTGCCGGTTAAACCACTCCCGAATCCCACCTTTGCTGTCAATTATACCATCTTTTTTGTTTCTATTTGACAAAACAATGGTAATACCATAAAATAAGTATTACTATGATGAGTTTTCAATCTACTACCATAACTCAAAAAGGACAGGTAACTATTCCTGTTGATATCAGGAGACTGTTGCATCTTAAAACCGGTGATCAGGTAAAATTTTTGGTGGATCACAAAAAGCAGGTAAAAATTAAGCTGGCTAAAAAATTTTCAATTATGAGTTTGTATGGAAGCTTAAAACCTAAAATACATCCAAATTTAACAGGACAGGAATTGATCAAATGGGAAAAAGAGGCTTGGCCTAGAGCAGCTATGGAAAGAGATTTAAAAAGTATGCAAAGATGATCTGTCTTGATGCTAATATCATTTTACGTTTTGTTCTTGACAACGACCCTATTCTTTCTCCCAAAGCCAAGATAATAATAGAGAAAATTCAACTGGGCAAAACGCGGGTCTATTTTTGCCTACTGGCTCTCTCAGAAGTAATTTTTACTTTGGAACGGTCTTATCATCTTCCTAAAAAGGAAATTGTTAAAGCACTATCCGTTTTATTTAGTTACTCTAACATCAAAGTAGAAAGTCAAAAATTAATTGAAGAGGCTTTTGTATATTATGTGGATAAAAATGTCAGTTTTGTAGATGCATATTACTTAACTTTAATGCAAAAGAAAAATATTAAAAAAATATATTCTTTTGATCGTGATTTTGATAAATTTCTTCAAATTAAAAGGCTGGAAAAATAAATTAGGAACTCTTTATTGCCTCCTCCACCCAAGATAGGAGATTCAATATAATTTTTAATTTTAAATTTTAAATTTTTAATTCTTCCAAGCACTTGGTCTTTTACTTCCTCGGCTTTTTCAGGAAGTAAAATTCCTTTTCTTAAATCTTTTTTATCAGCTTCATATTGAGGTTTTAATAAAGCAATAATAATTCCATTGGGTTTTAAAAATTTTTTAACCACTGGTAAAACCAATTCCAATTTTGTCCACCCGGCATCAATGGTGATCAAATCTAACTGCTCTTTGTCATTGCGAGCGACCAAAGGGAGCGTGGCAATCTTATTTACCCATACTAGATTGCTTCGTCGTCCGCCAGCTGGCGGACTCCTCGCAATGACACGTTCTGGGAGATGATCCAAATGCAGAATATTAGTTCTTTCCATGACTACCACCTTTGGATCATTTCTCAGTTTCCAAGCCAATTCCCCATAACAAGTATCTACTGAATAAACCTTGCCTGCTCCGTTTTGTAATAAACAATCAACAAATCCACCTGTAGATGAACCTACATCAAGAGCAGTTAAATTTGCAATTTTTAATTTAAAATTTTCAATGGCTGCTTGCAGTTTTATTCCTCCGCGAGATACAAATTGATGGTTCTTGTCATTCTGAGGCATAGCCGAAGAATCTTGATCCTTCAAAGAGTTAACACTGAGACTCTTCACTTCGTTCAGAGTGACAATCGAAGTGTTCAGGATGACACTCCTTTCAGCTCCAAAGCTTTCTTAAAAAGAATTGAATCTTGAGCAAAACTAAGCCTGCTCTGAACTGCTTCAGCACTAAGCCATTCAACTTCAGAGATTTCCCCATCTTGAGGTTTTGCTTCCCCACTTAAATATTTCATTAAAAATAAAGTCACTATCTTGAAAATTTTCCCCCCGCCTCGACTTGCCCCTGCTTCGTCGGGCAAGACGGGTCCCTCATTTTTTGAAGTATAAATATACTCGGAAGATCCAACTTTTTTTATTATCTCTGCTTTAACACCAGTTTCCTCTTTAACTTCCCGAAGTGCTGCAGTTTCTGAGCTCTCTCCTTCTTCTAAATGCCCTTTAGGAAAACCCCAATAATCTACTTCGGGTCTAGTCATCGATTGATTTCTTGCCAATAAAAATTGTAGACCATCTTTATCTTCCTTAAAAATAATCCCTCCTGCCGAAAACGCTCTTTGCATCTTGATGTAATTTTAACATATGGTAATATAAATATATGAAGATGAATGCTAAGACTTTAAGCCAGTTTGAATTCTATCTAACTATCATAGCTCTGCTCTTTGCTTTCCCTATTGGTTTGGTTTTGATGTGGTATTGGATGAGCTGGCCAAAAATTTTAAAGCTCTTAATTACCATTATACCAATAGCCTTTATCTTAGTAATTTTCTTCTTCGGCTTCTATCTTGGCAAAGCTTAAATCTGTAATGGGAAATCTCAATTTTGATACTTTTGGGAAGTCTTAATTTGGGTATAAAGGCATAATTTGATAGACACAATAATGTCATTGCGAGCGATCCGGCAACTGCCGGAGAGCGTGGCAATCCCTAAAACAGGGTAGGATTGCTTCGTCGTCCGCCAGCTGGCGGACTCCTCGCAATGACAATGAATTTAAAAATTGAGATTTCGTTATTTATTAAAAGTTTAGATTTCCTTTAACATAAATCTTAAATATTGACAGGTGATAATCGTTTAACACATAATGTATTTGATGGCTACTCATAAAGGTGTTTCCGAAGATACAAAAGTTTTAGTCACAGTTCTTTTATTACTTTTTGCCTACCCCGCTGGTGTAATTGTCATGTGGTATTGGACTAACTGGCCTCGTTGGATCAAAATTGTAGTAGGATTACCCTTAATATTGTTAATTTCATTTATTATCATACTTTTTATTGCTATGATTTTAGGTTTTGGATTCAAACTTGGAGATTGGGCTAATAAAGGTAAAGTTCAACCATATGGAAGTACTATTCAATTAATCACTCCTGCTCCCTTAGATAAAACAAACAAACTTAAATAATTTTTAGATGCGGTGGGGGTGAGATTCGAACTCACGGTCGCCTTTCGGCGACACCGGTTTTCGAAACCAGCGCAATCAACCACTATGCGACCCCACCCTTCGACTTCGCTCAGGGTAAAACCTGGTGCGCTCGGCGGGATTCGAACCCACAACCCCAAGATCCGCAATCTTGTACTCTATCCATTGAGCCACGAGCGCATGTAGGTAAATTTTAGCACAAGAGATAGATAAAAGCATAAACTCGAAGCACTAAATCCGAAATACGAAACAAATTCAAATGATCAAAATACAAATGTCCAAAATATTTTGAATTTAGAAAATTTGAATTTTGAAATTGTTTAGAGTTTAGAATATTAGGATTTAGAGTTTGTTGTTTATTTATGAGGATTTTCCATGGGGAAATGTTTCTGTAAAGATTCTGACCATTTATCAATCATGCTTTTGGGAGCAATTTCATGATAGGGTAAATATTTAGCCACTATTTTTTTTATTTCTTCCTCATTTTGATTTCCTAAGACTAACATTAACTCTCCCGGAAACCTTAAATAGGTTAAAACATGTAAAACTTTTTGTCCTTCTTTCTCAGCAAACCAGAAACTATTTAAATCTGCCCAAAGATAAAAATGGTCCCCGATAGTAATCCCTTGAGCAGAAATTTTATACTCAACATCTTCCGGTGGAATAAAACCTAAAACATATGCCACAAAAGCAATTGCCAAAAGCACTCCGATTAGTAAAATTTCCCGAAGCAGAAGGGCTATGAGTATCAATAAAATGACAATGATAGCAATAGTGGTGTAATAAGACCTATCTTTTTTCCTAAAAGGTCTGGCAGGAGCTTTCCAGGATAAATAAGTTTTAATTAAATCCGGATCATTATTGTTATCATCTTGGTCTTTGCTAAAAAACCTGGGCATATGTTTAGTATATCACAAAGGTTGGATTATCTATTCTGGTTTTGTTACAATTAGGCACATAAGGAGAGGTCGCGCCACATTCGCTAAAGCGAAGTAGGCGTCCCTGCTTCCGCAAAGCGGAATGCGGGACATAGTGGTCTTTATGTTTTACGTATATATATTATTAAGTCTAAAAGACCATAAATATTATTACGGATCAACCA
>JAUSHL010000041.1 GCA_030648645.1 Candidatus Daviesbacteria bacterium
AATTGCTGAAAAATATAAAAGAAGCAATTGAATTATGCTTACAGGTAGAGAAGGAGATTCCTGGAGGAGAATTTGTAGGCATACAGCAGGTGCAGGTTGAAGTATGAAGCTTCCTTTGTTGTCTGCTCAGGAATTAATAAGCTTTCTGAAAAGAAAGATTTATTAATAACCACGTGCTTTTTATTTATACATAGATACCACTATTAAGGTAAAACGAATGGAGCAAGTACATATTTGTGAAATATTAGAAGCTTTAAGAGGGAAAACGATAGTTGATAGAATTAGATTGGGCTATAGATTATCCTTATCCAAGTCGGCAATTAATGAACTACAACAAGGTCTTGATGTAATCATTGTTCAAGATAGCAATTATCTTGATTTGACATTCCAACCAAACTTTTTAACATATGTTCAATGGCCTTATTTTTCAGCAGTTGAAGAAACTCAGCAAGTTATAGGTAAAGCAAAAACGTCAGATATTTACGCGCATCAACTTTTTGAGGATAAAAATAATAGTTTTGCTTTAAGATTTAATGAGAGTGGCTTAATTTTTGAAAATAGAAGAAATATTGAAGGCACTTTGTTTTTGGATCTTCAGAGATATTGTGAACATAACAGAATACATTATGAGGTAAGATAAATGTCAAACAAAGACCCCTGGTACAATACAGAAGAAACTGGAAAAGGGAGTCTAGATTATATTTCTATTGCTCTTCTTGGAGCATGCGATATGAAATGTATCTTTTGTTATGTGGATGGAGATCGCCCAGGAATATGGAATCCAGAAGAACTCAAACCTCTTTTTGAGGAAGCACATGATTTAGGAATGGAAAAAATCCAATTATCAGGCGGAGAACCTTTAATTTATCCTTATTTGGAACCAATCTTAGATAATTTATCTAGATTGGAAGTAGATATCTTATTGGCAACAAATGCTACCCGCATAACACCCCAAAAAGCAGAACTTTTAGCAAAACACAAAGTCAAAGTAGGAGTAAGTATGGAAACTATTGATGAAGCAGTTAGTGATGGACTTTCAGGAGTATCTGGTTCTCATGCAAAAAAACTGGAAGGCATTGAAACATTAAGAAATGCAGGATATACTCATTCAAAAGATTTACCATTAAATATGATTATGAAAACATTAAAACAAAATTTTTCTACTTACATAGATACGTGGAAATGGGCCAAGGAACAAGGTATTCAACCAATTTTAGACAGGGCAATACCCGGTGATAGATGCAAATTGGAATGGGTAGTTGAACCATCAGAACTAAGATACTTATTAGATGAAATAGGTAAAATCGAAGGCATTTATCATAGAATTCCTTTTGTAAATAATGAAGGATGTAATCGTATGGGTTCAAGCGTTCATATTGAAGTTGATGGAAGCGTTTATCCATGTGGCGGAATTCCAGTTAGTATGGGTAATGTTAAAAAAGAAAGTTTAACTCGCATATGGAATAATTCAGAATTAGCAATACACCTGAGGAATTATAAATCAAGAATAACTGGCACATGTAAATCTTGTGATGAAGTGAGCGTATGTTGCGGTTGTAGAGCTGTAGCTTATGCAACAACTGGAAATATGTTTGGACCCGATACATTATGCTGGAACTATAATAAGGGAAAATAAAATGGACATAGCATTTAACGTAACAAGAAAATGTAACAAAGGATGTGATTATTGTTATTTAAGCCTCACTGGAGAAGAGTTATCTTTCGATAAAATCCGAGAAATACTGGAATCTGTTGATGTTGAAACAGTTACTCTCACAGGTGGAGAACCATTGATGCACCCAGATATAAAGGAACTTCTAAGTTTTTTATCACAAAGAGGCAACCATATTCACTTGCTTTCAAATGGAATCTTATTGACTGAAGATTATCTGCCCGCGATAAGTGAAGCAAATGCAGAACTTTTTGTTACTTACAACGACTCAAACAAAAAAATTTCAGGTAATCTGCATGAAGCAAACCAACGAGGTATTGATGTTAATCTTCATCATGTATTGACTGAGAGATCTGTGGCATCATTAGATGATGTCTGCCAAAATATTAATTTTGCCAAATCTTTATTGTTACTTTATCCAACAGATTTAGGACAGGAGATAGTAAATATGTATGATCCTGAAAAGTGGTTCCCCTTATTGGATAGAGCAATTTCAATAACACAACTGCACGGTATAAAAACTTATTTCGAACAAGCATTTGCAAAAAAAGGCTTGGACTTAGCAAAACAACAGCCCTGTCCTACAGGGAAAGATTTGTTTATTGATGCAAACGGAATGTCTTACCCTTGCTGTTTATTGGTAGATAAAGTACAAGGGAATGAACGTCTAGTACCAGTAAGAATGAATCCTAAAAAATGCAATTTTATTAGAGACAATCCTCTTCCTGATTCGTCTGATTATATTAGAATTTGTCCTATAGTTATTACTGATAGGTATGATGGGTCTTTTCAGTTTCCATCACACTTAGGTGAGAAGAAATGACAGAACAGCATTTTTATGTGGAAAATGCCAGATTGATGAGTTATGGGTTATCAAACTTGGGAACCAGAAAAACAAAAATCAGTATGGCGGGGGATGAGCCGATTGATGCATTAGCTGGAAAGTTAATAGGTTCAGGTTTCCACACAGACAGAGCACTCTCAACAGACCAGTTAATTGAATATACCCAACATACGAACCCTTTTATTAGAAGATCTGCATACATCGGATTATCATTTACGGGGTTCTTTCAGAATTCAGATAGAGTTAATGAAGCTCTTGCGAGTGGTTTTTATGATCCAGAACTTGAAGTCAGAAAAACCGCTTTAATTGGCTTTGGTCTTGCAAATATGGGTAATCCAAATCAATCCATCGGTAAGGTACTAGATACACACTTGCATGATGAAGCATGGAAAATCAGAAGTGCTTCAGGATTAGCATATTCTTTTTTATCATGTGGAAAGCCTGAACAGTTTTCAAGATTCATTGACTTGTTAAAAATAGAACATAGCCCTTATGTTAAAGTTTGTAACTGTTGGTATATAAGTAATGCATTTGCTGGAACAAGAGGGGGTTTAGATGAATACAAAAAACTATTAAATCTGGAAGGGGATGAAAATAGTTTTTTTAGAGATATGGCATGTTTGGGCCTTGGTTTATCATATCTGGGAACTTCAGAGCAAACAATAAATGAATTATTAGAAGACAGAATAAAAAATGATATTCACCCATATGTCAGGGAAAGTGCTTTTTTTGGTCTTGCTTTATGCAATTATCAAAATCCAACTAATGAAATGACTAAAATGTTAAGTGAAGGATTAAAAGACGACTCTATGATTGTTAGAAGCGGCGCTGCATTAAGTCACGGGATTGTTGCAATGGAAACTGAAGATCTTGAATTGGATTTGAAAGATTATTCTGATTCATCTGTATTGTGGGGTCTTACTTTAAGTGAGGGTTTAGCTAATGTAAAGCCTTCACAAGTAACATTTACTGATAATTATGTACAATGGGGGCATCATATTAGTAATGGATTTAGAAATCAAATCTCAACCAACTTAGATTGTGATCATGAGGATGTAAAGTCATTTCAACAAGGAATTAATGACGGATTGATTGGTTCTCATGTTGCAGACGAACAAGAAAAAAATGCAGTTAGATTGATTGTTCCAGGAGTTTATCATTATCTAAACTATGACTCATTTTGGTGGGGGTTATGGGTATTAACTGCTTTAGGAACAACATTACATAATAGGAGGATAAATAATGGATAAGAAAAAAGCGTTTTTAGGTGCACCTTTTGCAGATTATGTAAATCCTCAAACAGGTAGGTTATATGATGACAAACAACTTATACTTACAAGATTAATCAGCTATCTTGAACAGAAAGGCTATGTGGTAAAAAATTCTCATGTAAGAGAAGATTGGGGAAATGCTTGGATGCCTCCTGAAATATGTACTCCCTTGGATTATCAACAAATTAAAGAAGCCGATATTTTTGTCGCCATACCTGGAAATCCGCCATCTGGAGGAGTTCATATTGAATTGGGCTGGGCATCTGCGTTAGATACAAGAGTAATAATACTGTTAGAAGATGGCAAAAAATACAGCAATCTTGTTTTAGGGCTGGATAAAGTTGGAAGAGTGGATTATGTTCATTATAAGACGCTTGATGAATGTTTTGAAAAACTTAATAATGTTTTATAGGTGTAAACATATGGGGGAATAAGAGAATGAAGGCCTATCACAAAATTAACTTTTACAAACCAGGACTGAACTCACTATGTAGCACTATGAGTGGCGATGAAACTATTTATTCTGGAATACGTCCTTTGGGTTTTCATCCCGGAAACATGATTGTTTTATCTGTGTACCCCCATTTAGTAGCTGAAAATCTTCAAAATCAAGGAAAGAAACCGAGATTTAGTTATATCATAACGATGAACGATATTGAACCTGCAAGATATGATTTTGAAAGGTTTATTCCTTTGGATACCAGTGTTTCTTTTAAGGAGGATATATCTATTACTGAAAAGACGATACGAAAAGCTTTAACTCATATGCTGGATGATTTCCCAGAAATAAACGTTTCTTTTGTAAAAAGTTCTTCATTTCAATCTTCAGACAAATTTTCAGATGTTGCTGATATTTTAATTAATCACAAGGAAAAATTTGCCAAGAGTTATATTAAACCAGAGTATTTAGATGGAAAAACATATAATGATATGCATTTTATAGGCATAATTTGCGATGACTGCCATTCTCCGTTATTATCAACGAGCTATAATAATGCCTTATTTGAAGCTTATTGTGAATCTTGTGATAAACAAGTTTCGGGTATTGCTTCTGAAATGAACTTTTGGTTGTATTATGTAAATCTTATTAGCATGAAACTTTCGATATTACAACCCGACATTGTTTTATTAGGGGGCGATTATATTCAAACTCCAGATGAGAGAATAAAAAGCCTTACAAAAGCAAATCCTTTAGGTAGTATTATGAATTTTTACGATTGGTTAGGAGGCAGATCTTTAAATTTTCTTTTAGGTCCACTCTTGATTGGTGAGGATGGAAGAAAAATGAGTAAGGAGTTCAATAATATCCAAGATTTATCATATGAAGATGTGTTTTCTTTTTGCAAGTCTCAATGTAGTAGAGAAGTGAGGTTTTTAAAATGAATCAGGATATTGAATTTATGAAACTTCAGAAACAATTAAAAAAAGTCGGATCAATGTCTGAGAAAATTGAATTGTTGGAGCAGATTACTTCTTTAAATCCAAGAGATTCAAAGCGACTTTCAATAAGATCAAAATATAAACAAGAATTAGGAAGTCTAAGAAAAAAGTCATCAATTAAAAATAAAACTGTTTTTAATGGGTACGATATAACGAGCAAATATCAGGTCGTACTTCTCGGTCAGACAAATACTGGCAAAAGTACACTCCACTCTTTACTTACCGGTTCTAATGTAGAAATATCAGATACTCCTTTTACAACATACAAACCTGAAGTTGGAATCATGGATTGTAAAGATATTAGTGTACAGCTTGTGGAGGTACCTGCAATATATAAAGATGAATTCTACCCAGCTAAATATAGGTTGATAAGAAATGCCGATATGCTTTGTATTTGTTCTAGAACACCTGATGATTTTAAACAGACAGTTGGACAACTTGAAGATAAGCTTTTAATTTTGTGTGCTAGTTACATTGATCCTTCATCCCATAAAAATAAGCCATTGGACAATATTATTGAAAAACCTGGATTTTCAGCAGTTTGGGAAGTAAGTCTATATGAAATGAATATACCTGCACTAAATATATCAGATAAATACAGTATAACGGAACATATATTCTCTTTATTGAATGTAAAAAGAATATACTCATTCAGAAATGATCAAATTGGTGAAAAACCATTTGTTTTTCCTTTAGACCAACGAACTTCGGTTTTTGATTATATAACTCGTTTAGACAAAAGGTTACTAGTACATCATAATAAAGCCAAAATCTTTGGTTCCTCTGCTAAGTATGAAGGTCAGATTGTAGGTTTTGATCATTTACTTTTAGATGGAGATAAAGTTGAACTAATAAAATGAATAATTACAAAAAAATAGGAATTATTGGCGGAATGGGGCCAGAATCAACAGCTCTTCTTTATAGAGGTATTGTTAGATCTTTTCAGATTGGTTTTGGCGCATATAATGATGAAGATTTTCCAGAGATGGTAATTCATAATTTACCAATTCCCGACATCACAGTTAATGTAGAAAAAGAAGATTTAGTAAGACGGATGTTATCTCGCTCGATTCATTTCTTAGAACAATCAGGAGTAGAACTTATTGCTTTTCCTTGTAATTCACTGAATTATTTTGTAGATTATCTAACCTCACAGACAGGTATACCTATAATAAGCATAGTTGAAGAAACATGCGTAACAATAAGGGAAAAAGGTTCCAAAGAGGTATTACTATTATCTACACCAACAACTTTTGAGAAAGGACTATATCATAGATACCTTAGAGATACAACAATCGTGCGTCCAAATGATTATAGCAAAATTCAAAGCATAATAGTTCGTACTTTGAAAGGAGAAAATTCAAGAGAAGACTTCATTGAGATGTTAGAAAAAGAATACTCTGCGCATAAAAATATTGTTATAGGATGCACTGATTTATCTGTATTGGTAGAATCTTACAAAAATGATAGATTGATAGATTCATCAAAATGTTTAGCTGACTCAATATGTCATAAATGTGTTATAAATTAATGTGGAAAAATGGTAAGACAATATAAACAACAAGCATACCAAGAGAGCTTAAAAAAAGCACATGAAGGGCTTATTCATCCAGTACTCACATGCATAAGGCTAACAAGAGCATGTAACATAAGATGCTACTATTGCTCTGAATTGTATGTTCCAACAGGCAGAGATCTTAATTTTGAAGACTGGAAGCATGTTACAGATGTTGCCTATGATCTTGGAAACAGGGATATTGTTTTATCAGGCGGAGAACCATTCCTAAAAGATTTTTTAGTAGATTTAGTAAGATATACAGCTTCGAGAGACGCATTGGTTTCAATCGCAACTAACGGAAGACTATTAACACGAGAAAAACTAGCCTCTTTAAGCGAGGCAGGATTGGATTATCTTTGTATCTCAATTGATTCATTTAAGCAAGAGTGCCCTGAAAACTGGGGAAAGGTTCTTACAAGTAGACTTAATGGAATACTTAAGGAGATTGGAAAATCAGAATATAATTTTGAAACTCAAATCTCAACAGTTGTGACTCGTAATAATTTAGAAGATTTATCAGAAATGGTCAGATATTTTTCATCCTTGGGAATATCTACTAAGTTTATGCTTATGATGAGAAATAAAATAAATAAAAAAGCTACTGAAAATCTGGCTATTCAAGATAACGATGCTCAAATAAGAAAGACAATTGATAGTTTGCTTGAACTGAAAGAACAAGGAGCTCTGCTTATAGATGATGATTTTACTTTAGAGAGAGTAAATAGCTTTTTTAATGGTACTCGTAGCCATAATTGTAAAGGTGGGGAATTTGATTTATCAATCAATAATGACGGAAGATTAGTCATATGTCCAGATGGTATAGTATCTGAAAGATCTGTTTTTGAGTTAAAATCAATTGAAAACTATCAAAGATTCATTGAAGAATGCAAAACAGTTACGGATCAATGTGGTGGTTGCTTATGGTCACATAAGCAAAGGCTTGAAGAATCAATAATCCGAGGAGAACATAAATAAGACTTACTCCTATAACATGAATATTAAGGAGGATAGTCCAGCTAAAATAATAAGTACATTTATAAATCAGGCAATTATTATAATCTATCATGGTAAAAGAAGTAGAATCATTTTACGATAAAGTGGCAGTTAATTACTCCAATCACGACGATAGAGTATGTGATCGAATAGTTGAACATTTCATTATAGACAATCTCCAAAAAAACAAAATACTCAAAATTCTAGATGCAGGCGGAGGTACTGGTAGGTTTTCTGAGCCGCTATTAAAGAAAGGTCATAAAATTGTATTAACAGACTTATCAAAAGAGATGTTAAATAAGGCAAAAAGCAAATTAAGATCATCCTCAAATATGGGATTTGTTAAAAATTCAGTTACGGATATGGCTGAATTCGAAAATGACTCATTTGATGTTGTATTAATGATAAATGCCATACTAGATTATTGTGGAGACTATGATAAGGCTATGCAAGAAGCACATAGGGTTCTTAAAAAAGGAGGATTATTGATGGCAACAGCGAATAATAGGTTGATATATTGTAAATCCCATGAACTTAAAGAAGGCGATTATGAATCATTTAGAAAGAACATGAAAACCGGAGATAGATATATTGTTTGGGGTGGACAAGAGAAAGGCCATATAAGTCATGAGTTTACATTGGATGAGTTAAGAAATTCCCTTACTCAAAATGGTTTTAAAATAAAAAAATTATTAGGTATTTTCAATCTTATGGATAAATACGAAATGAATAATCTCGAGAATAAAGAAGAGTTCATTAAAATACAAATAGAATATGCTGAATTACAGGAATATATAAATAATTCTCAAGACTTTTTTTTTGTTGGTGAAAAATAAGAAGTTTATGTATCTGAATGGAACCTAAATATGTTAATAAAAGAAGCTTCGCTTTTGAGATAATCGAATTGCCCCCTCGATAATTTGTTATTGATGCATCACATTCGCTCAATGGAAAGACCTCTTAGACCTCCGGTGCTACGTACATTTACATTCGGCTTCGCCTCGAAGATTGATAATTCTATATCTGCTCCAAAACTAAACTGAAACAAAAATTTGGCGGGATTCGAGGATTTGAGTTTAAGAAAAAAGTATTTGTATTGCCATAACAGAAGTCTCATGACAGCCAACTCTTAGAGATTCTTAGATATTATTATCATGAAATACCTTTTTTTAATAATGCTCATAATGAAAAAGCCCGATTTTCTTAATATCTTTTTTACTTCTTCTGAAGTATAAAACTTCTGGTGAGATTTCTCTTTTTTTCTTAGTTCTTTGTCCCATTTTTTTACAATCTTATAGTCTCTACACCAATCAAATATAACAAAAATGCCTTTATCTTTTAGAACCTTATTGATATCTCTTATTTTCTTTTTTGGATCTTTAATATGATGCAGTAACCTAATTGCGAAGACATAGTCAAACAAATTATTTCCAAATCTTAAATTATTTAGCGACATATTTAATATTCTGATCTTTTTTCTATTCTTCACCCTTTCTCTTGCAACTTTGATGAAGTTTGGTGTAATGTCTATCCCTGTTAAGTTTAATCTGTTCTTGTATTTATTGTCCAAATCTATAAGCAAATCTCCAGTTCCGCACCCTATATCCAAGATTTTATCTCCTTCCTTTAAATTAAGCAACCTAATTATTAATTGCCTATATTTCTTATTTCTTTTTTCTTGATCAAGACTTCCTGCACAGGGGTGTGTACATTTTGGAGACCATTCTGAGAAATCCTTTATAATATTTTTTTCATTCGATATCATTTCACCCTTAGCTCTATTGCTTTGCATCCACTTAGTTCATAGCAGCAATAGCATTTGATGCATTTATCATAATCTATTCTGGGCACATTCTTTATAATTTGAATGGCAGATTCTGGGCATATTTTCATACAAGTACCACAACCGACACAATAGTTTTCCTTGATTAAAGGAATAGGCAGATTATTAAATCTTTCTATGTTTTCCAAATAGTAACATAAATTTACTCCTCGCATAGCTGTAATCGGTTCTTTGAATTTTGTTTTTGATGGAAGATCTCCTTCAAGCTTTATTTCTAAGTTATCCTTCATGTACAAACATTTCAAAGAATTAAGACCCGTTAATCCCATAGCTACTTCATCTACTGCAAATCCATTGTTCGAACCCAAAAGTACACCCGCATATTTGCTAGATCCCTTAGATGGACCATCACCTTCCATACCGATAATACCGTCGAGTATATTGTAAGTCGGAGTAATATGATCAAATAATTCCATAATAAATTTTGAAAAAGCCCTTCTTTGAGGAAATTTTGCATGATAATCCAGCTTATGTTTTCCAGGAACCAAACCAAATATGTTTTTTACTGCACCTGAAAAATATGTGAGAATATGGGTTTTTAATTTTGCAATATTTAGTATTTTATCATAGTCTCTTAAATTTCTGTATATGATAAATTTTCCCTCTCGAATGCCAGCATTAATAAATGCAAGTTTAACTGAAGGATATTTTTTGGTAATGTCCACTATACCTGTTGCTTCACAAATTTCTAAAAATTCTGTTAATGTATTTGATTTACTGCCGCCAGGACTATCCGCTATAGTTACTTCTAATCCACTACCGAGTAATGCTTCAATTACACACTCAAGAATTACCGGATGAGTTGTTGTCCCAGATTGAAGACTTGCTTTCCTCAATATGTTGGGTTTTATTAGGATTCTATCCCCTTTTTCGAATTTAGATTTCTGAAAAAGGTCTTTTATTATATTGGTCATAGATTTCTCTACTTCTTGCTTCTCGTACTGTTGGCAAGAAGCTACCTTAACTTCTGCAATTATTTTGTTCATGGGATTGCATTAATTTTTCATAGTGCGTAGGATTTAAGCTAAAATAAGTTATTAGCTCAGTCTTCCATTCTGGATTATAAATATTGGTTAATTGAATGAATCTATCTTTTTCGGGAAGATAAACATCTCCACCAGGATACAACATTAAGCAAGTGTAAGATTCAGATTCACAATCAATACAATGAGAAACCCATTTAGTGAGTTCTTTATTTTTTTTAAGGGTTTGTATCGCTTTATAGAATTTATCTACATTTATCTCGAATTTGTCTTTCCATTTGGCTCCATTTGATTGTGCAGCAAACATAAATATTCTAGCATATACTGGAGAATAATGTTTTTTAAGCCTAATTTGATTGATCTCACCAAGTTTTTTCATTATTTCGTGAAGATAATCGATGTTTATTTTTGAAGCAACTACTCCTACTGAAATTTTTTGGTTTGGGACATACCACTCTTTTAAATGCACCACTATTTCATTAAACAATTGTTTATTTTTTCTCATCTTTTCAAATGTTTCGGGGTCATAACCATCAAAAGGAAGAACTATTTCATCAATCGTTTTTAATATCCCCGAATATTTTTTAAAAGTTGTCCCGTTTGTCAGTAAACGTATTTTAATATCGTCTTCTTTTAACTTTGAAACTAAAGTGCTAAAAGCATAATATAGCGTTGGTTCGCCCCCTGCAATGCTTATTGTTTGTAAGTCAAACTGTTTTTTAAAGATGTCAATTACTTTTTCCAATAAACCTATTTCTAGCTCTTGGACCTTTCCCTTAGGCGGCCCATGACAAAAGTCACATAACAAATTACACTTATTTGTTGGAAAAATATCCAATCTTGGAAATTTTATTATGATTTCAGACATCATTTTTTTACCTCGATTTTATTTTGATGCGCATAAGTGTGTTTTCTGAGAGATACCGGACAAAAGACGATTTTGAAATTAGCTAAATCGTACTTTATGTTTTGTGCTAAATCAAGCACTAACCCAAAACTACCTATTACTTCTCCATTTGTTCCTTGCTTAAACCCTTTTTCTTTTAAATTCGCAGTATTTGCTGGTGTAAATTGAAGTTCATCAATAATTATTTGTGGCATTCCTATTTGATTTAGTTCGTATACGAGTGTTTTTATCTTTTCTACTTCACCAGGAATTGCAGGAATTTCACAGAATACCTTTTCAAAGTATTGTTTGCTCAATATTAATTTATCGATGTGATAATCATGAACTGATATTTTTATTTCCATAAGACCTTTCTGTTTTAAGAGATTTAATTTGTGTTTATCAAGAAAATCTCCATTCGTAAATAAACAAGCATAATATTTTTCTTTAAGTGATGATAAGTAATCAAGAATTTCAAGTAGTTTATTAAAATTTCCTGGTAGGGTGGGCTCTCCTCCTGAAAAAACAACAGCCTTGATACCACTTAACTGCTTTTTAATATTTATTATTTTACCCTCTTTTTCTTGGCCAATAAAAAAATCCGTAGGTCCTAAATCGTAGTGTTGAGTCGAACAGTAATAACATTTCTTATTGCACGTAAAATTAACATAAATTGTTTTTTTTGTTGAATTAACGCAACATGAACACACATAAGGAACATAACTAAGATCCTTCTCCTTTAAATTAAAGGCATTATCCAATATTATCAAATTATCCAAACTTCTTTTACCGATCATCGTTTCATATCGTTTCATTTTTCAATCCCTTAAGTTTAAATCCCATCTAAGTGACCTTTATTTGAACTTTTTGCGGGTACGTAATATTCATTTGATTTTTAAAGATGGTCATGTGACATTACATACAAAGCTAGTTTTTATTACTTTTATTCTTTTCTACTTTTAACACATTTTAAGTCGGCTTTGTTATGGCGCATTGATATGATTATGTGGCATACGATATGACATCATTCATATAGCATACTACCAATAAGTAATAATAACGAGAAGTACTTTTATTTAAATCTTTCGGTTTTGTAACCATTTTGAAGTGAAGATAAGGAAAGGTTTAAATAGTAAAACTGCCTGCCGAATATAAGGTGAATGAAAGATGGCAACTGAAAGCATAAATAAGCAGTTTGATTTAATAGAAAGCGAAATAACTAGTTTGAAGTCTATGATCATCAATATTGCCCAGCAACAAAACCCAAAGGAAATTCTGCATCTCAAAGGCATTTTGAAAGGCATATCAGTCACGGAAGAAGACATAGGAGGAGCTAAGAAATCTTTATTTAAAGCAGGTATGTAAAAATGCTGTATGTTGCAGACACCCACAGCTTAATCTGGTTTTTAACTAACGACCCGAAATTAGGGAATAATGCTCTAGGAATATTCCAAAAAGCTGATAAAGGAGAGGATGTCATTATAATTCCAACTATTGTTTTAGCTGAGGTCTCCTATATTTCTGAAAAAAAGAAAGCAAACATCAGGTTCAAAGAAGTTATTGATAAATTAAAGAACAGTTTAAACTATGTTCCATATAATTTAGATTTGAATATCATTCAAAAAACTCAGGATTTAATCAGAATTCCAGAACTTCATGACAGAATAATTATTGCAACAGCTATATTGGTAAACGCAAAGATATTGACAAAAGATGATGCAATCAGAAAATCCGGCTATATTGAGACTATCTGGTAATCCTTTTACAAGAATAACAGCAGACTGCACTGCCTCGACTTAAATCTTTCGGTTTTTATTAACTTTAAAGTGGTTATATGGAAAAGTTTAAATATAAGAATGGCTTACCATACATCATGAAAAAACAAATACATAATTTTACTGTAGTAATAGAAAAAGACGAGGACGGATATTATGTAGGCAGCGTGCCTGCTCTTCGCGGATGCCATACACAAGGCAAAACCCTAGATGAATTGCTGAAAAATATAAAAGAAGCAATTGAATTA
>JAUSHL010000017.1 GCA_030648645.1 Candidatus Daviesbacteria bacterium
TCCTCCCCTATCCGGTAATTTAAACCTTGCTCCTGCCCCTGCCACCTATTCTGTCAGGTTATACAATGGTTATGTTAATAATTCTGCCCCCTATCCTTCATTTACAATCGATGCTTGTCTTGTCGGACCAAACCCCAAACCCTGGATGCAAGTTTTTGGTGATGTACATACAAATAAATAAATTACAATAAGTCAATAAATGTTTGTAAATCTGCTCCTCCACCTACTTTTAATCTTGGCATGTTGAATATTGTGCCTTCAGATTGAGTTTTATTTGCCCATGTTCCCAGTGCTCCCATATATCCTGCATTTTTTGTGATTTTGATAATATTTTCATTGACTGCTCCAAATGGATAGGCTATAAAATTTATAGGAATTCCTAAATTATCCTGTAGGATTTTTTTGCTTTGAATAATTTCAGATTCTGCAGTTTGAGGAGATACTGAAGTTAAATGATAATGATTAACACCATGAGCTCCAAAATTTATTAAGCCTGATCCTGACATTTCTCTTATTTGATTCCATGATAAATAATAGCCCTGATTCATTAAATTTGTGGGAATAAATACTGTGGCATGTAGACCATATTTTAATAAAATTGGATAGGCATTAGTATAAAAATCCATATATCCATCATCAAAAGTTAAAATAATGGATTTAGCAGGAAGGGTTATTTGTCCTCTGATTGCAGGATAAAGAGTATCCAGAGAGATAGTATTATATCCATTTTCTTTTAAATATTTCATCTGTTCCTCAAATTTATCAGGAGTAACAGATAAATAATCCCGTTGTTTATCTGTGGGATTGGGATTATTACCAATATAATGATACATCAGGATAGGAACTCTGATTTGGTTCCCTGAAATTTGAGGAGCATAAATTTTCTCTGTGGGCTTAGGGGTTGGAATAATAGTGAGATTTGTTTGGGTGGTTTGTTTGGCTTGGGGTTTTAGAATATTTAAATTAATATTGGAGGTGAATATTTTTAATTCAAAAAATAAAATTAAAATTAGGAAAACTAAAATTAATATTAAACAAATAAGAATAGGAGAAATGTTTGTTTTTAAAAATGATTTATTTTTCTTCGCCATCTTCATAGTTTATCAAATAAAGTAATTTTGGTACAATATACAAACTGGAGAAATGCCAGTTTATGCCGCGGTGGTGGAATAAGACACCTTTGCTTCGCAAAAGGTCTTGACCCACTCACCGCAGTAATTAAAGCCGCGGTGGTGGAATGGTATACACGTTGGACTTAAAATCCAATGGTCGCAAGGCCGTGTGGGTTCGACTCCCACCCGCGGCACATGTTAAATATTTGTCGGGGACCAGGGAATGAGCAAGCTCTTGCTAACGCAATAAGATAGGTTTGCCTTTCGTTTCACTCAGTCGGGGACCAGGGAATTGAACCCTGCGCCTCCTGTTCCCAAAACAGGCGTTCTACCGATGAACTAGTCCCCGTAATTCTCAAATTTATCTTGATTGCACCTGTAATTGTAAACCAATTTAACTCGAATTTGCAACTTTCGTTAAATGGTTTGAACCCAAAATTTCGATTAAAAATTGTAAATTGGAGTATTTTGGGTATAACCATATTTTCTCATTTTGTACACTCAATACCCCATATTTAAGTGATATAATAGGATCAAATTATGATACCTAAAAGAATTCCTGAGGAAGAATTTAAATATATTTATTCAAAAGTGCCTAGACTTTGTGTGGATATAATTATCCAATCTGATCATGGTGTTATATTAAGCAAAAGAATGATCCCTCCATTTAAAGGTATGTGGCATATACCCGGTGGCACTGTTTTAAATAGAGAAAAATTAGAAGCAACTGCTAAAAGAGTAGCTTTAGAAGAACTTGGTTTAGATATAGAAATCAATAAATTATTAGGATTAATTGAATATCCTGAAATGGATGATGAAAAACATGCTGTAAGTATTGCTTATTTAATAACAGATTTTTCAGGCACACCGAGAGGAAGTAATCAAGGTAAAGAAGTTAAATTTTTTCAAGAATTACCTGAAAATTTAATTCCGGCGCAAAAAGAATTTCTTGAAGAACATTTAGAAATGAAATAAATAATATGGATAATTGTGTTTTTTGTAAAATTATAAAAGGAGAAATTCCACATAATAAGATTTGGGAAGATGATGATTTTATAGCCTCACTTTCTATTGATCCCATTAAACCTGGTCACACTTTAGTAATTCCCAAAAAACATACTGATTATATTTTTGATATGGAGGATGTTGAGTTGGGAAAATTGATAGTGGCTTGTAAACCAATTGCAAAGGCCCTGAAAGTAGTTTTTAAGCCTCAAACCGGAAAAATTGGAGTGATGGTAGCCGGAATGGGAGTTTTTCATGTACATATCCATTTAATTCCAATGGATTCTGAACATGATTTAAATTTTGATTTGGCAAAAAGAGCCTCTTCAGAGGAACTTCAAGAAAATGTAGAAAAAATAAAATCTGCTTTCAAATAAGCCAAACTCGCTTCCCCTCTTAAAATCTGGTAAAATTGACAAATGCGTCCGTGGCTTAATGGATAAGACATGCTAAAGCAATCTTGACCACTTTCGCTACAATGTACATATGCGCCCGTGGCTTAATGGATAAAGCAAGTGAATTCTAATCACTAGACTGGGGGTTCGAATCCCTCCGGGCGTACCATCTTTCGCTAAAGCTACAGATGGCAAGCCCTCAAAGCTACAGATGGCAAGCCCTGTGAAGTTTCAGTGAAAAAGGGTAGATTATGTATTACACGTATATTTTAAAAAACTCTGAAACTGGTAGATACTATATTGAATATAGTTCTGATTTGAAAAATCGTCTTGAGGAGCACCAAAGTGGTCAGGTAAAATCTACTAAATCTAATTTAAACTATCATCTTGAATGGTATTGTGCATTTCAAACTATGGAACAAGCTCTAGGATTTGAAAAATATCTGAAGACAGGTTCAGGAATAGCATTTATGAAGAAAAGATTTTTCAAATCTCTTGTAGCTTTGAGTAAAGATGTTAATCTGGGATGATGTTTACCCTACGAAGCTTTAGCGTATTAGGGAATCCCTACAGGCGTACAAGTTCTGATTAATTTATTTTTTTTGTAGATTCAAGCTATTACGTATATCCTGTATTGATTCTGTGGAATTTGGTAATTTTGGAGTAGTCTTTTTAAGACCTAGTTCATCTCCTATCTTGCTAATTCTTTTCTGTCTTTCTAATATTTCTGGCTCTAATTCTTTTATTTCCATTTTGTTAAATCACCATATCCCGCTTTTTTTAAAAGATTATCTGCTTCTCTTTGAAGCTCTGCATCAGTTTTTCCATGATATCTTAATTGATCTGCTATTCGTTCTTTGTCTATTTCTTCAGCTAGTTGAATATTATCTCTTGTTTTTGAGCCTTTAGTTTCATTAATCATAAATAGAATTATAAAATTTATGAATTTAATTTGTCAATGATTATAACTGAAATTAGTTAGTGTTTCCCAGTGTCATTCCCGCGAAAGCGGGAATCTATACTAATAAGTATTTATATGGATTCCGTGTCAAGCACGGAATGACAAAGTACTGGGAAGAACTAATTAGTTACTTATAACTGTATTTATTGATCAAAGTATTGGGTATAATCAGGACATGTTATTTCATAAAAAGTTTTATCTTTTTTTAATCACTCTATTTGCTATTCTTTTAGGAATATCTTTCTTTCAAAACAAAGATAATAAGAAGTCGCCTCCAAACTCTCAACCTAAAAATATTCAAGCAGATGGAAGAATGAAAGTTAAATATCCGGAGGATTACACAATAGTTATAGTAGGTGATTCTATGACAGAAAAATTGGGAAATTCCGATGAAATAAGATCTTATTTAAAAAATTATTACCCCAATAAAACATTTGAAATATTAAATTATGGATTTGGATCGACAAATATTTTATCAGTTCAAAAAAGATTAGAAGAAGAAACTTTTTTTGGCAGAGCTTTCCGGCCAATTTTAAATATTGATTTTGATTTAATTTTAATTGAATCATTTGGTAATAATCCCCTATCGGAATTTCCATTGGATGTTGGCTTAAATAAACAAAATGAAACTTTGGATAAAATTATAGAAACTTTAAAAAAAGAAAGTCCCAGTTCTAGAATAGTTTTTGTGGCAACCATTTCTCCTAATAAAAACTTATATGGAAAAGGTCAGGTTGATTTAACACCTGAGGTCAGAGAAAAATGGGCAGATGAGCGAATTGCTTATATTAAAAATCATATTAAATATGCCAATGATCATCAAATCCTTTTAATTAATATTTTTGAAAAATCTCAGGATGAAAATGGAAATGGAAAATTAGATTATTTATCATCTGTGGATTATATTCATCCTTCTCCCAATGGAGTTTATTTTATTTCTGAGCAAATTGCTAAATTTATCTCTGAGAATAATATTTTGACTCCTTAAAATTTTTGTCATTCCCGCGAAAGCGGGAATCTAAGAGCAATTAGCTCGCAAGCTCTGCTTATATTAATAATTATTTTTATGGATTCCGTATCACATTCGACAAGCTCAGTGTCCTGAGTGTATCGAAGGACAAGTACGGAATGACATATGGAATGACAAAGTGAGCCACATGTATTATTATTAAATCATGAAGAAAAAAACTTTTTCCTTATTATTTTTAGGCTTTGGTATTTTTATTTTAATTCAGGTAATTATGCCTATTTTAGAATATAAAATATGGGAAACAGTTATCTATAATCAAAATATTTCTTTAATCAGTCCGGATCCCGGACAAAAAGTTTTGGGTATTTCTATTGAAAATGAACCCTCCATAAAAAATATTGGAGTCGGGCTCTTGTTTAGAAACAATAAAGATAATTTTCCTGCTATAATTTCTAATTCGAAAAGATTAATTCCTCCTGCCTATCAAAGCTTTTACTTATCGATACCATCTTTAAAATTAGCAAATTTAAAAGTGGTTGTCGATACTAATGATTTTGAACAAAATTTAGCTCATCTGCCTGGTAGTGGTTTACCGGGAGAAAAAGGGAATACTTTTATTACCGGGCACTCATCCTTACCTCAACTTTTCCGGCCGGGAAATTTTAAAGCTATTTTTGCCCATTTGCCGGAAATTAAAAAAGGAGAGAGTATTATTTTGGATGCCGGTGGGCAGAAATTTGAATATATTGTAAGTGGTTTAAAAATAGTTGATCCCAAAGAAACTTGGGTGATTAATCCTCCTGAACAAAATGGAAGGTATTTAACTTTAATGACTTGTGTTCCGCCAGGGCTTTATTTAAAAAGATTGATAGTTTTAGCAGAAATTAAATAATAGCAGAGGATTTTTTATTGGATTTTCTAACTTTTTTCTCAACTGTTATAGGTAATTCCTTAATAGGCATTTCTTCAATTATTTCTTCTACAATTTCTTTTTTAGCTTTTTTGGGGGATAATATTGCCAATATTTGATCAAGTTTAGCATTCAACTGCTCTAAATCACCTTTATCATTTCTTGGGTTTGCATTTTTCTTTTCTCCAAAACAATTACTACAATAAATTGGTTTTCCACTAGTTGGTTTAAAAGGAACCTGACAACTATTTCCACACTCATCACAAACAGTATCAAACATCTCTTTCACATCCTCAGATCTTGAACCCCTATCTTCCCATCCAGAGGATGGTCCTCCTTTGGAAGAATATCTTTCTGATCTTGAATCAGAATCTCTGTTGTGTCCAAAACAAGAACTGCAATAAATTGGTTTACCACTTGTTGGCCGGAAAGGTACTTCACAGCTTTTTTTACAATTATCACAAACTGCCTGATGCATTTCTACCGGACCACGTGAACCTCGGTCGCCCGCTCCGCCTGCGAAGCGAGGCGAGTTGAATCCTCCTCTTGAAAAGCCTCTTCCTCTTCCTTCCCTGTCTCCACGCCCTCTGTCATAATTTCCCATAGATAGTATTGTACCATGTATTCAAATGAAATGTACAATTAGTTGTTGATGAGCGGGTGAGGGGATTAGGGTCGTACTCCAAAACCTATTTAACGATAACTCTGAGGAGGCTAAATTACTAGCTTTCGAATTGACTCACTAAGAATCACCTTCTAGAATGATCGTTGCCTCACGGGTAATTCACCCTTTGGTTTTAGCAACTCTTGTCCAGTTAGGGGGTGATTAAATGATGACTAAGGCTGACAAGAAATATCTTTCCCAGCTTAAGATACGATATAAGAAAGCAAACAAACCTCAGAGAATAATAATACTTGATGAGTTTACCAAAACTGCTGGTTATGATAGATCTCATGCAGGAAAACTCTTAAGAAGTAGGTATCAGTATGTTACTAAAGTAATCCGCAGAATCCATAGGATTTACACCAAAGAAGATACGGAGACTTTACAGCAGGTTTGTGAACTTTTAGGATGGATATGTTCTAAAAGGATGCTGCCGTCCTTGAAACTGGCAGTAGATGAATTGATGAAGGCAGGTAAAATATCACTTTCCAAAGATGACAGAAAAAGGATTATTGGTATTTCTCCGGCAACCATTGACAGGTTATTTAAAAGATATAGAAAAAGGCCAAAGCTTAAAGGTAGAAGCTATACTAAACCTGGAACACTATTAAAAAACCAGATTCCAATAAGAACTTTTAGTGAGTGGAATGAAAATAAAGTTGGTTTCTTTGAGATTGATCTGGTTGGTCATGATGGATCATTGGTTAAAGGAGATTTTGCCTGGACTCTCAACTTTGTTGATGTTAAATCTGCCTGGACTGAACAGGCAGCTGTTTTTAATAAAGCTCAAGTCCATGTCTTTACTGGAATCCAGAGAATAAGAACAAGATTACCTTTTTCTGTGCTTGGACTGGATTCTGATTCTGGAGCAGAATTCATTAATGACCAGCTATACAGATACTGTATCCAGGAACAATTTACCTTTACCAGAGGCAGACCAGGCAAGAAAAATGATAACCCATTCATAGAGCAGAAAAATGACTCAATAGTCAGAAACTGGGTTGGGTATGGCAGATTTGACACCCAACCCCAAGTTGACATCCTTAATGAACTTTACGAACTGCTCAGATTATACACCAACTTTTTTCTTCCTGTCATGAAGCTAAAGAAAAAGATCAGGATAGGGAGTAAAATAAGAAAAGTTCATGACAAGGTAACTACTCCCTACAGGAGAATATTAAGAGCAAAAGATGTATCAACTGAGGTTAAGAATAAATTGAGAGTTCAGTATAAAACCTTAAGTCTTGTAGGTCTTAAAGAAAAAATTGATATGGTTTTAAAAAGACTAAAACCAACACCATTAAAAGGGTGATTCTTTCATGAGTCAACGAATGGCGTAAAAGGTGATTTATCCATGAGGCAATACAGTTCAACTGGAACTTCTTAAAAACCAAAGTAGCTTTCAATCTGGCTCTGGGCAATGTGTTTAGAACCTATGACTGGTAAAATCTTATCAACCAATAGAGTTAACCTTCGATACTGTAAAACAAATTTTAGGTATTTTACCAGTAAACAGATATATTGCCTATAACTAAGTCGCATTTTTGATACTTCAGTATTGATTCACTTCTCTACAATAAGTAAGATATGCTTGATGGATATAGATACAAGAATTAAAACTTTACTAGGATAGTTAGAATCTGTGTCTCGAGATTACCAAGACAAATTTATTAAACCAGTAGTTGAGCAAAGGAAAGTTCCAGTTCACGATATTTTCCTATTAGCATTTGCCCAGGATACGATACATCTTTATGTATATCTTATAACATTATAAAGGATTTAGTTATTTTAATTTATTTAATTTTCATTGTTTTGAAAGAATATTCAAGTGTTTTTAGTTGATACATTTTTTATATTACCTTCTAAGATTAGAATTCTAACTAAGAGCTGTTATTGAGGCTTTATACCCTTTTCAAGACTAATAAAAATATCACTTGTAAACGTGCTTGATTCAATCACTAAGTTGTATTAATATATCCCGTAATGTTACATAAAATAGTCAGAAAGCGAGTTAAGGAATTGTATTTATGTTGATTTGCAGATTAAAAAGCTTGGAAAAATATTTGGCCATTTTATGAAAATATATATTCTAATTTTTGTTTCTGTAATTTTATATTCGTTTATTGATCTTAAAAACCTTTTAGCCTCTTTTATTTTCTTAAACAATAAGTCAAATATAGGTAAAGACAGAACTGATTGTGCTAAAAAAGGAAATAAAATTATTATTCTTATTCCAGTATTAAGGGAGCAAGAAATAATAATTAAAAATCTAAATCTATTCACGCGCTTAAAAGGTAATTATGAGTTGGTATATATAACAACTCAAAGGGAAGGATACGAAAAAGTAACAAAACTCAAAGATCTTAACGCACTCAAGCATAAAATAAATACTACTGCCAATTTAGATAATTTCGTAGAACACTTCGTTGGTTTTTTCCCACATAGTTTAGCAATAAAGCTGTATAAAGAAAAAAATAGATTTGATAATTATAATGATTATTGGGACCATATCCTTAATACATATAAAAATTTAAAAAATACAGCTGAGTTAATTGATGATTATATAAAAAATGAAAAAGTACGTTGCAAGCACGTCCGACGTATACATTATCCCTATGTCGACGGATTAATGTCCCATCAACTTAATTATGCAAGCAAAGAATTACTAAAAACGCACAATACAGAGTCGACTTATGTACTAATTTATAATGCTGACTCTGTGGTCGAAAATAGGGTTTTGGATAAATTCTTTGAAAAGATATCATCTGGTGAAACTGTGTTAATGCAATCCTCTCTGTTTCTTGAGAATTATTTTTCCTTTTCTTCGAATTTGCGGGGATCGATATTAAAGTGTATCGCTCTCGCTCAAAGTCGTTGGACATTAATTCATGAAATGAGTAGGATTAATAGGCAATACAAAGGAGGAATACGTAGTATTTATGAGTCAGCGCATGTGGTTGGGCATGGTACATGCATAAGATTAGACGTCTTATTTGATGTTGGGGGATTTCCGGAAATATTTACGAATGAAGATTTACCGCTTGGATATTTTCTCTCTCTCGCCGGTAAAAAAATATGTCTTATCCCAATCCTAGAAAATTCTGAATCGCCTACGACAATTAAGAGTGTAATTACACAATACACAACTTGGTTTTATGGAGCTATGGACTATTTTTCGTATTACAACCATGCTGTTCAAAATTATAATACTTCTAAAACAAAGGCATTATTATGGGCAATAGTTAATTCTATCCGAGCAATGCTGTGGTTTCTTTCACCATGGATATGGGTTTTTTTAATTTTTACTCCATTATTTTGGAGACATTATTTGTTATCGTTTTTTGCTGCTGGAATATTTTTATTTCACACAATTTTTATTTATTGGATAACTATTGAATTTATTAGCAATAACCCCCAAACTATTGGAAAAACGATTTTTCCAATCAAGTTCGAAAAAGGATTATTGATTGCGATACCACTCTCGTATATTATTTGGGGTATTGGACCAGTAAGATCAGTATTCTTCAGAATAAAGGCTAATCTGGCTGGAACAAAAGTCGATAAAAATAAGACTGAACGTTAACTATAAAATATTAAAATATGTATCTTAATCTAATATTTCATCGTCTTGTAGAAAACGACAAGGACATTCGAAATATTTATGAATTAAATGTTAATCAGTTTATAGAGATTGTTAATTTGGTTAGAAAATTGAGTTCAAACCAAAATTGCAGTTTTGACAGTTATCGATTATATTTCGATGATGGTGATGATAGCTTTGTATCAGTAGCTTTACAACATATTCCTGACAAAGAATTGTCAAATTGTGTATTAGCTATTCCAACTGACAATATAAATAAAGAGGGTTTTTTGTCAGCAAAAGATCTAATTTTTCTTAAAAGACGTGGTGTGAAGATATCATCTCACAGTGTTTCACATTCAGCTCTAGCTTTTTATATTGGTCAGACTACTCAGCCAACACCCAAGGGTGGAATTTACAAAACAGCCCCATTTGGTCATACAAAAATCTTGACTTCACAAGAAATTCTATTCCAAATGTGTGAATCTAAAAAAATACTTATAAATATCATTGGAAAGGTGTCAGAATTTGTCTTGCCACATGGATGTTATAATGATGACGTCTTATCGATTAATAATAAAAATAAAATTTACCAAATCATAAGTACATGCGATAACTTTTTGGATGATGGATCAAGCTTGCGTCCTCGCATTCTAATTAGATTTGACATGACCGTATCAGAATTTCAAAATCTAATAAGTGAGCTCCATCCTTTGAAACAAAAAATATGAAAAATAGATTACACCCTAAGAGTCTCAAAGAATATGATAAAAATAAGATTTTCAATATAAATATTCCTAATGCAAGCTTTCTGTTTGTGACACATAATCGGTGTCCAAATTCTGATTTTACTCAAAATCCATTAACATGGGCTTTCGAAACACTCCTCGCAAACCATTTATCTTCAAAAATAACTGAGTGGTTGGTAATAAGCGATGGTTCAAGTGATTTTACTAAGGAAAATATTGATTGGCTGGCTAAAAGAAATATAATTAATATCAAGGCAATATATCATTCAACCAAGAAAGGATGTTCGTATAGACGTAGAGAGGGCATAGGATTATTAAATAATGACCTGTTCTTTATGGGGGATGATGACTGTTTGTTTAGAAAAGATTTTATTGGAGGCTCATTATCTACTTGGTTAAACTTAGCTAATTGCGATAATCGCATAAGTGTTTTGGCGCTCCCAGTCTTAGAAATGCGTACTAGCTTTAAAGGGCGAATAGATAGATCAAAAGTCGGTAAAATTGAATATGAACAAGCGTGGTTCTATCATAATTTTGATAAAAAAGTTTACGATGGTAAAATAATAATTTCTGACCCTTTTCCAATACAAACTTTTACAGGTGTATCGCTAAATAGTAAAAAGGCTTTTCTAAGTGCAGGCAACTTTTTGGATCTATCTTATTGGTCAAATGATTATTCAGAACATTTAGAAATATCTCGATCATTAGCTTTGTCAGGCTACTCAATGTATTATTTACCCAATATTTTCATTAGTGCTACACATATTCAGTGGGGTTCTAATCGAAAAGTCCTTCCAGAAAATGAAAAACAATTGATGTTTGAAGGGGTAGAAATTACTCTCAACCAGATCGAAAAAGCCTCTTGGCAATCTTCGTTAAGTGGCTGTCGCGTTCCTTCAAAAGATTTTGTAATTAATAGGGTTGGGAACTTTTTATCTTTTTATCTCAAAGTCAATCCAAAATATGCACATACTTATGCAGTGAGAGAATTTGAATGTATTATTAATAATAAATCTACTTTAGGAATACCATCAGAAATTTTTTGTTTACCAATTGAGCAACGTATTTATTTATGGAAAGAAGGGATTCGTAGAGGATTAGAAAATACTGAACAAATCACTGGAGTTTCATATCATGATTGGTATATTAACCTAATGAACACCATTCCTTGAAGATATATGCAAAATATATACACTGATTACCCTCATATAAATAAAATCATTAATTTCAATGGAGAAGAATGGTACCATAAAGCAGTTAAATCAAAAAACATCCAGTATAAGGAATTCATAATTCAGAATAAGCTATCAAAAACAGGGCATGTCCCAAAATGTATTAATTATAAAGATACTGGTTTCTTAGAACAAATGATTCAGGGAAAAACATTTTCTGAACTTATATCAATCACTCCAGTAATGCTTATCTCTCTATCTAAAACCTTGCTTAAATTGCATAACTATTTAAATTGCAATAATTATGAAGATGCAATTGAGAAAACTATAAGAATAGAAAAGCGATATAAGCCAATTAATGTTTTAGAGCTTGTTGTGGCTGGCATGAGGAAAAGTGATCTATTAAAATTAGGCATTGACTATAATTTGATTTTCTTTATATCCAATAAGTTAGAAAATAAGATAAGAAATATCAATCACAAAATGACTTTGATTCACGGGGATGTGAGCCCTCAAAATGTTATCGTTACACCCAAGAAAAAAATTGTAATAGTTGATTGGACTGATTGTCGGATAGACGTTGGCTTATCTGATCTTTCACAGGCAATTCATTTAATGCATCTTAATGATGAGCAACAGTCAATGCTTCTAAAGTATTATCCCCACCCATTAAATTTTCCACTATTTATTGAATTCCAGATTTTACTTCATTGCTTATATGATACAATCTCCAAACATTTAGCAAACAAGCCTATATTGCAAGAAAAATTAACATATGATCAAACTTTATCAAAAATATTAACTAGATTATGATTGCATTGACTTATTTGCATAATTTTTATAAAAATAAAACTCTTTCTAATCATATCCATTTAGAAGGCGGTACTGCCTTATCGTTGTTTTATAAGATCAATCGAAAATTCTCTAATGATTTAGATTTTTCGGTTGAAACCCTTATCGATTTAAGAAGATTTCAACAAGAGATCACTAAACCATTAGGCATTTTTTACAAAGCTAAAGTAATTGATGACGTTAAAATATGCATCTTAGATAGTAACAACTATACTATTCTTACGATAGACTCATACTTAGCTGCATCGGAAAATTGTCAGTATGAAGAAGTCATGCTTGAGGGAATCACGCCCTGTGTAATACATTCATTGATTGATATTTTAGCTGAAAAACTATGTTGTATGATTGATCGGGATACCGAAAGAGATGTATATGACTCTGCTAAAATAATAAAATCTAGAGATATCTCTTTAAATGACCTAGCGACATTATTTGAAAACAAACAAAAAGTAAAACAAGATGGTTATAATACATTAAGTCAATTTACAGAAAATTTATACAAAATTAAACAACAAAAAATAAACTGGGTTAGGCAAGGGGACAATTTAAATTATATTTATAAATACCTAAGTAATTAATTTAATAATTTAGTATCAAAATCAATAAAGATGATAGTTGGAAATGCTTTAGAAGGTGAGTCATACGTTGGCAAGACATCATGTCTTGATATATTTAGAGGACCGCAAGATGAAGAAAGCCAAGAAATAGTTATAATACCGGAGTATTCAACCGTTGGTGAGTTTGTCCCTTTTCCAAGAGAATCAATAGCAGATTTGGGGAAAGCTATTAGAAGAATAATTGAATTGGAACAAAGAAGGTCAGATTTTCTAGCTAACTTCCTGGCAAAAAAAATGATAAAGTACGTGTTCTTTGACCGTGGACTTATAAGTTGTATTGCATTTGAATATGCTGCTCAAAAAAATGGATCTCTAGGAAGTGCAATTGGTATGGCCGAGGCTTTTCAGCAAGCTTTAGATGATAAAACTATAATAGTTCCAAAGGGAATGATTCATCTCACGGCATCTCGTAGTACTATTGAAGCTCGAAGGGCTATTGATCGTCAAAAAGGAAAAGGTCCTATTATTAAATTTTTACAAGATGAAAATGTAAGGTCTGATATTGATTACGCCTTTAAGCTCTTTGGGGATTTTTTACCAGATCATTATTATTTATTGTGCGATACTGATAACAAAGATCCGAAGGAGATAAGCGCTTCGGTGTTACAATTCATTAATGAACAAAAAAATGTTTTTAATGCAGACCCTCCTAACTATGTTTCTTATGCCGAAAAACTAACCATAAGACGACAACTTTGAAATAGAGTTAAATTAATCATTAGTAAAGAATCGTCACAAAAGGATAAGTCCTTGTTTATCTCGACATATATACGAAAATGTTTTAAACTAAAAAATATTCAAGATAATTTATGATATTTGATTCACATGTACATACCCATTACTCTCATGGAGACTCAGAAGTATACAGAGTTATTTTAGGGGCAATAAAAAAGAATATTCAGGGCGTTGGCTTTTCCGAACATTTTCATTATAACTATTTCTCTGATACTGGTTGGCCGACGATAAATGGGAATGAAGTTAAAGGCACAGTATCGGAAAATTTTCAGCTTTATTATACCGCTGCTCAAAAAGCCAAGGAAGAATTCAAAGACAAAATTAACATTTTAGTTGGAGTTGAAATAGATTTTCTACCTGGAATAAATAAAAAAATAAAAGCAGCTATAGAAGAAAAAGTCTTTAAAGGAAAATCAAGTACCGATCAAAAAAAAGGCTATGAATTTGATTTTATCATGGGATCAACACACTTTCTCGGCCAACCTTTGAAGTATTTTACTGACTATAAAACTCAGGGAGAAGATTGGTTAATAAATGAATACTTTAATTCAATTGAAGAGGCTATTAAATCTAAATTATTTGACATCATCGCACATCCTGAGCTAATAAAATATTACATAGATAAGAAATTCTCTGATTATCGTCAACGGATTGAAACCATTGTCAAACTTTTAGCTGAATATCAAGTTGCTGTGGACGTTAATACGGATTATCTACTTGATCCAAATGTGCATACAGTCGAAGTCAGTCGGATGAACCCAGGTGTTGAAATGATAAAGTTATGTCTAAAAAATAATATCCCTTTAGTCTTAGGGAGTGATGCACACAGGCCTGAAAAAATAGCATTAAATTTTGAACAAACTATTTTTTTCCTCAAAAAATTAGGAGTAAAGAAAATGTATTATATCCAGAATAGAAAACTCATTCCTTATAAGATTTAATCAGAAGGATAAAAATAAGATAGGTTCTAAAACTGTTCAGAACAACCCATTGAATACCAGTGATCAGAAGATTAGCTGACTCTAGGCAATGTGTTTGAACCTATTATTTTGGTAAAAATTTTCTCTTGAGACATAATAATTAAATTTTACACGTAATTCTAAGAATATTTCGAGATTTAGGTGAGTTTTTTAATTTGTCCTAGTAAGGAGAGTCGAACCTATATCACGGCTAAGAAAAACTTAAATATTAAAAAGGCGGATTAAAAATGAAGCTACAATCTTACTATGAGCGGGAGTCGGTATTAGGGTCGGACTCCAAAACCTATTTAGTGATAGCTCTGAGGAGGCTAAATTACTAGCTTTTCAATTAGGTATAGTTAGCAATAGTATTTGACTTATTCCTAATTCTATTTCTGGTTGTCTACGAAATAACCTAGATTTAGGAATTTGAAGATTAGACTCTAGTAAATCAAGAATTGTTGAATCAATATTTTCATCAAATTTACGGGCAAAAAATGCATTACTTGCCAACAGGGATGGAAAATCTTTTGTTATAAAGGTTTTCGGACGTAATTTAATTTTTCCGCTTGCGATTAAAGATTCCGTACTACTTGCTGTATTTTTTTTAGAGTAAGACCTGGAATCCACATCTGGTATCCATACAATTGCTCTTTTATCATTATTTATGATTTTTCCTGTGTAATTAGTGTTCATTAAGACCGTTTGAAAGAATCCCTCGTCTGGTATAAGAGTATTTCTATAGAATTTTCTAAATTTTGCTACCTTAGGACTTGAGACTATAAATTCACAGCAATCTCTACTCAAGATTTTCCACTGACCTCCAATATATGGTGTCATCTTTGGAAGAAAAAGTCTTTTAAATGGGGTACCTAAAAATCCATTATCTGATTCAGAAAAATAATTATTGATGCGATTTAAAGTAATGGGCCGCTCTTTTGCTTGATCAGCAACCAATAAATAGCTTTTTCCTATATTTTGGCTAAGAAAATCCCGTATAAACGACTGTGGCTTTAGCGGAAAATCCTGTCCACTAAGGTTAATAAAAAAATCCCATTTAGCACTTATCTTTAATAACTTTTTGATGCCTCTTAATTCAACATCAACCATACTATATCCACCCCAAACTACATTCTGACTCTTTAGTAGTTGAGAGTTAGGAAAGTCTGCTAGAAAATTCAAGACTTCTTTGTATAAATCTCTACTAGCTCTCTTATCTACATGCACCAAGTAATGATTCTTAGGGTCGTATATTGACCTAAAAAGCCTTTTGAACTGGTTAGGATACCTGTGTACTAAAATAAAATATGCAATCATATGTTTTAAAAAATTGAACAGAACCTGTAGCAGGAAGTAAATTTGAGTTATAAAATAACTATTAAGCCTTCTTATTCGTTACTATATACTATTCAGGTCTAATTAGATAGCGGTAAAAATAAACACTCTTTTTACTAAGGATAAACTATTTTTAATATATAATTAGTTTAAATTGTTCTAGCAATCTAAATACCTCTTGGAGCGGGTGAGGGAATTTCAGGCGTACTTCTAGATTTGTTTAATGACAACTCCGAAGAGGCAAAATTACTAGCTTTTCAACTGGAACTCTTAAAAAATCACTTGGGAGAAAATTTTTTCCTATCTTGAAAATAAAGTAACGGAGGTTGATAATTAGAATTAGATTATGAATGATATTCTGTTGCAACAGGTTAAAGAACATTGGCAGCAACTCAGAGGTATGACTTACGATCTCCTCAACGATCTAAAAGAAGAAGATCTGAACAAAAAACTCCCATTTCCCGAATCACAAGATATAAAATACCAATTTAACTGTATGATCGGAGCTCAGGAAAGTAATATTCCCGTAATTACAAAGGGAACTTGGGTAGGGTTTGCTTCCAGTTTAGATAATGAGAGCGAGATAACCATTGAAAATATAAAGAAACACATGGAGGAGGCAGATAAGAAATTATTTAATGCCTTGGTAGGGGTTGATCTGCTTCATAAATTTGAGGACAGAACAAGTCCGCTAACTAATTATATGGTTCTGGTGGAGCATGAATCGCACCATCAAGGGCAACTTATAAATTTTATTTATGCTTGTAATTTACCAATACCTAAAAGTTGGGCTGATAAGTGGGCTTTAAGTAGATAAAATTAGCCCTTATTTTTTCCCTGTGAGTAGTTTACGCTTCGTTTCTCTAATAGCTATTTTAGGCAATGTAGCTGAATTTTGATCCAAGTAATTAGCCACCTGATCTTTATGGTTTTTAATTAAATCTCTAAGCAACCAAGAGATTGCTTTAGTAATTAAAATATCTCGTTCCTCCTTTAACTTCTCAATATTCTCAAAGGCTATTTTTACTAACCTTGAATCATCTGATTGTTTAGCTGGTTTAGTCAAAAGAACAAGGCTAGCCCTTCTCTTGTGAATATCAGAATCTTTAACTAATTTCGTGAGTAATTTTTCCCATTCTTTCCAATTAGCAAGAATTTCTTTGGCATTAAAACTACTTTGACACAAAGAATCAACTTCTCCCCAACCTTGTGCCCCAGTTAACCATTTATCCAAATATAGTGGATTAATCTGACATCTTTGATTGGGAAGATAATCTAAAAATTTCCCTCCTATACTTCTTTCGTTGTGTGACTGTCCAGTAAATAATGAGTCAAGCAGTATTAATAACTCATCCAATGGGATGTCTTGATGTTTTTTAACCCATCCTTTAACGATTTCTCTTGTTTGAAAATTTGAAATATTGTAAATAGATTTGGGAGTACCCATATATTTTTGAAGATCAAAGTACCCACCATTTTTAGGATTTGTAGCCTCTACTTTTTGTATTTCCTCTAAAATTTCTTGATGATATTTATTCATAACAACTGTAGTGTACAATATATCTATAATAATTATATTTTCATAAATTTCAAATATTAATTATAACTGGTAAGTATAGTCGAACTTATTTTGTGGCTAAGAAAGATTTGATTATCGAGTAGGCGGACTCAAAATGAGGCTAACAATCTTGCTGTGAGCGGGAGACGCATTTTATATCAAACCCCTTTTCAATGAAATGCTAACTCATTTTATTAAATTCATGGAGATGTATCAAGTTGCTGAAGAAGAAAAAGGAAACGAAAATGCTTGACTTCCCCTATATAACCATATATAATCATATACATGACTCATATAACACGTTTTGATAAAAGATTAAGTCAGATTCCTAATGAAATTTGGTCAAAAGTAACTCAGATTGAGGAGCTCAAAGGAAGATGGATCCAAGGTACGAATTTAAGTCCTCAATTTCTAAGCAGGCTTAAAAGATCTGTGTTAATAACCTCTACCGGAGCTTCAACCCGTATCGAAGGAGCTAATCTTTCTGATGAAGCTGTTGACGATCTGATGCGCGGCATCGCCATAGAAAAGTTTACTAACCGGGAAAAGGAAGAAGTCAGGGGTTATTTTGAATTATTGCAAAATATTTTTAATTCCTGGGAAGATTTAGGTTTTACAGAAGGTAGTATTAAACACCTGCATAAGGAACTTCTTAAATATACTGAAAAAGATGTCCTTCATAGGGGCAATTATAAAAACGCAGATAATAAAGTCCAGATGGTGGATGGCAAAGGCAGAGCTATTGGGGTAATTTTTGATACAACGCTGTCTTATCTTACTCCCAAAGAAATGAATGAACTGGTTGACTGGACTAAGAAGGCATTAAGTGATAAAAAATATCACCCTTTGCTTATAATTGGTAATTTTATAGTTGAATTTCTAAACATTCATCCTTTTAAGGATGGTAACGGAAGATTATCCAGAATTTTGACCAATATGCTTTTACTTAAAGAGGGCTACTTGTATATGCCCTATATATCTCATGAGAAACTGATTGAGGACAATAAACCCGAATATTATATGGCTCTAAGAACAAGCCAAAAGACTTTTAAGTCTAAAAATGAGGATATTACGGCGTGGCTTAGTTTTTTCTTAACTATACTGTTGACTCAGTCACAAATGGCTATAAATTTAATAACAGAGGAGAATATTGAAGTTCTATTATCACCAAAGCAACTGGCAGTATGGCAATATTTGCAGGAGGTTGGTGATGCTTCTCCTAATGATATTGTCAAAAATGTCCGTATTGCCCGGATAACTGTAAACCAAGTCTTAAATAAGCTTCTTAATATGAAAAAAGTTGAGCGCATTGGGGAAGGATCAGGTATTCGGTATAGGAAAAAATAATATCTACCAAATATTAGCCCTTTGTATAAGGCTATTCAGGGCTTTGATAAGCATATCATTCCCTCTGGAGCGGGTGAGGGGAGTAGGGCTACCTTTTGACTTCATCAAAACGATCCTGTAATTTCTCGAAGACTCGAAATTATTGAACCCCTTGGAGAGATTCTCCTAATCCCTACCCTATCTAACAGAAAAACTGGTCACAAGAACCAGTTTTTTGTTCGAGAGCGGGTGAGGGGAGTCGGACCCCTTGCGTTCACTTTGGAAAAGTGACATTCTACCGATGAATTACACCCGCAATCCGTCAATTATATCAAATCTTAAACCTTCTGTCAGAGAGAAAGGGGTTGGGGGTTCTTTTGATGGGAGTAGATTTTAAGAGAACTGCTCTTTGCAGAGTAAAATCACCATATTTATTATTTATTTTATCAATAGCTTTTTGCATCGTTTCTTGTTTCCTCGTCTCCGGTAATAAACTTAAAGTTGCAAAGTAGTCAGGTTTTAGGTTGGAAACGGAAATACCTATCATTCTGATCTTGTCCTCATTCCAGATGGATTGGAAAATTTCCCAAGCTGTTTTAAAAATTTGTAATCCATCACTGGTAGGTAAAATGGTTATTTGCATGTTATTGCCTGTAAAATTTATCTTGTCATCCCTGGCTTGACCAGGGATCCAGGCATTCTGGATTCCTGCTTTCGCAGGAATGACAGAGCTAGATAAGGCATTACGATACCAACAATGGATAGTTTTGGCAGATAATTTTTTAGCTCTTAATCTATTCCCTACCAACTCACAAAGTTTTAATAAAATTTGTTTAATTTCCAAAAGATCAGAAGTATCATGATCAATAGTAAGTCTGTGCCCGATTGATTTTACCTCATCTTTTTCGAAAAAAGTTTTAATTGGACTATGATCTATTCCCCTTGCCATGTTGTATAAAATTTCCCCATAACTTTTAAAAGAAGAAACTAAACAACTTTTTGGTACTTTTCTTAAAGTTCTAAAATCGGTAATTCCCATATTAAATAATCTTTTTTTGGTTGCAGGTCCAATTCCACAAATATCATCCAGTTCTATTTTATCCAAAACTTTTATAGCTTCTTTCTGATCAGGAATAATCACCAGTCCATCTGGTTTTTTTAAAGATCCAGCCAGTTTTGCCATCAACTTGTTATAAGAAATTCCAATAGAACATGTAATACACTCCCCGATTTCATCTTTTAAACGCTGTTTAATTTCTTGGGCAATCATTATGTCATTGCGAGGAGTGTTAACGACGAAGCAATCTTTTGTGGTGTGAGATTGCCACGGTTGCCAAGGCGACCTCGCAATGACAGGAGAAGTAACCTCTAAAAAAGCTTCATCTATGGAGAAAACTTCCAGCTTATCTGTATAATCTTTGAAAATATTCAAAAACTTTGTGGTAACTGATAAATATTTATCATGGTTACTTTGAATAATAATTAAGTCAGGACAAATCTTTTTTGCCTCCCAGATTTGCATTCCGGTTTTTACTCCCATTTTTTTTGCCTCATATGATGCTGTACATAAAACAGTTCTTGTTTCCCTATCTCCTCCTGTTACCCCAATTGGTTTTCCCCGAAGTTTGGGATTTGCCTGTTGTTCTACAGAGGCAAAAAATGAGTTCATATCAATATGTAAGATAGTGTTCATAAATTCAAATTTTAAATTTTTAATTTTAAAATTCATTAAAAATTTGAGCTTTAAAATTTAAAATTACTCTTCCCCTACTGCCTCTAAAAACCATTTTAATTTGGAAGTATCTAATCTTAACTGGTAGAAATTATCACCGGAAGAAATAGAAAAATGGTAAAATAACGAAGAACCATTTTTACTGGTGTGAACGAGGTTAATTTTATCAACTTTAATTTGCCTACTGTTCCAAAAAAATAAATAAGGCTGAATTATATTTTGTTTAAAAAAGACCCAGACATTAATAGGTTCTAAAATTTCTACCATACTATGAATATATACCAAAGAAAACCCAAAGGTCAAGTAGTCAGAATTATGAATCAAGAATTTAGAATTAAGCTTTTAACACCTTTATTCTTTATTCTTTTCGCTTTATTCTTACCCAAATCAGTTTATGCCATCTCTGATCCATTATCTGTTCCTAATAATAAATTTGGTATTCATATTATTGGAGCAAATAGCGATGAGGCCTCCCCTGCTGCAACATTGGTTAATTCTTCCGGTGGTGATTGGGGCTATGTGACAGTTTTGGTAGAAAGTAAAAACAGAGATAAAGATCGTTGGCAGAAATTTTTTGATGATTTAAGACGCCGGCACTTAATTCCAATTGTAAGACTGGCAACAGATCCGGCAGCTGCCGGATGGAAAAAACCTTATGAAGGAGAAGAGATAGCTTGGGCTGATTTTTTAAATAATTTAATTTGGCCGACTAAAAATAGATATGTGGTAATTTACAATGAACCAAACCATGGGACTGAGTGGGCTGGTAAAGTTGATGCTAAATCTTATGCCCAAGTTTTAGATAAAACCATCACTGCTTTAAAAAAGAAAAATCCTGATTTCTTTGTATTAAATGCAGGGTTTGATGCCTCCACTCCCCAAAAACCACCAAATTATCAGGATGAAGTAAGTTTTCTAATGGAAATGGAAGAGGAAGTGCCCGGTATTTTTAATAAATTAGATGGTTGGGTTTCTCATTCTTATCCTAATCCTAATTTTTCAGGGTCACCGGATGCTTCCGGACGTGGGACTGTCAAAACTTTTGAATGGGAACTGCAGATTCTTAAAAAGTTAGGACTTACTAAAAATTTACCGGTTTTTATTACAGAAACAGGCTGGAAACATGCTGAAGGAGAAACTCCTGAAAAATGGTTACTTTCTTCAGATACTTTAAGTTCTTACTTTCAACAAGCCTTTCAAAATGCCTGGAATAATACTTCGATTGTTGCTATAACTCCGTTTTTATTAAATTATCAGGAGGAGTTGTTTGAACATTTTTCTTTCCGCAAATCAAAGAGTAATGAATTTTATCCTCATTATCAAACAATTGTAAATTTACCAAAAATTGAAGGGCGGCCTGTGCAGGAGATTAAAGCCGAACTCATTAAAGGAGGTATTTATCCTGCTATTGTTTCCGGGGAAAATTACACCGTTCCTTTTATTTTTAAAAATACCGGTCAGTCAATTTGGAATGAAGATGGATCTTTTGAACTTCGGGCGTTGGAGGGCGCAAAGGATTTAGGGATTAATTCTGTAAAGCTAGTCAATAAAGTTGAGCCGAGTCAGGAGGGTGATTTTAATCTTAATTTTAAGGCACCAATTTCCGGAACATATAAAGTTGTATTGCAATTATTTAACAATGGAAAACCTTTAGATCAAAAACCTTTAGAATATGAGGTGCAAGTTAAATCTCCGGTTATTTTACTTATTAATTCTAACTTGAAGTGGAAGGAAAATTCAGCAGGTAAATATTTATTGTCAATTATTTCTGATGTTTTAACTGCATCCTTAAATGTTAATCTGGATACTTATGGTAATTCAGGACCTGTTGAGGCAAGGTTTCTACTTCCGGATCATAATTTTGATTTTACTTTGCAGAAACGTTTTTATCAGCCTAAAACAATTAAGGCAGAGCTAAAGTCAGGTATTAATAATTTGGATTTTGGTACATTGGAACCGGATTTCTTCTCAGCCATTTTGCATCCACAAGAGTTTTGGAATCTCACTCCTTTTTCTCCTTAAACTGGGGGGTTGACATGCTCTTGTTTGCATGGTAATATACATTCACTTAGTAATCGTAAGGTTATTGAGTTGCTTGTTGGTCGAAAGATTAATAAGTATTTTACTTACAGGTCGCAAGATCTATAAGTACTCGAAAAAGCTCCCGCAAGGGAGTTTTTTCGTGGGAAGAATAAATAGTATGGGTGCTATTTTGTGGTGGCAGATGTTGCGGGAATATTCAAATATTTGATTGACATAGTATCCACAAATTGATAAACTGAACGTGTGGATGAGTGTAAAAGGTGTAAGAAAAAATATAAATCGTCTAGTAGACATGTAAATTGTCCAAAGTGTAGAAATTTACTAAACAAGAGACCATGTAGTATTTGCGGAGAATTAAGACAAAGAAAATCAAAAATTTGTCAAAAGTGTTATTCTCAAAGCAGGCAATATCCCTACTCTCAAAAAAAACATGTGAGTAAAGGTGGTTATTTATATGTTTATTATAAAGCCCATCCATATGCTGATAAAACCGGAAGAGTGTTTGAACACCGTCTTGTATTTGAACAGAAATTAGGCAGATACTTATTACCTACTGAAAGTGTTCATCATAAAAACGGTATAAAAAATGATAATAGAATTGAAAACTTAGAACTTTGGGCAAAAGTACAACCCACTGGTGCAAGAGTTGAAGATCTTGTACAATGGGCAAAGGAAGTCTTGAAGTTATATGGTGATGTTAGCTCAATTGGTTAGAGCGTCTGCCTGTGGCGCAGAAGGTTGCCGGTTCGAGTCCGGTACGTCACCCAAATAGGTTTTAAGCTACAAGAACTAATTCTGGAGGAGGGTTGATTGCTAATTCTTCTTCAGCTGTATCCAGTCTTCTATCCAATTTCTTAATATTATCTCCATTTACCTGAGACATTTCTTTATTCTTGAACCAGAATACTCGCCTTGGCGAGATGAATGGTTCACAGAAGAACTCTCCGCAGGATACTCCGTCAGTTTTACTGCGGAGTAGTTCATAAACGCCAATTTCCTGTTCAATAGTCATCAAAGATGCTGTGTTTGCATCTAGCCTATCATTAATTCTTTGTAGTCCAGTATCAGAATCATCAAGCCTAGCTATAATTCCCTGCAAACCTGTTTCTGATTTATCAAGCCTATCAATAATGGGTTTGAGATTTTCTACAAGAATTTTCTTGAATTTTGCTTCATCCATAAATTTATATTAAAGAATATTTGTGAAATTTACAATATATATTTTTTAGATCAAATACAATTTGGGTAGAGAAAATAGGTTCTAACGTAGTTCGTTAGTGGACCCGCAATTGTTTATTTAAAAGAAAGAAGTATTTTTATAAGTTCTTCTTTTGAAGGTGGTGTTGTACCGGAATAATTTAGTTCAATAAATGAATCATCATTAGTGGTACGCAAGGAGGCAATATATTGCAAGTCTCCAAAAATACTTCTAACTTGATTAACAGGTATTTTTATGTATATTATCTTGCCATTTTGTTCTATTGTTTGGAAATTTTCCATGTTTTGTTTTTCTGATATTTTTTCTTGATAACGTACTTTATCCATTTGTCTTAATGCAATTCCATTTTTACCATCAGAAGTTTCAAACAGATAATTAACTTGAGGGATCCCTATATTGCCCTGAACTATTTTTACTGAGTCTTCTTTTAAAAATTTAAAGTCTGAGGGTATATATGAAGGAGTTAAAACTTTAAATGGTAAATCTTTTACATTTACCTGTGATAAAAAAGATCCATACTTATTTACTGAGAGTAATGAGAAAGTATCAAATGAGCCATCACGTAAATCCCACACACCAACAGTGATAATTCCAATAATAATTAAAGCAATTAAAATCTTCATATATTTAGTATAAACTTATTCAACTCAAGTTTACATCTTAAGTTAAATATTTGTTCTTTTAGAGCACTTTATGTAACTAATATCTGTTTATATATTTCCAATTCCTGAGGTTTACAGAGAATAAAAAAGGTTCGATAATCGTGCATTAAGTCACCCCTAATGTATATTGAGAAATAGATATAAGAGCAGTATAATATTTGGTATATGAAGCAGAAAGTCTTGGAATATGATGTAATTTTTGAGGAGCAGCCTGATAAAGGTTATACCGTTACGGTGCCTTCTTTGCCTGGGTGTATAAGCGAAGGAGATTCCTTTGAACTGGCAAAAGAAAACATTACAGATGCTATTAAATTATTTGTAGAGGATTTGAATGCAGATGGTGAAGAAATTCCAATAAGAAATTCAAATATATTTGTAGGACAGGTATCAGTTTCAAACCCATTGATTTATTAAGTTATGTCTTCCATAACTCCCCAAAATATACTCAAATTTCTCAAAAGTAAAGGGTTTTACATTAGCAGACAGAGTGGAAGTCACATGATATTGCACCACAATTTAGATAATACAAAAAGAGTTACACTTCCAATTCATAATAAAGATTTAAAACCAGGAACATTGTTGTCAATCCTTAAACAAGCAGGGATTGATAAAAAAGAAGTTTTTAAATAATTACAATGTATGTTCTAACGTTGTTCGTTAGTGGATCCCATTTTCTGCAAAGCGTAGTTTTGGAAGAGGGTACTGTACATTAGAACATCCTCACACGTTCTGTCCTTGTTACTTATGAGTACAGACCTCACAGCCTGAATGAGCTTCTTTAAATAATCACTCGAGTTTTGATTTCTAATTCTTGGCTTCTTTTTAGAGCTTCTTCTTTGAACCTATCTGCCATAATATTTGACCCTCGATAAAGTCCCAAAGCTACTCTTTTTAAATCCATAGCAAGGGACTCAACAATTAGTTTTTGATATTTGGTAAAGGGTTCAGTTTTTGTAATAATCATTAGGATATTTTAACATAAACTAATTTAACTCGTCCGCCAATAGCGGACTTGTTAAATATTTTGAACCCAAAATTGTGGTTAAAAGTTTCAAATTGGAGTATTTTGGGTATAGGTCCCATCAGTCCTGTCGATCACCCTAAACTTAATGGCAAAAGTATTATTTTGCAAGTAAACCATTATTTGGTAATAAATTATAAACAGATTCAGTTAACTGAAAATTTTTCAGAGGTTCAGGTGCTCCGGGAATATTGCCTACATATGAAGAAGCAAGCCATTCATTAGCATCATTCCAATTATAGCCAATTATTTTTAATAAGCTAGCTGTTCCCAGAGTATTACATACGCCTTCTTGCGCAACGATGTCTTCGGTTGAGTCAGAAGAAGCTATTTGACCATTAATAATAGTAATTGCTTTAATTGATTGCTGACAAATTTCTGTTGTTATTCCGGCAGTAATAAAAATATCTTTCTCTCCCCTTGCTTTTAATTTGTCAATATTAATTATAGTTAAACAAGTTAGACTCTTCTCAATCGAAGATCCAGGTGTAATATATTGTCTTGTAATGCCATCACCAATTTTTGACCATTGAGGAGCATCTTTATCATTTACAATCAGCATAACTCTTTGTTTGGTTGCCCCTGCAAAGGGGAAAATACCAACAGGTATTTGTGGGTATTTTCCTGAATAAGAATATTTATATTGAAAATATACTTCCTCAGGATCATTTGGGTTTACAGTGTAGTCTTTACCAACTATTCGACTTTCTTTAAGAGCCTCAACTATTTTTGGTGTGTTTTTCGAATTGAAAAGTTCATACATAGCAATTATTCCGGATGAATTAATTTTGAGACTAGAATCATAAACATGAAGCGATGTAGGGATTCCATCAGTTGTTGCAAATTGATAAACTTTTGCTGTTCTCAACGCTAAATCCTGCAGATTAAAATGATCTATCATTCCAGGTGAAATAAAATTATTAAGCTTTGAATCTTTAGAATCCTCAGTATTAGAAGAGGAATACATACATTCTCCAGTTGCTAATAAAATAGCAGCCCCACTAACATATATCGCGGCTTGTCTTAAGAAATGTCTTCTTGTTATGCGCTTAGCTTCATCTATTTGTTGCTCTTGATGGGTATTTAATTTAGCTAACTTAGAAAGTTTTTTAATTGTTTGCTGAGCTACTATTTCTCTTTTGTCGCCAAAAATAATTTCTTTTAGGTTCATTCGCAAATTATACGATAATTACAATTAATAATCAAACTATAAGCCAATTTATAATTTTCATTCCAATATTTGTTGTAAATTTATTTTAGACCTGTCGACCCACCCCGAATCAAATAGGATACCTTACCCCAGTTTGTTCTGCTTTAATTTTGATTTTACTTGAAAGTATAATACCAAAATTCTTAAGAAAAACTAAACACTAAAAGTAGAAGTATGAGTCATTTCAATGTTTTTTAATCTTTAATTCATGAGCAATAGTAGGTAAAGATTCTATTTTTTCTAATCTATATTTTTGATCTAAGTTCATCGCCAAATTTGAATCCAGTTTTCTTTCTATTCTTTCAATATCTGATTTATCTGCTTTTTCTTCAAACATTGGAGCAATCCGGTCATTTATAAATTGGGCTATATCACTCATAACATGTTTTTCTGATTCTTCTATTTTTTGTTCTAACCTTGTTTCTACAGAAGTTAATTCTTCTTTTACGGAAGATAATCCAGTTTCTACAGAAGTTAATCTTTTACTCAATCCAGTTTCTACAGAAGTTAATTTAGTTTCCACAGAAGATAGTTTGTTGTCGAACCTTCCTTCTACAAAAGAGAGCTCTTCTTTAATAACGCCACGAATTTGTTTTAGATCATCTGTTGTCATAATTTTATGATATCTTTTTACGAGATGGAAAACAAGATTAACTTTATATATCAAAATCCTTCAAAGAATTTATTATTTTATCTGCTAATTTAAATCGGGAATCACCATCAACTTTTTTACTAGGAACAGCAATACATTTCATTTTAGTTTTTTTACAACAGCATTGATAATAATCATTTGAGATGATGATGCAATTGCCATAGGTATTTTTTGATCCCAAAAATACTTGAGAATTTCAAAGACTCCCGGAAGTGCCTCTCCTTTTCTATTGACCAACTCAATTACTTTATTTACAATTTCTTTTTCAATTTGTGTTTTGGAAGGCCCAGTCCAGGGATATTTTGTATACCAATACTCAACAACTTCATCAATTCTAAGCCCCATTGTATTAAGAGTTCCTTTAAGAGTCACAGGCACACCAATTTTATTAAATATTTCAATTTCTGCCTCTTCCCAAAAAGGCTCACTATTTATCAAAAGCCCATCCATATCAAAAATAATTGCTTTAATCATAATTTGATTATAGCATAGCCCTATAGTTTGATATTTTACTCTAATTAAGCTATAATATCCCAATGAATATTGAAAAGTTTTTATTAGGAACAGATGAAGAAATTCGTGCTCATGAAGATTGTCAGAGATTAAATATTAAATTGACTATCTGTTAGACGCACTTGTCAAGTGCGTCTAATTCTAATGTCGTTTGTTAGTGGACTCCATATGGTATAATGCCAACATTGTGTGTATGGATTATGGATATAGAAGGAATAGGAACAAACAATTCAACTGATCTTCTGGTAAAAGAACTCCTAGAGACTAACTGGAAGTATTGGATTAAAAGTCCTACTCCAATTGACCAAATAGGTGTGAGAGTTGGACAAATTCAAAATATTTTAATTCAGAGACCAGAACTGGAAGTTTGCAAATCTTTGGTTGGTAATTTGGAAATACAACGAACACTTGTTATACAAAACATATCAGGGAAAGTTTTTGAACAGAGTCCTCTAAAAATTAAAAACAAATTTGTACATGGTTTGCTCGAACGTATGGAATTAGTTGGTATTAGCGATAAACTTATGACGCAAGAAGAAGCAGTTTTATTTTTAACATCTACTAACATTGTTGGCGATACTTTGCTAGAAGGTTTACTTAAAGGGCCATATAAACGGCCTCGTGGAGGATACTGTTTCCCGGCGTTTTCAAAAAAACGACTAAGAGTTATAATACCAAATAACCGGGCTGATAATCTTTACAGGCTTGGACCTAATCTTTATTCATATTTTTATAATTATTATGATGATCTATATTAAACAAAATTTTAACTAAAATAATCCTCTAACTGATTTTAGAAAATATTCTATATCAAAAAGCAGATCATTCATTTTAATATCTCTTTTTAGCCTCCTGAAAGCATAAGATGGACGAAGATAAAATTCACGGTAACCCTTTTTGCGATAAGCAACAATTTGTTCCCATGCTAAATTAGGATGATCAAATAATGGCTCATCAACCTGATGAAATTTATATTTTGACCAGTCAAAAGTTTTAATTCTGTTTGCATTTTTTAGTTCCCAAAAGTATGGTGTTCCCGGATGAGGAATACAAATGGCAAATTTAGCTGTGGTAAGAGGTAAACTTTTGGCAAAATCAATGGTTTTCTGCATTGAATTAATGGTTTCTCCGGATAGCCCTAAGAGGAAAAAACCAAAAGTATCAATTCCTTCTTTTTCAGCTAATTTAACAGCTTTTCTTACCTCTGCCAAGGTTATTTTTTTGCTAATTTTATTTAAAACCCGTTGATCACCACTTTCAATCCCAAACCCAATTTGCCAACAGCCGGCCTTTTTTGCCAATTTAAAAAATTCTGCATCGACAAAATTAACCCGGATACCATTCATCAAGGACCAAGGAAAAATCAATCTTCTTTTGATAATTTCCCGACAAATCTCTTTGGCTCTTTTAATATTTTGAGTGAAACTATCATCCATAATATGAATTTCCTGAAATCCACACTTTAACATGTACTCAATTTCATCGACTACTCTGTTGACATTCTTCATCCGGTACAAAGTGCCAAAAATAGATTTATTACAAAAATTACACTGGTATGAACAACCTCTACTTGTTTCCAGATGTCCATTTGGATTCTTTCTGGCTGAGAGTCGGGAGTTGTTATATTTATTAAGATCAAATAAATGCCAGGCCGGATAAGTTAATTTGTTAATATCCTGAATTAATTCTCTTTTTTTAGTAAAGATAATTTTATGTGATTTTTTATCTCTGAAGGCAATACCCGGAACATTTTTTAATTCTTTGGCTGATAAAATATCAGGAATTGTTTTATCTCCTTCCCCTAAAGCTAAAATATCAAAACATTTTTCTTTAATAACTTCCTCCGGAAAAACAGTGATATGGACTCCTCCGACAATAGTCATGATTTTAGGATATTTTTCTTTGATTTTGGTCATTATTTCTTTGATAACAAGATAATCTGTGGTTTTTGCTGAAGCTCCAATGATATCCGGTTGAAATTTTTTAATAGTGGCAAACAAAGTTGTTTGGTAATTTGAATATAAATCTAAATCAATAATTTTTACTTCATGTTGATCTACTAAATTTCCTGCTAAAAGAGCTAAAGTGTAATTTGGATAACTGGGAGCGCCTACTTCCACAATAGTTTTTGAATAGACATTTTTCCAGGTTGGTGGATTGAAGAAAAGAATTTTTGCCATTTGTGCTATACCCAAAATACTCCAATCTGCAACTTATAATCAAAATTTTGGGTTCAAAATATTTAATGAGTCCGCCATTGGTGGACGAGTTAAATTAGTTTATCTTTGATCAAGTGATGTTAATCTATTTGATGCTTGTTTTCAAGATGAAATTCAGGGTTAGACCATTTGATGAAGATAATATATTAGACGCACATGTCAAGTGCGTCCTATGGAAATTAAATAACTAGAACGGTTCAATGTAGAATTATGAGTTGATTTCTAAGTAAGAACAGTTGATAATAACATAGGAGTTAGTATGGTACATTTAATGTCAATATTTCATATAAGCAAATTTCCTTTTAACAGGGCTTTACGGATTTTATTAATATCTAATGCCATGGTCTTGATTGCCGGTGCAATGCTTGGGCCCATCTATGCATTATTTGTTGAACAAACAGGAGGAGATTTGTTGGATGCGAGTTTAGCTGGAAGTGTTTTTGCATTTGCTGCAGGAATTACGGTTTTATTGTCCGGAAAATATGCTGATAAAATAAAACAAAAAAATATAATTGTAATAATCGGGTATATTATTATGGGAATTGGGTTTTTGTTGTACACAATGGTTAATTCCATGCAGACTCTTTTACTTGTGCAGATTGTGATTGGTTTTGGTGGAGCTATTTATAATCCCTCTTTTGATGCTCTCTATTCTGAAAGTCTTGATCAAGGTAAAAATGCAACTGAATGGGGAGCTTGGGAGGCAATAAATTATTTTTCAATTGCAGTTGGAGCAATCATAGGCGGTTTTATAGTTACTAATTTTGGCTTTACACCATTATTTGTAGTTATGTCGCTACTCTGCTTCTTAAGTGCATTATATCTTTATAAAATTCCTAAAAAAATCCTTTAAGGTTCATTATCTGAATTACAAACTTTTACAAGATATTAGACGCACATGTCAAGTGCATCCTACATGTTACACGAAATCTAAAAAGATACACATAAACGAAGTCTCAGATGATACAAAATTCTGTCATTGTGAGGAGTCCGCCAGCTGGCGGACGACGAAGCAATCTTATCTATTTAAGAGATTGCCACGCTCTCCGCCAGCTGGCGGACTCCTCGCAATGACAAAGAGTAGTTAATTAAAGGACACAAAAAATGTTTGAGATTGTTTCAGTTCAGATTTCGCAAAACTATATCAATTGAGATTTCGCATTACACTACACAAGATATATGCAGAATAATTAATTCACAAGAGCTAATTCTGGAGGAGGGTTGATCGCTAATTCATCTTCAAATGTGTCTAATCTTCTAACTAACTTTTTAATCTCTCTTTAGGTTAATTCCCCGACGTTTGCTTCGTTGTCATCCCGGACTTGCCCGCCCTGAGCGAGGCCGAAGGGATCCGTGATCCACTGGATTCCCGCTTTCGCTCGCCTCGCTGAAGCTATGGCGAAGCGGGCAGGAATGACAGATACCCCGTCAGCTTGCTGCGGGGTAGTTCATTATTATCTCCATTTACCTGAGACATTTCCTTGTAAACTCCAATTTCCTGCTCAATAGTCATCAATGATGCTGTGTTTGCATCTAATCTATCATTGACCATCTAGCAAAGATGCCTGTAGAAAGTAATCTGCCATCATTATTCTCTTGCAAAGCCAATTCCCCACTTTCAATTTTTCCATCAAGATTTAAATCCTGTAACATATTTTCTAACATGATTGCAGAAGAAGAAATGGCATAAGCATTAATAATTATAAATAAAGGTTTATCAGATAAAATCTGTTGGCAGTTTTCTAAAAGCTTTGGAAAATCCTTATTAAAATCCCAAATTTCCCCGTCCGGTCCGTGTCCATAAATTGGCGGATCCATAATAATTCCATCATATTTAATTCCCCTTTTAATTTCCCTCGCTGTAAATTTTATGGCATCATCCAGGATCCATCTTATAGAATCCTCAGGCAATCCTGATAATTGCTGATTTTCCTTTGCCCAGCCTATGGCCGGTCTGGAGGCATCCAGATGAGTCACTTTTGTGCCGGATTTAGCACAGGCTATTGAAGCCAAACCTGTATAAGCAAATAAATTCAGGATAGAGGGATTGCTTCTCCGGCTTTCGCCGGATCGCAATGACATTGATGATTTTGCAATGACAGAGGAAATAAAATCCCATTGGGAGGCTTGTTCCGGGAAGATTCCTGTGTGTTTAAAAGGAGAAAGTTTAACCCAAAATTTTAAACCCTTATATTCCATTATCCATTTATCAGGCATCTTCGATTTTACTTTCCACTTATCATTTTCGAAAATAGCACTTGCTTTTTCCCAATCTGATTTTGGCAGTTTTGGTTTCCATAAAATTTGAGGATCAGGTCTTTTTAAAATATATTTACCAAATCTTTCCAACCTAAATCCATCTCCTGTATCCAAAAGCTCATAATCTGCCCAATTAGGTGTTGTTAAAATAATCATATTATAAAAGTATACCAAATTATAGATCTACTTGAATTACTCGGAGATTTATGGCACCGTAAAAGTAGTATGAAAAGATGTTGTAAGGGTTTTACTCTTATTGAACTTTTAATAGTTATTGCTATTATTGCCATTATTTCTGCAATTGCTATAGTTGTTTTCAATCCTGTGGAAATTCAAAGAAAAGCCAGAGATGCTGTCAGACTAATTGACCTATCCACTTTATCTCAAGCAATAAATATTGCCAGTCAGGATGCTATGATATCTGGATTATCAAATCTTTGCTATCAAACTCAAGTTCCTTGTCAGGGTAGTTCTTTCCCCTTCAATACAGATATTCTAAAAAATGACGGCAGTGGTTGGGTAAAAGTTAATTTTATATTAAGAAAAGGTGCTAAAGTATCTTTTTTGCCATCTGATCCTCTCAATAATCAGGATAATAATTTTTCCTTTTTTAGCAATGGTGAGGATTGGGAAATTAATACTCATCTAGAGTCTGATAAGTTTAAGTATTTAATGATCAATGATGGTGGAGATAATCCTTATCTTTATGAAATAGGAACAGATTTAAATTTAGTTCATTAATTTTAAGCTTTCCAGTTTCATCTCATCAAGAATTTGTAGCTTTGCTTGTCCTTCCAAAAAATAAGGCTGACCATAATTTTCAATTTTTACCGGTAAAAATTCAACATCGATTAATTTATCATCATAGAAAGTGTATTTACCAACTACTCCCTCTTTTGTTTTTTCTGACCACATCTGATCAAAAATAAAATTTCCATGAGCATAAGTAATCAATTTATCATGATAAATTTCTACAGGCTGGATCCAATGAGGGTGATTGCCAATTATCAAATCAACTCCGCAATCAATAGCTTTGTGAGCTAAATTCTTTTGAAATTCATCCGGCTGAGCTTGATATTCTGTTCCCCAGTGAAAAGCCACTATTATTATCTGAGCCTTATTTTTTACCTCTTTTATATCCTGACAGACTTTTTCCTCATTTATTTTTTCCAAAGCATTGTATCCTAAAAAACCAAACTTTAATCCTCTAATATTCTGATAAACAGGTCCATTAATTCCTGCAGGTAAAATATTTGTCTGATTTAAAAGATCTACAGCTTCGGTTATACCCTGTTGTCCATAATTGCCACTGTGATTATTGGCTAAGTTAGCTACATCAACACCTGCAAATTTCAATCCTGCAATATTTCTTTTGTCTCCACAAAATATCATTCCTTCCTGAGTTAATGGACAATTAGTAATTAGGGGAGATTCTAAATTTATTAAAGTAATATCTGCATTTTTTATAATATTTCCTGTTTTTTCCCAAACCCAATTAAAATTATTTCTGGTCACAGCTTGATAATTTACCGATCTGGCAGGAATTACATCTCCTGTAGCAATTAAAGTCCTGATCTTTTTTGGATCAGCTGTTTTAGGTAATTGGTGGTTTGCAGAAAATATCTGTTCCAGAGTGATAGTCTTGGGTTCAAATTGGACATAATTTGTTTTGGTAAGAAATGGACTAATCAATTTAGTAGTGGAAGATGATAAATTATTTTCCCAACTTGTCCAAATCAGAATTATCAGCAATAACCCAAAAATCAGCAATAGAAATTTAAACATTGTCTATATGATACAATAAATGTGTGGTGTCTAAAAAGTTATTTATATTTTTGTCCATAGTCTTATTTTTATCTTTTGTATTTTTTTCATATCTTGTAGCTAAAGAGGCATTTACTCAGTTTGATTTTGATACCACTGTGAAATTTCAGGATCATTTTTCAAGAAAATGGGATTTGCCATTTTCTGTTCTGTCTGTTGTTGGATCAGTTGAAGTTACCGGCATAATTTGGCTTTGTTTAATAATTTTTACTTTAATAAAGCGTTACTGGATGGCTTTTATTGCTTTATCCTTATTCTGGGTAGGAATGATGGTTGAAGTTTTTGGGAAAGTTTTTGTTTATCATCCCGGTCCTCCATTTTTATTTTATCGTGGAGTAATTAAATTTGAATTTCCCAGTAGTTATGCTCATACTGCTTATTCTTATCCTTCCGGTCATCTAACCAGAACCAGTTTTTTAGTAGCTTTTATCTTAGTTTTTATTTATTTAAAAATCCCTAAAAAATTTGGCTTTTTACCGGTTTTGGGATTAGTCTTGTTTTTGGTTTTAATGATGATCTCCCGAATTTATTTAGGAGAACATTGGTTTAGTGATGTAATAGGAGGAACATTACTCGGTAGCTCTTTTGGTATTTTCTCAGCAGCAGTTATACCTTTAAAGAATAAATTAAAAATTAACTCTTCTAATTCCTGATAGGATGTGAGAAACTATCGAATACTGTTATGGCATTTACAGAAAAAGAAATAAAAATTGCAGTAGGTGGTGGCGGATCCGGACCTTTACCTATTGAAAATGAATTATTGAATGTTACACCGAACGTTTGGGGAATTACTCCTATTCATGATAGTGGAGGACATTCAGGGGATATTAGATCATTAGAACTGGGTATTTTACCACCAGGCGATGCGACTAATAGAATGGGAATACGAATTAGGAATAATCCAGAACTGCGTAAGCTTTTCACATTTCGTTGGAAATTACCAGATAATAACCATTTGAACGGACATCGTCCAAGTAATGATTTATTGGCAGGAGCTCAAATGATTGCCGGTAGTCATTCTGAGGCTATTAAATTACTTGAAAACGCATTTTCTGCCCATTATATTGGCAGAATATTTCCTGCTAGTGATGATGATGTTCATTTAAGAGCTATCTTGGAAGATGGATCTTTTATTGATGGTGAACATAAAATTGATAAAAGAACTAATTGTGAACCACCTATTAAAGACATAGTTTTTATAGACAATAAAGGCGAGATTTGTGTACCAAATCCTAATCCTGAAGCAATAGAAGCTATTTCCATGGCAGATATTTTTGTAATTCCACCAAGTAGTTGGCGAACTTCTAATCAACCACAACTACGAACTATCCGTTCGGCAATAGTGAACAATAAAATTCCTGTAGTATGTTTTTGTAATGCTGTCACTAATTATTCTGAAACTCATGGTTTTTCTGCATCTGACTTTGCCAGAGGTGTTTATTCAGAATTAGGAGTAATGATAGATTATTTTTTTGTTAACATGCCAAATCATAAAATTCCTGAAACATATGATGAAGAAAAGTCCTATCCAGTTACACCGGATGGTGAAAATTGTTGTCAATTTGCTAAACATGTTTATGGTTTACCCTTAACCACTATACGTCAAATTAATGAAAAACCAACAATCAGGCATGATGGGAAAATTACAACTTCTCTAATTATGGCAATTGCCCAAAATAAGAATTTAGAATCAGCCTTTGCAGAGCATAATATAATTCCAGTTCGTTGGTAAATTACTCTATAAATTGGTAGAATATGAATGGTAAGCCCCTGTAGCTCAACTGGATAGAGCGCTTCGCTTCGGACGAAGAGGTTTGCGGGTTCGATTCCTGCCAGGGGTACTTAGTGAGAAGAGCGCGTAGCTCAACGGTAGAGCAGTACCCTCTTAAGGTATTGGTTGAGAGTTC
>JAUSHL010000018.1 GCA_030648645.1 Candidatus Daviesbacteria bacterium
TAAGAGATTGCCACGCTCTCCGGCAATTGCCGGATCGCTCGCAATGACAAAGAGTAGTTAATTAAAGGACACAAAAAATGTTTGAGATTGTTTCAGTTCAGATTTCGCAAAACTATATCAATTGAGATTTCGCATTACACAAACATAAAAATTTGACAAATTCTTAGAAAAATGTTAGATTAATCTAAGGAAAATCTAAGCATGATTATACCAACAGTTAGAAATACCAAAACCATTACAGATTTAAGGGAAAATGCTTTGGAACTTTTAAATCAGGCCAAAAAAACTGGTCCAACTTTCATTTTTCACCGCAGTAAACCCCGGGCTGTGATGCTATCTGTTGAAGAATATTCCAATATGATGGAAATGTTGGAGGATTATTTTGATAGTTTAAAAGCCATGGAGTTGGAAGAAAACCCTCAAAAAGATGGAATTACATTAGAAGCTTTAATAAAGCAATATAAACTAATTTAACTCAATCACCAACTGGTGGTCTCGTTAAATATTTTGAACCCAAAATTTTGATTAAAGATTGCAAATTGGAGTATTTTGGGTATAATCTTGTTTAATGTATCATTTAATAATCCGTCCAAGAGCTGAAAAACATTTTTCCAGACTTCCACAAAAAATTCAGCAAAAAATTGCCAATGGTTTAAGAAAATTGGAATCAGACCCTTTCCAAATTGGGTTGGATATTAAAAAACTGACTGGTACCCAAAAAAGTTATAGATTGAGAGTAGGGGAATTGCGGGTGATTTACCAATTAGATACAAAGATAAAAGAAATTTCCGTTGAGGATATTGATTTTCGAAGAACTAACACTTATTAGGTAAATGTAACTAATTAGTTCTTCCCAATAAAATCGTCATTGCGAGCGTAGCGAAGCAATCTAATTAGATCGCCACGGGTCGAAGTTTCGACCCTCGCGATGACAGTCTACTGGGAAACTCTGAATAGTTACAGGTAAATTTATTGTTTTCTTGTTTGGACTGTGATATGCTATAAGCGTGAAACTATTAAATTCAACAATTAAATATTGGCACTACGCAAACAACTAAACCTGTTGGCGTAGTCCTTGTGTACAAAGATAACCGCCAAGAGGGCGGTTTTTTAGTGCTTTGATTTCAAAGCGCATCCTGAGCGAACTTGTCCTGAGTTTAATCGAAGGAGTCGAAGGATTGTGGAGAAAATATGAATAAAAACAACAAAATTATTGGAATATTGGGAGGAATGGGACCACAAGCATCTGCACATTTGGTCAAACTTTTGGTGGATAAATCTGCCAAAGAATTTAAAGCCAAAAATTGTGAAGATTTTCCGGAAATTATTCTTGATTCAATGCCTCATCCTGATTTTATTGCCAGTAGGCAGAATAGCAAAATAGTTGTAGAGATGCTGAAGGAGAGGATCAAAAACATGGAAAAGATGAATGTTTCAGTCTTTGCTCTAGCCTGTAATACAGCTCATATTATGCTTAATCTTTTGAAAGTAGCTTCTAAAACACCTTTTATCTCCATGATTGATGAGGTAGTAAAACAGGTGGAGGGTATGGAAATCAAGAAAATTGGTTTACTAGCTTCACCTACAACTTTTAAATCAGGCCTATTCCAAAAGGGCAATTGGGTCGGAAAGGAGAGTTTATCAAGCCATCAAAGGCTCAATTTAATACCCTGGAAGTAATTATTAGGAAGGTAATTGCTGGAGAGATTAGAAGACAGGATAAACTTAAATTGGTTGAGATTGCCAGATCTTTGAAAGATAGAGGAGCGGAAGGAATTATTTTAGGCTGTACAGAATTACCACTAATTTTTCCTAAAAGATTTGAAATTCCAGTTTTTGATTCTCTGGAAATTTTAGCAAGAGCATTATTGAAAGCACATTTTAAAGAGGAGAGAAATACATTATAATCACTGTATAAGCAAATTTTTTGATTAATTTATGATTGACTTTTGTAAGACAATGTAGTACAATATGGATGTTGTTATTGATGAGCTAATTATTGAAAAAGATAGACCTGAACATATAGCTAAACACGATGTTGAAGTGGATGAAGTATTTGAGGTGGTATTTGGTAATTTTACTTATATTCAAGGAAGACAGGATTGTTGGCTATTAATAGGGAAGACTAAGAAGGATAGATTTTTAACTATAGTAATTGGAGAGAGAAAAGGAGAAAATGTTTATGGATTGGTTACAGCAAGACCTTCCAGAAAAGAAGAAAAAAGTTTTTATCAGGAATTTATACTAAATCAAGGAGGTGAAGAAAAATGAAAGTAACATATGTTAAAAAGGGTACAATGAAACCAAGTAAACCTTTTAAAAGTCTAGAAGAGGAGGCTAATTTTTGGGATACACATTCTGTATTAGATGATATAAATGAAGAGACTGTAGTTGGTTTTCATCGGGCTAATAAAACAGATACCATTACTATCCGTTTCCAGCCTGAACACATACAGGTTTTAAAAGAACAGGCAAATCAGATGGGGATTGGCCCCACAACTTTAGCCAGAATGTGGATTATTGAAAAATTAAATAAGAATATTGGACATACTTCTCTCAAATAAGTGAAAATTTGCTTTTTGAGTATAAAAATGATATTCTATACACATGGAAACATTAAAGATAATATCTAAATATTGGTACTACGCAAACAACTAAACCTGTTGGCGTTTTTGTGCTTTTTTGCAAACCGCCAGCAGAGGCGGTTTTTTTGTGGTTTATGGGAGTGTAGCTCAAGGGTAGAGTATCTGTCTCCAAAACAGATGATAAGGGTTCAAGTCCCTTCATTCCTACTTATGAAAGGTAGTTTTTATGGAAAGATTAATAAGAACAACAGAAATATTAAATATGTCTAGAAAGGAGGTAGTTTGGCGCTAAAGTTAATTTTTTAGGCGTCACCATTCCCATGCCAAAAATGAAATATTTTGATTATGCAACTTTGATTGACCAAATAATTAGTAGAAATCATGAAAGAAAAATATTTACTGAATTTTTGGATTCAAGAATAGATGGAAAAACTATAGCTGAACATCTTTATCATGATGCAAAAGATATGTCTTTGAAAGATCATAATCATCCTGATGTCAAAAAAGAAGAATTGGTTGAAGCGATAATAAAAAGATATAAAACTACTCAGGTGGAAGATGGTCGATCTGCTTATGAAGAAATGGTTTTTGATTTAATTGCAGAAGAAAATAATCAACGAGAACTTATCAATAAAATGAAAACAAAAAAAATCACACTGAATAATTTGCCTACAAATTTTCCTAGTATGAGGAAAAATGCAGAAACTATTTTTCGGGGAAAAGTTTTTTCTGATATAACACCAGAAGATTGCTCAAAATATAAAACAGAAAAATATTTTATTTCTATTTTAAGAGAATATGCCCGGGATCTGTTTTTTGTCTTAAATAATGAGGCTACAGAAAAAGCAGTCAATTTTTTAAGATTAATGTATTCTCTGAATCAAATTAAAACTTTTGAACCATCTACTCTCCCAAATTTGAGAAAAATTCTTTTAGAACACATGAAAAAAGAAGATTCACTGGAAATAATACATATTAAAAGTATTCGTTTTACCTATCCAAAAGGCACAAATTTAAAAGTATTGGAGGATACTGCACCAGTTGTGCAATCCGGTTTAAAAGATGAAATAAGAAAATATCCTAGTGAAGAAGTTATTTTTGAAAGGATGGGCTATCTTAGGAAGCTTCTTGAGACTTCAGGAATTAAAACAAAAGCAACTGTAATTGTTTCAGATCATGATTTGGATTATTGTTTTCCAGAGACACAAAATATTGTTCCAAATGGGGATGTAGAAAGAGGAAAATTGGCTGCTAAAAATTATGTAGAAAACTTAAGAAAGTTGCACCCAGAGATAGAAAATATAAGATCATTAACTGAATTTTTAAAGGAGAAAAAAATAGTTGATAAATTTGAAACAATGTTTAAGTCTTTGGTAAGAGAAGGAGAACAAGGAGGGGGTAGATTTATTAGTGAGAAGATTTTAGAAATGAGAGTTAATGAACAATTCGAACATTACAATCAGATGTTTGACTCTTATTCAAGAAAATTAGCAAGACAAACTGCAATTTCCCAAATTTCTAATCTTTTATCGTTATCTGTAATTTTTGAATCTTTCCCATCTATTCCTTTACTTACTATTGACAGCCGTGGTTTTGAAGATAATTTAATTGGTGGTTGTAATCCTAATTCTGTAGTGAAATTTTTTACCAAATTAAAAGATTCAACAGAAACAAAAAGGAATAATGTATAATCAAAGATATATGATGAAAAAACGGATTCTCACTGGAGATAGACCAACATTAGATAGTTTTCATTTAGGAAACTATGTTGGCTCTCTTAAAAATAGAGTAAAGCTACAAGATGAATATGAAACATTTATTTTTATTGCAGATTTGCATTCTTTAACCACTCATTTTGACAAAACTGCAGACTTAGAAAAAAATATCAGAGGTTTAATGTTGGGTTATTTATCTGTGGGGCTTGATCCTAAAAAGGTAACTTTTTTTCTGCAATCAAAAATACCAGAAATAGTGGAAATTGCTTATTATCTCAGTGTTTTAACATCACGTTCTGTGATCGCCAGACAGCCAGCTTTAAAAGAAAAACTTGATTCAGGCGCACAAGATACTGTGGGTTTATTTTATTACCCAATTTTAATGGCAGCAGATATTTTGACTCCTAAAGCCAATCTAGTTCCAGTGGGGAAAGATCAAAAATCTCATGTGGAATTTTCTAGAGATATTGCTATTAAATTTAATAATTTATATGGAGAAGTATTTCCAATACCGGAGCCTTTGATTGGAGATGTGCCAACTTTAATTGGCACTGATGGAAAAGCTAAGATGAGTAAGTCTTTAAATAATGCTATTTATTTATCAGATTCTGCTGATGTTGTAGAAAAAAAGGTCATGGGAATGTATACAGATCCAACCAGAATTAGAGCAACAGACCCGGGACACATAGAAAATAATCCAGTGTTTATTTATCTGGATGCATTCGGTTCGACAAGCTCACCGCAAGTGGAACAAGAAGTAAACGATCTTAAAAAGCGTTATACTGTGGGCCAAGTTGGTGATATTGAGGTCAAAAAGTACCTAGTCCAAATCTTGAATAATTTCTTAGATCCAATCAGAAAAAAACGGGCTGAATATGAAAAAAACCCAGAATTGGTGGAACAAATTTTGAAAGAGGGAACTGAAAAAGCAAGGAAAGAGGCCCAAAAAACTTTGGATGAAGTAAAAAGGGCAATGAAACTTGATTATTTTACGAGTGATAGCGAGTAAATCAAGCTTTGCTTATTTCAAATAATATGTATCATGTCTTCCCACACTTGAAGACCGTCAGGTCGCAAGCTTTGCTTATGCGGGATCTATATAGATTCCGGGTCAAGCCCGGAATGACACAGGTGTTATAGTGTTTAAAGATAATCTGTGTTAAAATCTGCAGGTGGCTACAGATCCCAAAAAATCTAATTATAAAAAATTAATTCCTTCCTTACCTTTCAGTAGTAAAAAAGGCAAGAATAAAAATAGTGTCATGGGGATTTTAAAAGGAATGGCCATTTATATTTTAGTTGGATTTGTAGCCTTAATTTTTTTTGTTAACCTTTCAGAAAGTAAAAATGCCGGTGATGAAATCTCCATTTCTCAGGTAGTTTATAATATTAAAGCTCAAAAAGTCGAAAAAATTTCTCTGATAGATAATAAAATTGAAGTTAAATTCAAAGATTCTGATAAACTTGCGGTTTCCCGGAAAGAAGCCGGACAATCTATCTATGAAATCTTCAAAAATTCCGGTATTGATCCGTCGACTGTTAACATTGAAATAAAAGATACCTCCTTTTCTGATGCTTGGTTAGGAATTTTGGGCACAGTTTTACCAATTCTTTTAATGGTCGGATTTTTCTTCTTCATTTTCCGTCAAGCCAAAGATGCCGGACAGGGTATGTTTTCTTTTGGGCAATCCCGGGCGAAAGTTTTTTCCAAAGATGCTCCGCAAATAAAATTTACTGATGTGGCAGGAGTAGAAGAAGCAAAAAAAGAATTAGAAGAGATTGTAGATTTTTTAAAAAATCCGGCAAAATATAAAGAAATTGGAGCCAGAACTCCCAAAGGAGTGTTGTTAGTAGGTCCTCCGGGAACCGGTAAAACTTTAATGGCAAGGGCAGTGGCAGGGGAAGCAGGAGTGCCATTTTTTTCTATTGCCGGTTCTGAGTTTATGGAAATGTTGGTGGGAGTGGGTGCAGCCCGGGTGCGGGATATGTTTTTGCAGGCAAAAAAAGCTTCTCCGGCAATTATTTTCATTGATGAGGTGGAATCAATTGGTAGAATGCGAGGTTTTGGTATGAGTGGAGGACATGATGAACGGGAACAAACCTTAAATCAGATTTTGGTAGAAATGGATGGTTTTACTCCCAATGATTTGGTGATTGTTATGGCTGCTACCAACAGACCTGATTTATTGGATCCGGCACTGGTCAGACCGGGTCGATTTGACCGCCGAGTGGTTTTGAATTTACCGGATTTGGTAGAGAGAGAAGCAATTATTAGATTGCATATGAAGGGCAAACCTTTTGCCGAAAGTGCAGATATGCACAGACTTGCCAGACGAACGGTTGGTTTCTCCGGTGCTGATTTGGCCAATATGTTAAATGAAGCAGCAATACTGGCTGCCCGTGAGGCTAAAAAAGTGATTGATAATATTGATTTGGAAGAGGCTGCGACCAAAGTAAAACTTGGACCGCAAAGAAAGAGAATGCAGACAGAAACTGACCGCAAACTATCTGCTTATCATGAAGCAGGACATGCCATTGCCGGACATTTTCAGCCTCAGGTTGATCCGGTCCACCGGATTTCCATTGTTGCCCGGGGTATGAGTGGGGGGCATACCATGTTTCCACCAACGGAGGATCGGTCAAATGAGCGAAAATCCCGGCTTTTGGAACAAATTGCCACAGCACTGGGGGGAAGAGCAGCCGAGGAGTTGATTTTCAAAGATATTTCGACAGGTGCTTCCTCTGATTTGGAAATGGCCACAGAAATTGCCCGTGAAATGGTCACAGAATATGGCATGTCGGATTTAGGACCGGTTAATATTAAAGCTCATTCTCAGTTTGGAATTTGGCCGGGGGCAGGGGAAGGAAATCAAATTTCTGAAACAATGCAGACTAAAATTGATGCTGAAATTAAAAAGATTTTAGATTCTTCCTATAAAAAAGCTCAGATAATCTTAAAAGCTCAAAAATTAAAATTGGATAAAGTAGCCAAAGCCCTCCTTGAAAAAGAAACTTTAGATACTGATGAATTTGAAAAAATTGTGGGGAAAAAGAAATAAATTAATTCTATGATTGAAGATTTGGACCCTACATTTCGCAGTAAATACCATAAATCTCGAGAAATAATACCTTTTAGGCCCGATTATCAAGCATTCGCAAAAGAGGCTAATGAAAAATTCGGTCAAGATTTACCGGATGATACTAAACTTGAGGATATTTATCAATTAAAAGGTGTCGTTTTAGATTATGTAATAGGATTATTAAATAACAGAGAGGGAAGACATAGCAGATTTGCTCTCAAATCTTTTGTTGGAATCGCTAATAGAGTAGGGATCCAAACTGTGGGAGAGGTGAGAAAAATGGAAGAAAAGGAGTTAAGAAATTTAATATTAGAAAAATTAGGCAACCATTCTCAGTACAAATTAGCACCTATTTATCTAAAAAATCTATTTCATACAGATTTTCCCCAAGATTAGTTATTTTAATTAAATGAAGTGATAAATATATCTATAGTTAACACAACTTGTCGCTATGGCGCGATTTTGTGTTAAATGTCTTCAAACTTTTACATATTTATTTGGTTTCCGCGTTTGATTTAGCAGTTACAGTGTGGAGATATTAACATTATAGCCCAAAGTATTTTTTATAAACTCCCTCATTTTCGACTTTTTGAGCAATAACATATAAAACTTCTTCTCCTAATCCATAATATTGTCTTAAGAATTCAATTTGTTCATCACAAGGATAAGGAGTCAGATAAACAGATTTTTGGAGCTTTAAAAACTGCATTTTTTGCAGGAACCTTCTAAAAATATCACCCAAAATTTTTCTTTCTTTTCTAATATCATAAATAATTATTCTCCATTTTCCATCCCATTTGGGAGGTTTATTAATCATGATTTCTTCTAACTGGTAGCTTAAAACCTTTTTTCTACCTTTGTCCGTTAAGGTAATAACTGTTTGCCCATTAGTATCTTTAAAATCAACTACTTTTTGCTGGTAAAGCCTTTTTAATAAAAATTTTAATCTTGGCTGATTAAATTTTTCCCATTCCTTAAATTCTTTTTCTTTATTTTTCTTTTTATAATAATCAACCACTGGTTTGACAGCCATGGGTAGAGCAGGGACTAATAAACTGCCGGCAACCAAGCCTGTAACTCCCAATATTAAAAGGACTTCTTTAACAGTAGGATTTAATAAAACAAGCTTGTTGCTTCGCAATAAAATATTTTTATCATTTTGCATATGTCATGATATATTATAAATATAACACAATTTGTCGCCATGGCGCGATATTGTGTTAAGAGTTTGAAAAACTAGTTAGTAAAAAGAAAAATTAATGTACCCTTGTGGTTTTGTTATAATATCACCAATGACACAAGAGTCATTGCAATGAAACCCATAGTTTGATAGAATATCTTCATGACAAATCCAGAATCTGAATCTTTGGAAGAGTTGACAGCCTTATCTCTCTTAGCTTCTGAAACAGAGGAACATCAAGGAAGTATTATTGGTCTTAGAATTGGTCCATATAATGCGGCACTCTATAGACGAAGACAAGCATTGGGATTAACCAAAAAACAATTGGCTGCAAAAGTGGGATTCAAGACAGGAGCTTCTATCGGACAGATTGAAACACTGAGAGCCTTTCCTAGCCCAGAAATTGCTAAAAGTATTGCTGATGCTTTAAGTATTACACCCAAAGAATTATTTCCGGAATGGCTAAAATTATTTACCAGAGACAAAAAGCAACCTGCTCAAATTAGGATGGAATTAACTGAGTCAGAAGTAGATCCTATATTGATGAGGAGAGCATATGAGATAGAAACAATTTTTACAGCTGTGGATCCGCAAAATGAGGCAGAGAGTCAAGAATTAAGGGAAAAATTATATGATGTATTGGGGGGTATGACCCAAAGAGAAAGACGAGTTATAATTTCAAGATTTGGGCTGGAAGGGAAAGCTCTAACTTTAGAGGAAGTAGCAGCAGAATTTCGTCTTGGCCGTGAGCGAATCAGAACAATCGAGGCTAAAACTTTAAGAAAATTAAGACATTCCTTCAGGAAAAAGAAATTGGAAGGTCTTGAGGATCAACAACCGGGTGATTTAAGAAGCCCACAGGCATTAATCAATGGAGCTGTTAATGCTCTACATCAAGGAGATCGGGAAAGAGCTATAAAAAATTTAGATGAAGTACTAGAGAACTATTTGTTTGATTTTATGATTCCAACTGGAGTCATAGACCAGCTTAAGGCATTGTTAAAAGAACCTGGCTTTTATAGGTGGACTGACAGACAAATGAATACTTTTATAGGGTGTCTTGAGGTTGATCCAGCCTTGGAAAGTTTATATCCTGAATTAGAAAAGCGGGTCTTTGAAGAAATCATACCAAATTTATGTGAAGTTGAGAAATTAAAGATTAAAGCCCACAAACATTAATTATTATGAAAGAAAAGGAACCAAGACCAACAGAACCAATAGAAAACAGATCATCATTAACCAGAGCTAAGGGATATGCCCATAGGTTAAGAGAAGAATTTGGCTGTATATTGGAGGCTGTTAAAGAAAGAATTGTATTGGGTTGTGGCGGAATACTTATAGGGGGTGCTTATCTGGTTTGGGTGGATATATAATTTATGATGGACTTAAATATCAATCTTCACTGGTGAAAGGTCTTGCAGTAGTTATAGGTGGAACAATAATTGTAGCAGGTCTTGGCAGTATACTTTTAAGTCTTGATTCTGAAAAATCTTCTTATTAATAGATTCCTAATAGTTGATACTCACTTTGGTATTCACTGGTTATTCTCTCGAGTAGCTGAATTATATAATGACTAAATTCTTTACTATTAAAAGGTAGATAGGGGAGGTGTCCTCTTCTCTCATTAAATGTTGCGGGAAGTGCGTAGATAATTTCCCAATAATCGGGGTTAGTAAGGGTAATAGGTAAACGGGGAATATCAGGACGTATATAGTTAAGTAATTCTCTCAATTTTTGGCCGTATCCAGGAGTGTTATTGATACAGTCTACTTCATACATCCCTAAATCTTTAGCGATAGATATTGGTTGTTGGTATTGTTCTAATTGGGCTTGTTTTTGAGCACTTCCTGCAGTATTAGTTTGAACTGTGTACTCGCAAACACCTTTAAATTGCAGGTATCTTTTACCACGCTGGAAAATTAGTCCGTCAGGAACTGTAATGCCAGGAATCTTCGTCTGAAGATTGTATAATAAACAGGTATGAGCTTTTGCATAGAACTCTTGGTAAATCCAATCAGTTTCGGATGGGGTTAATATAAAAAGGTTATTTGATTGTAGTTGTGACTGAACATAAAGTCCGGCTATCCCTTCAAAATATTTGCCTGCTATCATGGGTTTAATGTTCCGTAGATCAATACCAGCGAGAGCGACTTCTTTTAGTGCTCTGGTCAATTGGCTTGCTTCTTTAGATTGGTGAAAATTCCCCAACAAAATTTGAGTCGGTTCATCAAAACCTTCCAAAGACGGATAAAAATTTTCTATTTCAACTTTTGTAGTCACCACAAGATTATACTACAGGATATAAATATTTTCAAATTATTAGCCACCAGCCCCAATTTCTGCTAAAATTCAAGCATGAAGAAATTAATTTTAGTTGACGGAATCTATCTTTTTTAACATTATTTTTTTATTTTAATGCTGTGGGCAAAAGAAACCGGTTGTGTTTTAGTTTTAAATCCTAATTTTGGCCCCAGAATTTTAGTGGCATCAAGAATTTCAATTCCTAAAAGTTCTCCATTTTTCCCTAATTCCACACTAACTCCGGGAGATAGTTCTTTATGAGTTTCCTCTGGTCCACTTTTGATGAGGAACCACAAAACATCAGTTTTTTTATCATAGTAGATTTTTTGATCAGTTTTTTTCATATGCAAGCCACCTTCTACTTAAAACTCTATTTCTAATTTCATGTTCATCGGTTGGATAAACAGTGATAATCTGGATTTCATCATCCATTATATCATAGGCTACCACCATTGGCTTGTATTTTTTTTCATATATTAAGACCTTAATGGCAATTTGGTGTTTTGTTAAAGGATCAAAAAAACGAAATTCTGCTTCCGTCACTATTTTCTTGGGATAAGACTGAGGAATAAGTCTTTGTTTGAGTCTAATTTTAAGATGTGGTTGCAATATAATCTTCATTAAATTTATTTTAACAGAGTTTGAGAAAATTGTTGGGAAAAAGAAAACTGTCTAGGTCGTTGACAACCATTTAATAAGATATTATAATTCCAGCCATGGGTGAAGCTAACAAAAGGTATAATATACTTGATGAAGCTCGGGCGTTATTAGAAGGAAAAAAAGAATGTAAGGCGCCTTTTTTCGAGCGTTGTGCTAATTTTGGGGAAGCTTTAGATGAGAAGTACAAAAATTCATTAACAAAACCTACTACCTGTTTGCATAAGCTTTATAGATTTTATAGTGACCTAGACCTAAATAATCTGCAAGTGGGGGTTGGGATAGTAGCAACTGGTATGGCAATGGTAGTGGGGGGAGCTGTTATTCATAATCCTTATTTATTTATGGCAGGAATATTCACTTTCTTTGGTGCAACTTTGCTTATCGGACTTCAACCAAATAAAAGCCATGATTAGTGCTACAATTTGCTCATGGAGAAAATAGTTTTAGTTGATGGGAATGCTCTGCTTCATCGGGCCTATCATGCCACACCTCCACTTTCTACCTCCAAGGGTGAGCTAATCAATGCAGTTTTTGGTTTTACTTCCATGTTACTTAAAGCCTTAGATGAGTTAAAACCGGAATATATTGCGGTAACTTGGGATTTAAAGGCTAAAACTTTTCGGCATGAGGTCTTTGAGCAATATAAAGCCAAAAGAAAACCAATGGATGAGGGATTGGCTTCTCAATTTGACCGGGCTCATCAAATTATTGAAGCTTTTAATATTCCTCAGTTTAGTCTGATAGGATATGAGGCAGATGATCTAATAGGCACGCTTGCAACGCAAGCAGTGAAACTCGAAACTCGAAACTCGAAACTCGAAACGATCATTGTAACAGGGGATAGGGATTTAATGCAGTTAATAAGTGAGAGGGTAAAAATTTTCATGCCTAAAAAAACTTTAGCTGATGTTGGATTATATGGAGAAGAAGAATTTGCCTTAAAATATGGCTTTGCCCCCAAAAATTTAGTGGATTTTAAAGCCTTGGCAGGGGATCAGTCAGATGGCATTCCGGGTGTGCCTAAAATTGGCGAAGTTTCTGCTACAAAATTAATTCAGGAATATCAAACTATTGAAAATATTTATAAAAATTTGGACAAAGTACCCGAGAGAACCAGAAAATTATTGGAAGAAGGCAGAGAATCTGCATTTTTAAGTCATAAATTAGCCACTATTAATACAAATACACCTATTAAATTAGATTTACCAGCCTGCAAGGTGCATGATTTTGAGAGAGAAAAAGTGGTGGAATTATTTAATGAACTACAATTTAAGAGTTTAATTTCCAGAATTCCTAATATTCCCTCTGTCATTCCTGCCCGCTTCGCCATAGCTTCAGCGAGGCGAGCGAAAGCAGGAATCCAGAAAGCCTGGATCCCGGATCCCTTCGGCCTCGCTCAGGGCGGGCAAGTCCGGGATGACAATAGTGAGATTGCTTCTCCGGCTTTGTCGGATCGCAATGACAATAATATGACTGATAGTGATAAAAATCAAAACCAGGCTACAACAGATTTAGACAAAGAAGTTGTACCAATTTTAGAAGAAATGTCTAAGATCGGAGTATTGGTAGATCTGGTGTTTTTGAGTAGGCTTAGTGAGGATCTGCATAGTAGATTAGATAAGATTGAACAGGAAATTTACTCAATTATAGGGCATCAGTGTAATCTTAACAGCCCAAAACAGTTACAAATTGTTCTTTTTGATGAACTAAACTTACCGGTTGTAAAAAAGACTAAAACCGGACGGTCAACTGATGAAGAAACCCTGCTGGAGTTAAAAACAGCTCATCCTGTAGTTTCTTTACTTTTACAATATAGAACTCTTTATAAATTAGTTTCTACTTATGTTGATGCTTTACCAAAAAGTGTGGGGGATGATGGCCGTGTCCATTCCACTTTTAATGTGGAAGGTGCTTCAACCGGTAGGATTACTTCCAATCAACCAAATTTACAAAATATTCCGGTTAAAGGGGAGATGGGTTCGGAAATCAGAAAAGCCTTCATTGCTCCCAAAGGGTCGACCAAAGGTCGATCGCCCTCTGGGCGAAAAGTTTTGTTGGGGGCCGATTACTCACAAATTGAATTGCGGATCCTTGCTGATCTGTCTCAGGATGAAAATCTGATCAAGGCATTTAAAGAGAATCAGGATATTCATACGCTTACTGCCGCCAAAATTTTTGAAGTTCCGCTGGATAAAGTAACAAAAGAGCAAAGAAATGTGGGAAAAACTATGAATTTTGCCACTTTGTATGGACAAGGACCTCATGCTCTGTCGCGTCAACTGGGAGTGGAATATAATACTGCAAAGCAATACATAGATGAGTATTTTGAGCAATTTCCTAAAATTAAAATTTGGAAGGAAAAAGTTTTAAAAGGAGCTTATGAGACAGGATATGCAGAAACTCTATGGGGGAGAAAAAGATATATTCCGGAGCTTAAAGCCGGCAATAAAATGATGCAGTCTTTTGGGGAAAGAGCAGCTATAAATCATCCGGTTCAGGGTTGTCTTCCCTGGGAAACAAAAATTCTGACTTCAAGCGGTTATATTCCTATAGGAGAGCTATATAGTGCAAAAGATAAGCCTTCTCTGGTTTGGGATGGGAGTGATTGGTGGTTTTATGAAGTGTTAGATAGAGGTGAAGCACAATTAGCGCAGATTAAATTTTCTAATGGACAGGTATTTAAATGTGATATAAGACACAAAGTTTTAACTGTTGATGAGAATGGCTATGAATGGAAAGAATTTTCGCAACTTAGGTCTGGGATGAAAGTATGTTTTAGTATGCCAACAGTTCACGAGTTCTCTTCTACACAGTTTCGCTTTAAACATACGTCGAACGCTCACAATGGGATTTCTTTAAATATTATTGCAGATAAGGAGTTATGGTACTGGTTAGGATATTATATTGGAGATGGATATCTACATAAACGTTGGAATAGAGCTTGGGCTTTTTCATTAACCTACTTTTTTGGAGAACACGAGAGCGAAAAACGGGATAATTGTATAAAATTTTTTACTTCACTAGGTTTGCATCCTACGCAGAGAAAGACTACACATCGCCCTAAAGTTAAATTATCCACACGTTATTTGGTTACAGTGTACTCTCAGGGTTTTGGAAGGTTGTTTGAGGAGATAGGATTATTAGGTGGAAAAAACGCTCATACTAAACGTTTGCCTTCGCGTATCTTCAAAGAATCTTTAGAGAATCGTTGTGTTTTTATTAAGGGAATTATGGATTCTGATGGGTATGATGGAATAAAGGAAAACAATAATCCAAGTATTCATATTTGCCAAAGAGGATTGTTGCAAGAGATACAACTTTTATTAAAAACCGTAGGGACAGAAAGTCAGATTAGGGGACCTTATCTCTATAACGAAAAAATTTCATATCGTCTAGATATTCACAGAAATGCTCTGGCACGGGCTTTACGTCAGGGTGAAATGTCGCGGTTTGACCGTTATTTAAATCGACTAACACCTCAATTTCTAGTACAGGAAGCTGTTTCTTTAGGTGGTCATTTACAAAAAACTCAATTTGCTACAGCTTCAGATTATGTGTTATATAGCCGATGGAAAAATGGAGGCTCCTCTTCTCTCTATTATTTTCAAACTTGGCTAAAACGTAATAACGTCATATTACAATCACCTGTTTATCATTTTAATGAAATTACGGAAATAGATATACTTGATCAGTTTGAAACAACTTACACTTTAAGTGTTCCTGGGAGTCATAGATTTGATAGCGAAGGTGTTATTTCCAAAAATACAGCAGCTGATATGATAAAAAAAGCTATGGTGGAAATAAATAATCAGTTATCAGTTCTCAGTGGTCAGTCGTCAGTTTTTGGTCAATCAGTTGTCGGTTTGTCTGTAACTGGTAAACGGAAAACTGGAAAACTAAATTCCGAAAACCGAAAACAGAAAACTGATAACTGTAAATTAATCCTCCAGGTCCATGATGAATTATTGTTCGAGTGCAACGAGAACTCTGCAGAAGAACTGGGGAAAATGGTCAAAGAAAAAATGGAAAATGCCCTAAAATTATCTGTTCCTGTGATAGTAGATTTAAAAACAGGTCCAAATTGGGGAGAAATGAAGTCCTTGAAAATTTAGCCTCTCCAGACTTGTCTTGTAAGGCTAATAAAATTTGTTATACAATTAAAGCTAAAACATACCAAAATTACGCAATAGCGAAGAATTAGTATGTTTTCCCATAAAGTGGACGATCGGGCAAAGTATGGAATTAGATATTTTGCGATTTTCCTGCTTGACTTATATATATCAAAAGTATAAAATGATATATATGATGGAAACTGTTCAAGCATTTCAATTAGGTTCTTCTACAGTAATTACTTTGCCCAAAACGCTGGGTATTCATCCTGGACAAAAATTTAGTCTTAAAAAAACCAATAAAAAAATAGTTTTAAAAGAAGAGAAACTTACTGAAATTGAAGTAGAAAAATTAGTTAAGCGTCTTTCTGGAGGATTAAATTTTAAATATCATCCTAATCCTGAGGAGCTCAATAAAATTTTTGATGAAGAATATGAAGATTTGTTATCTTGATGCTAACTTGCTGGTCTACTATGGGAATAGAAATTCGCCTTTTCATTTTAGGTCTCGAAGCATCATTAAAAAACTTATTTTAGAAAATTGGCAACTACGTATTAGTTCATTAATCTTAGATGAATATGAGCATGCCATAATTCGTTTGTCAGGAAGTATAAAGGCAGAAGTCATTAAAGATTTAAGAGGTGGGTTAAAAAAAATTTCTAAAATCCCCATGCTAGAGTTAGTTAATCCTCCATTACGGATAAAAGAACATTTCAAAATATTAAAATTTATTGAAAAGTTTGGACTAAAACCTCGAGATGCTTATCATTTGTTTATCATGAAAGAGAATAAGATTCAATTTATGGCTACTTTTGATAATGATTTTGAAAAAGTTTTTAACAAAAGTGTGATAAAAAAATTTGAATTAGCCCTAATTGGGGAGAAATGAGCAAGCTCTCTCCTTCGGAGATGAAGCAACTGGAAATTTAATTAACTATTTTATTGAATTAGATAAAGTATAAATTGGTAAAATAAAAGTAGGAATACATAAAACTATTGCAGAAAGACCGAATAATCCATCTGCTACAGCTAATATTCCTCCACACTTGGTGGCTAATTTATTTGCACGTTTCATAAATAGTAATAAAATTCCATACAAAATACTCGCTAAGCATACAAAAATAGTTAAATAGATGAAAAAATAACCAAAATTAAAATTTGATATTGGAATGCTTTCTTGTTGGTATAAACGAACTAATTTGGGAGCAACGAAAAATAACATAATAGAGGGGATAGTGGCAAAAACAATACCATTAATGATATTTATTATTCCGACTGTTTTTGGTTGATCCATAAAATTATTTTAACACACTTTTCATGTTTTCATAGACATAGAGTGGACGATCATTGTAAGTATGGAATGGAAATGAGATAAGTTTATACATCCCACCTCGGGGGTGGGATATGAAACAGAAATCCAGGTTTTTGGAGTTTAATTTATGATATACTACACCCATGAATAAGCAAAGCTTGATTTCTCGAAGACTCAAAAATAAGCAAAGCTTTTCTACGAATAAACTTATTCCTTTTAAAAAATTTTCTAATAAAGCAGAGAGATTTAATTTATCAGGTACCTCTGTTATGGTTAATAAAACAGGAGTTCCTTTGGGATTTGTTTTTGGTAGAGATTCTTTTATCTCTTTTTTGGAATATATTGACAGTGAATTTGAGAAAAATGTGACTGATCCAGGAAAAGCTTTCAATAACCCAGCTGGAAAATTAATTGATTTCATTGAAGAGAAATTACCAGTCAAATCTAAGTTTATGAGTGATATTAAAGAGGCCAGAAAAGAGGCTCAAAGAATAGGTTGGGTTAGCTTGGGAGAAATTGAACGATCCTTAAATGTTTAATGTTAAATTTACTCCTCAAAGCTAAAATATTTTGCCAGCCAACAAGAACCTATAAAATTAGCCAAACCCCTGACTAATTTATCACCAGCTACACATAGATTTAGGGTAGGAGATTACAGAATAGCTTTCTATAAGGATCAAACCACTATTTATATAGATAGAATTGGTCATAGAAGAGAAGTATATTATTTCGAAATAGAAATTTAATTTCTATATTTTTGACAAAGTAGATTTTAAGGACTATCGTTAGGAGTATGGGAGAAATATTCCGCGTTATTGTTCCGGAGGGAGATGCATCTTTTCCTGCTTTACAAGAATTAAAACAAAAACTTCCTGGGTCAACCAGAGTTAAAATTATAGAATCAGACAATAAAATTCCTGGGCAAACTCCTCATCGTTCATATCTTTTTCATTTTAGAGAATCCTCTGAAATTATTAATTATGAAGTTAAAGAAATTCAATAGGGAACAGAGAAAAAATTCAAAAAAGAGAGCGGAAATTGTGCACATGCCTCATTTATTTTCCGGAGGAGAATCCAGTAAAAATAAAGCCAAAAGACTGGCATCAATTCTTCACAAAGTTCGAAAAAGTTAGAAATCATTTCAAAATCTAAGCCATATTGTCATCCTGAACTTGATTCAGGATCTATATAAACCAATTTAACTCGATGTTGCAATCCTTCGATTACACTCAGGATTGTACTGAGCTTGTCGAATGTACAACCGCCAGCTGGCGGTCTCGTTAAATGGTTTGAACCCAAAATTTCGATTAAAAGTTGCAGATTGGAGTATTTTGGGTATAGATTCCGTGTCCCTTCGGCCTCGCTCAGGGCGGGCAAGCACGGAATGACAGTTTTGGAATAAAATCTAAACAATCAATTTTTTAACTTCTCTTTGGGTTACCTCAAATTTAGTAAACCCTGTTTTTTCTAAAATCCAAAAAATCCCGGAAATTATTGGATAAATTAAAAGGGATAAAAATGAAGACAAAAAGTTTAAAGAAACGAAAAAGGTTATTGATAAAATTATGGCAACGATGCCTATATTGGGACCAATTAAATTATTAATTTGGGCAGAAATAGCCTGTTTAATAAAACTATTCTGGGATGTAACAGGAGATTGGGTGGTTGTGATCTGATCTAATATTTTTGGATCCGTACCCACTTCGCCAAGGCTTCGCGGGTCAAAGCCATATTGTTTTAAAAGATCCGGATTTTGTTTTAAAAGGTTTATCTGATCTGCAGATATATTCATCATTGGACCCGGTCCCTGAGGTAAATTAGATGTAGGAAGACCTGAGGTGGCTAAATTAATAATCGGATCAAGCAGAGAATCAGGAATCTGAAAACCATTTTTTACCAAACTTTGGGAAATATTAAAATAAAAAACTAAGGAAGATACTAAAATAATGAAAGTGGAAAGTCTTTTTATGGAAGGGATCAATAAAATGGAAGCTTGAAAAGTTAAATAATTTTGCAGTTTCTTTTGCAAAGTAAAAAAGACAATTAAAAAGGTCAGAAAAAATCCGGCAATTAAAATATAAACTGAAGAAGTAATTAGAAATAGAGGAATAAGTGAGGCTAAAACTGCGGTAGGTATAACAATTTTCCAGTTCATGGAGAAAGTTACTAAAATTGCAAAAAATAAAGATGATAAAAGTAAGTATGAAACTAACAATACTGCCTGCAAAATTATTTTTAAATCCAGTGAGAAAAGAAAATTAGAATTTTGTAAAAATAAATCTAAATTAAGGCAAAAAAGGAAGAAGAAAAGCAGAAAAGGTAGGGCAAAAATAATCTTTTTCAAATAGGGCATATAAATATTGTAGCAGATTTAAGATTAGATAATGGTGTAATATTTTTTGTTATCAAATTCTAGTTCTTTAATTTTGTAGCTGTTATTGGCATGGTCATATAAAACACTTTCAGGTTTTCTATCTAAAACATGGTAAAGTTTTCCTGCAAAAACCAAATGTTCTAAAGAATATTCTTCTCCTTCTAAATTAGGTTTGGTAAAAAGAGGACAATGATGAAGTTCGTGTATTGCTTGATCTTTATCCTGATAATGATGCATATGGTGAACAAAATATAATTTTTGTTCTTCCTGCTCTTTTTCTGTTAAGAAATTCTGATGATCCATAAGCTTATTATATATTAAGCTATCTTTTGGTACAATTTACATAATGAAAATCGCTTTAACACATGATCCTTCGACTACTTCGACTGCGCTCAGTACAAGTCCGCTCAGGACAAGTTATTTAAGTGGAGGAGAAATTATATGAAAGTAGCCTTAGCACACGATTATCTCCGTGAGTACGGTGGTGCGGAACGTGTTCTTGAAACAATTCATGAGATGTTTCCTGATGCTCCGGTTTATACTGCCTATTATAACCCTGAAAGCTTAGGGGTAAATGCTAAAAGGTTTGCCAGTTGGAATATCAAAACCTCTTGGATGCAAAAAGTTCCTTTTGCCAATAAATTAATTTCCCCCTTTAGAATTTTTGCTCCTTTTATGTTTGAAACATTTGATTTTTCTGAATATGATTTAGTCATTTCTTCCTCCTCGGCTGTTTATTTTGCCAAAGCAGTCTTAACAAAACCACATACTTTGCATCTAAGCTATATTCACACTCCTCCCAGATTTTTATATGGATATACAACTTCCTTTAATTACAAAAAAAATCCAATTACTCATATTTTAGGAGAAATAGTAAATCATATCTTACGAATTTATGATTTTAATGTTTCCCAAAGGCCGGATATTTTAATGGCCAATTCCAAAAATGTGCAGGCAAGAATCAAAAAATTTTATCGAAGAGATTCAGTAATTATTTATCCACCTGTCAATCTAAAAGAGTTTGTCATTCCTGCGAAAGCAGGAATCTATGGATCCCTGGTCAAGCCAGGGATGACAAATTCCAGGATGACAGATAAAGAGTATTTTCTTTCCTTAAATAGATTAGTGAGGGGGAAGGGGACAGAGATTGCTGTGGAAGCCTGTACAAAATTAAATTTGCCATTAAAAGTAGTAGGAATGGGTCCGGAACTTGTCCCACTTCGTTCTGTTGCACAGAACTACGTGGGATGTAAAAACATAGAATTTTTAGGCAATGTTTCTGATGAGGAAAGGGTAAAGTTATATGCTGGGGCCAAAGCCTTGATTGTAGCCTCAGAAGATGAGGATTTTGGAATTACTCCGGTGGAGGCACAAGCTGCCGGAACACCAGTAATAGCTTTAAAAGCCGGTGGATTTTTGGAAACCGTGGTGGCTGGAAAAACTGGAGAATTTTTTTCTGAACCAAATGCAGAGAATTTGATGGAAGTATTAAAAGATTTTGACCCTCAAAAATATAATCCTGAAGATTGTAGAAAACAGGCAGAAAAATTCTCGGAGGAGAGATTTAAAAAAGAATTGTTAGACTTGATTGAGAAAAATATAAAAAAATAGACATGCCGGAGTTACCTGAAGTAGAAACAATAAGAAGAGGTTTGGAAAAAAAGATTGTTGGATTGACAATTAAAAATCTACAGGTTTTTTATCCCAAAGGAGTACAATTTAACCCTGAGCTTGTCGAAGGCAAAAAAGTGGTGGGAGTTTGGAGAAGGGCTAAAATGTTGGGAATAGATCTGTCATTGCGAGGAGAGAAAACGACGAAGCAATCTAACAGTAAAGATCGCCACGCAGAGTCAACACTGAGATTGCTTCGCTCCGCTCGCAATGACACCGAAGTGATCGCGATGACATTGTTATTTCATTTAAAAATGACCGGTCAATTAATTTATGTAGCGAGTAACGAGCAACGAGAAGCGAGATTGATTGGGGGGCATCCTACGCCAGACATGCGTGGAGACTTACCAAATAAAAGTACTGTGGCAGTTTTTGAATTTTCAAATGGATCCAAATTATATTTTAATGATCAACGTCGTTTTGGATGGATACGATTAAATTCGAAATTCGAAATTCGAAATTCGAAATTATTGCAGAAGTTAGGACCGGAACCATTTGATCCAAAATTTACCTGGGAAATTTTAAAAGTTAATTTATTGAAGCATAAATCAATGCCGATTAAGGTTGCTATTATGGATCAGTCAGTGCTTTCCGGAATAGGCAATATTTATGCCTCAGAATCTTTATTTTTAGCTAAAATTGATCCCAGAAGAAAAGTAAATTCCTTATCTGATACAGAATTTAAAAAATTATATCAGGGAATTGCCGATTCTTTAAAACTTGCAATAGAAAAAGGTGGTTCAACCAGAGCTAATTTTGTTAATGTTGATGGGGAACGAGGATATTTTTTAGATTATGCTAATGTTTATGGAAAAGAAGGATATCCCTGTACAGGTTGTAAAGGAAAAGTAGAAAAAATTACTCAGGCAGGAAGAGGAACATATATGTGTCCCACTTGCCAGAAATGATTATATGATGTATAATAGTGATGTATGCAAAGAACTCAAATTTATTTACCTGATGATTTAAGAAAAGAGATAGATAAATATCTTGCCTTAAGTGGTGAAAGTTTAGCGCAGTATTTGCGTGAGGCTGCAGTGGAACGATTAGCAAGAAGAAAAAAACAAAAAGTTGATCTTAAAAAACTTGCAGAAGATTTCACTTCTGGAGTTAGAAAGAGTGGCTGGGAGGATATTGATGTTATTAAATGGCAAAGAGAAATCCGTAAAGACAGAAAAATAATTTAAAAATGTATTTAATTGATACTAATGTTTTGATTCTTGCCCTTAAAAGTATAGAACCGGACAAGAGCTTCTTAAAGAAAATTATTTCTCAAAAAAAGTTAAATTTATCTGTTATTTCAGTAGGAGAATTCTTCTCACAAGCAACACAAGAGGCAGAAGATAAGCTGAATAGTCTTATTGCCAAATTTCCTGTTTTAGCTGTGGATTTAGAAGTAGCCAAAGTTGCAGCAGAATATAGAAAAAAATTTTTGAAACAGAAAAGAGGACAGCTTTTAGATTATTTTCTTGCTGCTCAAGCCAAAATACATGGCTTAATTTTAATTACTAATAATAAAACAGATTTTCCTATGAAGGATATCAAAGTTATTTCCCCAAAATAGTCTGCATCATTTCCTAATTTCTGGTAAAATACCTTCTAGTGTCCCTCCTTCGCACAAGGCTTCGGAAGGGCAAGCAAAATTTTATGGCGGAAAAAATTGGATTTTCTTCAGTAATTGCCAGTTCTGGATTTAGATATCTTTGGTTTAACCAAATTTTAGTTCAGTTAGCTTTAAATGCTCTAAATTTTACCCTGATTATTTGGGTATTCAAATTGATAGATAATAATTTATCAGTTTCGGCTTTAATGTTAGCAATTTATTTGCCGGCAGTAATTTTTGGTATTTTTGCCGGAGTATTTGTTGATATTTTTGACAGACGAAAAATTATTTTATTGATTGATTTTTTGATTGCTATATCTTTTATCTTTTTCATTTTTATTAAGGGTTCATTTATTTTAGTTTTAGTTTTAACTTTTATTATCAATACTTTAACTCAATTTTTTATGCCTTCAGAATCTTCGGCTATTCCTTTGCTTGTATCCAAAAAACAATTATTTTTGGCCAATTCTTTATTTTCTTTAACTTTATACGGAACTTTCATGCTTGGATTTACTTTGGCCGGACCAATTTTAAATCATTTTGGCATTAATACTATGTTTATCTTAGGGTCTTTGTCTTTACTGGTAGCATTTTTTATGGCCAGAAAATTACCTTCCATCAAAGCCACAACCAACAGCAAAAAACTGATATCTTTTAAAGTCCTATTGAATCTGACTATCAAAGAAAGTAGAGAAACACTGGAATTTGTCAGGGGAAAATTGGAAGTTTCTTCGGCTATTTTACTGATGGCAGGTGTTCAGGCATTAATTGGGGCAATGGCGGTGGTGGTACCAGCTTATATGGAAAGAATTTTGTTAATACATGCCACCGATTCATCTTACATTGTGGTTTTACCTTTAGGTGTAGGGATGGTGATTGGAGCTTTAGTTTTGGGGAAATGGTTTCATAAATTTTCCAGAAGAGGTGTAGTGGTTCCGGCAATTGTTGGAGCAGGGACAGTTTTATTACTGTTGGGAGTAATGCCGATTATTGCCCATTTGCTTCAGGCGGCAGATTTGCCTACTTATATAACTAAACCCCGTTATTTCTTCAAAGCTCCCTCACTTTCCACGTTGTTTGCCATACTTGCATTTTTAGCAGGGATTTGTGCAGTATCAATCATTGTGCCCTGTCAAACAGTACTACAGGAACATACTACATTTAAAAATAGAGGCAAAATTTTTTCAGTTTTGGTAGTGGCAATGACAGCCTGTTCGGCCATCACGGCGGTATTGGCCGGAGTTTTGTCTGATATTTTTGGAATTTTACCATTACTTATATCTTTGGGAATTTTGGTTATTGGAATAGGATATTTAGTGATGCGTCCACAAAACTTTCTTAAAGAACATTGGCTACCATCTTCCATGAAAGAATTTTTAGGGTTAGGACATTGGAATAAGGCGGATGTTTCTTAAAAATCTTAAACTCACTAATTTCAGGAATTTTTCTAAAGTAGATTTAGATTTTGGTAATGCTACACTTTTAGTGGGGAATAATGCCCAAGGAAAAACTAATCTTTTGGAATCAATTTATTTTTTGGCAACCTCCAAATCTCCCAGAGCTGATAAAGATGTTCAATTAATTAAAGATGGGGAGGAATTTGTGAGAGTGGAAGGGGAAGTGGGAAACCAGTCGTCAGTCCGGCAGTTGCCGGATCGTCAGTCGTCAGAAAGTTCTTCGAATCTGAGATTCTCAGAATCGAATGATCTGATAGCTGAAGACTCTGTACTGATGACTTCTCTGGAAATTTTTATGCAAAAAACTGCAGGATCTGAAAGATTGGAAAAAAGAACTAAGGTCAATGGAATTGGTAGAAGATCCACAGATTATATTGGCAATTTAGTGGTAATTCATTTTTCTCCGGAAGATATTAATTTGGTAACCGGTGCTCCGGCACTACGGCGTTGGCATTTGGATTTAACTTTGGCTCAAATTGACAGGGATTATAAAAATGCTTTAAATACTTATCACACTTCTTTAATTTCCAAAAATAAAATCTTGAAAGGAATTAAAGAGGGGGTGGCCCGTGTTGACGAGCTGGAGTTCTGGAATGGACAAATGGTTTTCTCCGGTAATTTAATTACCCAAAAAAGACAGGCATTTTTTAGTTTTCTCAATAGTAATGGAAGTGAGGGAAGCTTAGGAAATTTCCGGTTTATTTATGAGGAAAGTTTAATTTCGGAGAGTAGAATAAGGGAATATTTAGCCAGAGAAATAGCAGCAGGTAATTCTTTGGTTGGGCCTCACCGGGATGATTTTGTTTTTAAAATAGATAGTAAGGATTTGGAATATTTTGGTTCTCGCGGGGAACAAAGAACTGCAGTATTGGAATTAAAACTAGCAGAATTGCAGTTTATAAAACAATTTAAAAATGTTTTGCCAATACTACTTTTGGATGATGTTTTTTCAGAACTTGATACTGCCCACAGACAGCATGTGATTTCTGCAGTAGATGGTCAGCAAACAATAATTTCAGCAGTAGAAAATGAACAAATCCCAGAAAGTTTCCTAAAAAAAGTACAGGTGATTAACGTAGAAAAAGGAAAGTTAATCTCTGCGTCATCCTGAACTTTTTCTGTCATTGCGAGGAGTCTCCGACGAAGCAATCTAGGTTGGGTAATTATGAATTAGATTGCCACAGGTCGAAGTCTCGACCTTCGCAATGACAAAAGAGATGCTCAGAATGACAATTAGGGAAGGGATTTACTTGTAGTGAGCGTTAGTTGAACCTAAAGGTGGAAAGAATTTGATCAATCATTTTTAATTTTGCAGATGAAGTAGCACTAATTTGCAATTTTCCATCATCAAGACCTATCCAATAAGCTGTTTGCGATTGGTTTTTGTTATTATTCTGTTGATCGACAAAATTTATTTTGGCTCCCGGTCGCTCACCAATCTTTAAATCTGAAATTTTTTGAATGTAAAGAAATTGGGATAATTTTTGTTGCGTACCTACCGGTGCCGTCACTTGCATATCTATTTGATTTGCTGGGATATATGAGATATCGATCAGATCATATTGTAAACTTGGTGAATCCATCCCGTTCTTGATATCTAACTTTTGGTCACTTAAATAGACTTCACTATCTCCAAGTGTCTGAATATACCAATTTGTTGGGTAATCAAATTGGTAGTTATATTTTTCATTGGTATATGTTTTCCAGTCAGTAGATTCCTCAGCACTAATTGGTGTAGGTTGAACAACTAATTGAGATACAGGTTTGGTTTGTTTTTGGTATAACAAATACCCACCAACTGCTATCACAGCTACCAAAACAATTACCAATAACGGTGCCAAGCCTTTTTGTTTCATTAAAATAATTATCTCACAAAGAAAATATTATTTCAATTTCTTTATTGATAAATTTCCAATAAGCGATTGCATTTGTGTAATAGCTATCTGGTTTAATTGCACTAAGCGTTCGCTTTGGGATATTCCACGGCGGATAAGTTCAGCATTTATCCCTTCTAAATTTGCCAGTACCACCAACTGAGTTACGTCTGCATAGTCGCGGATATTGCCGTCTGAATTAGGATTTTTATCTCTCCAGTCTTTGGCAGTCTTACCAAACAGAGCCATATTTAAAACATCTGCTTCAGCAGCATATGTCATTTGAGCTAATTTTTGGGAAACGATTTTTGGAAGTAAATTTGCTTTAATTGAGTCCGTATGAATGTGGTAGTTAATTCTAGTTAATTGTCGTTTAACATCCCATCCTAGCTCAAGTTTTTTGTTTTCTTCTTGCTTTAACCTTTGAAATTCTTTAATCAAATAAAGCTTAAATTCCGGAGACAACCATGTTGCAAATTCGAAGGCGATATCCCTGTGGGCGAAAGTCCCGCCGTATCTGCCAGCAGATGACCGTATACCAATCGCATTTGTTTTTTGGGTCCATTTTGAAGAAGATAGGATAAATCCGTTAGACCCTGCTTCGTTTCTAATGTTATTGAATTCCATAACATTAAAACTTGTATTATGCACTTGCTCCCAGGCTCCCATGAACTGAATCGTATACTTCGTAGATAACCAATTCGCAATTACTATGCCAGTCGTTTCACGATCCTTGAATTTCGCCATATCTGTCAAGGAGATAAAATCATCATTCCCTTTATGTAGAATAATACCTATATTGCTGCCAAGGACAATAATCTTTTTGTTTTTCGCCATACATTAAACATATACCCAATAATACCCGAAGTCAATATGTTATTTTTTGTCAATGCGAGCGTAGCAAGAAGTTACCTTAAAAACTATCATGTCATCCTGAGGACTCGCCGCGGCGAGGACGTGAGGATCTTCCGATCTCGAAAGATTGCCACGGTCGCCTAGGCGACCTCGCAATGACGATTAGGGGGTAAATTTAAAGGTGGAAAGAATTTGAATTAGTAAGCCTACGCACCGTCCAGTCCCTTTTGGATCTTCACAAGCTAGATGGATAGATTCTTGCGGAGGACTACCAATAAAGATATTTATATCTGCCGAAGATCCAGTTTTATACGAATTAATATTAGAACCTGTAGGGAGTTTGAAGGAAGAAATATCAAAAGAACTCTCTGAATTTCCCTTCATTTCAGCATCAAGTTCCGTTTGTGACTTTGAAGTAATTACTCCAATTGCTAATCCTATACCTTCAGTTATTTTTCCATCAGGATCTACTTTAATATCAGGACTGAATAAAGCTAAACTATCTTCGTTATACCTTCTGTATTGATTAACCTGTAACTCATTTACTATTTTAAAATCCTGAGGATACTTATAAGAAAAACCGTATTTATTTGAGGTATATGTTTTCCAGTTGGCGGTTTCGGCGGCGGAAGCAGAAGCTATTGGGCTTATAATTGGAGCAGAAGTGGGTTGAACAATTGGTTGAGAGATAACAACTGGTTTGGGTTGATTCTGATAAATTAAATATCCACCAACTGCCAAAGCTATTAGGATAACAATTAAAATTGGAGCAAAACCCGCTTGGCGGACGGGTAAACCTTTTTGCATAAGTTAATTGTATCATAATTTATCTGGAAGATTGCCACGGTCGCTTAAGGCGACCTCGCAATGACATTTCATTTTTTACCAGTAAAATGGCTGTGGAGTTTGGAAAGTTGATAAGTAATTAAAACTGCAAAAAGGGTAATTATTAAAGCATAAATAAATTTGAAATAATTCCGGAGCCGGGGATTCGGGGGACAATAAATTCAGTCACAAAAGCCTGAATTGCCTGATTCCAAGCCAGAGCTGCTACCAGTCCAAATCCAGCTGTTGATAAAGTCAGAAGCTGGATAATTACTTCTTCGTGAAATTCTCTTGCTTCCTTTGTTTCCTTCTTTTTCTTAGCCATTAAATACATTGTAGAAGTTTATGGTTATGGATTTCAAGTAGTGCCGAGATTGTTTGCTATTGCAAGATTTCTCGGCATATTATAAATTTAAATTATGATTAGATTTGAGGTAGAGACTGAGACAATTAAAATTAGTCCGCGAGTAAGGGACATTCTTTTAGTTTTGGGAGTGATGGGTTTTGTATCTTTGGCAGTATTAATGCCAGGACTTCCCAGAGTTTTAACACCTTTAATGAAAAAACAATACCGCAAATGGGGGCATTTTAATCAGCGAAGATTGAGATCAGAATTAAAAAGAATGCAGACGGTTGGCTTAGTAAAAGAAATTAAAGAAAATGGAGAAGTTGCATATCGGTTAACTGAAAAAGGCAAAAATAAATCTTTTAAATATAAATTGGAAGAAATTGATTTAAGTAAAAACAAATGGGATGGGAAGTGGAGGATAGTAGCTTATGATATTCCTAAGGATAAGAAAAATCAGGCAGAAGCTTTTAGGAATCTATTAAAAAAGATGAGTTTTTATCAGTTACAAAAAAGTGTTTGGTTGACTCCTTATCAATGTAATAATGAAATTGAGTTTTTAAAAAATCTTTATTCTTTAACTGATAATGTCACTGTGCTTACAACTCAAGGTTTAGAAAGCGAGCAGGCTTACAGGAATTATTTTGGATTGTAATAATAGGTTAAGTGAAAGTAGATTGTATAAGATTATATTAAGTAGATTATATAATCAGTTACGTAACTAATTACGTAATTGAGAGTAAGCAGTAGTGCCGAGATTTTTTGCATTAGACCGAAGGTCGCAAGCTTTGCTTATTGCAAGAAAACTCGGCGGTTGACAATCGAAGAATGCTGATCATAAGATGATGGTACGATGTTAGATCCTGAAGAGATATCACAAATAATAGAAGAAGGTAAAGGAAGAGGGGCTACTGGTCTTTTTCTTATAAGCAGAGAAATAGCTAAAAAAACAATTGATCTTGCGCTCTCAGAAATTTCTCAAAATGCTCGTAAAGTCATATTTGAAACAGAAAAGAGATTGCGAACAGAAAATGCAGAATTGTATAGAATGTTGATGACTATAATGGGAGTATTTCATGATATGAATAAGAAGGATTTTATTGAAGGATTTGTTTACACGTATAGAATATTACAAGAACAAGCGCAAATGAGTGGTCAGCAAATGCCGAAAGTATCGAAAGAATTAGCTTATTCTTATTTAATCAGCCAACAGGAAGCTCTTAATAGTGATGAAGACAAAGCTCCTCAGGGTAGTTTTGAGGAATCATTAAAAGAACAATTAAGAACAATTTATTCTCAAGATCGGGAGTTTGAAAGAGGAATATATTTGATTACTAAATATAGATCTAATAGAAAGGATTTTTATCATGGAGTTGTAAGTATTTATAAGCCAATTAAAAGCGTTATTGATACGGAAAATCTAAGACTAAAATTAAATAATCCTGATTTTAAGTAACTCCATTTTTAGAACTTTCTATTTTGCGGGAAATATGCGACAATAATACGAGTGTAATTTTAAATTTTTAATTTTAAATTTTTAAATTGATTTAAAATTTGGATTTTAAAATTTGAATTTATTTCTATGTTCCTACCAAAATATACCATTACCAATAAAATCCTCAAAAATATTGGTGTTGTTGATGCCTCGAGAGAAGTGATCATAAATTCTCCCTTAATTCCTGCCTGGGAGGCAAAATTCAGAAAAGAAGCTATAGAGAGAACAATTCATCATGGAACTCATATAGAAGGAAATCAGTTATCTTTTGAACAAGCCCAGGAAGTTTTAGATGGTCAGGATGTGATAGCTCGTGATCGAGATATTCAAGAGATTATAAATTATCGCAATGTTTTAAAATTTATTGATAATATTTCCAATCAAATTGGATCTGGAGGTAATTATATTTTAACAATGGAAACAATTTTGGAAATTCATACATTAACCATCGAAAAATTGATAAATCCTGAATTTGCCGGGAAATTCAGATTGAAGCAAGTGGTGGTAAAAAATTCTTTAACAGGCATGGTTTCTTATACACCACCTCCTGCAGCTGAAGTGCCATATTTAATGGAAGATTTATTAAATTGGATTAACTGCGATGATTCAGATGATGTTCATCCTATTTTAAAGGCTGGAATTATCCATTATGAGCTGGCCAGAATCCATCCTTTTGTAGAAGGAAATGGCAGGACTGCCAGAGCTACTGCAACTTTAGTATTATTTTTAGATAGTTATGATATTAGAAAATTTTTTTCTCTGGAGGAATATTTTGATAATAACCCAATGGATTATTATTTAACACTGCAGGCGGTTTCCAACCAATTGGTTTTGGATTCCCATGAAAGGGATTTAACACCCTGGCTTGAATATTTTGTAGAAGGAGTGGCAATAGAATTAAATAAAATTAAGGAAAGGGTTCGTAGAATCTCCTTAGATTCAAGAGTAAAGGATAAATTAGGGGAGCAGGTAGAGTTAAATGAAAGACAGATGATTATTATGGAATATTTACACAGACATAAACAAATGCAAAATCGGGATTTTAGAAAAATATTTCCGGATTATTCTGATGATACAGTCCTTCGAGAAATAAAATTCTTAAAACAAAAAGATTTAGTCAAAAAGACCGGTGGAACTAAAAATGCAGTATACGTTTTAAAGTAAGGCAATAGAATCTCCGATATTTTCTGAACCACGACCTTCTTTAGCTTTATATAATGCTTGATCAGCTCTTTGACGGATACTTCTTACAGTATCATCAGATTTTACTGCAGTTAATCCTAAACTCATGGTTTGCCTGTGAGGATAATTTTGGAAATTTTCTTTTGTTTCTACCTCAATGGCAGTTCTAATTCTTTTGGCAGCAGGAATAGCATTATCCATCTCTGCCCCAACCATAAATATTAGAAATTCATCTCCTCCTCTAGCTAAGAGATCATATTCTTCCCGCCTACTTTTTCTCTTTTCTTTCATCTCATCTTCTGGCTCAGTAGTTCTAGTATGTTGGTGAAGAATTTTTCCAGCAAGTCTTAGCAAATCATCTCCTGTGGGATGTCCTTCTGAATCATTAAATGTTTTAAAATAATCTAAATCTACACTAATTAAAGTTCCACTAATACCTTGTTCCAAATATGCAGACAGTATTTTTTCAAAACCATCTATTGATAAGAAATCTTCAATTAATCCATCCCGATGAACTAGTCTAAAAAATTCCACTTCACTCATAGTGCCATTTCTAATACGGTTATATTGCTCTTTTGTCTTTGGATCTATTGGAAATTCAAAAGTTATTGGAGATTGTTCAACTGTTTGATCCATTTCTCCCATTTTACATTAACAGAAGGATTTATTACAATCTTTGTGATGATATTTGGTAAATTTGCGGAGTATTTGGAAAAATTAGAAACAACTTCTTCCAGATTATCTTTGATTGATATTTTAGCTGATCTTTTTTCTGAAGTTAAAGCAGATGAAATTGCTGAAGTGGTATATCTAATTCAGGGCAGAGTAGCTCCATTTTATGAACCAATTGAGATTGGGATGAGTGAAAAGTTAGTAGCAAGTGCAATTGCTCAAGCTTATGGAGTTTCTAAAGAAGAAGTGTTGCAAGAATATAGCAAAGTGGGGGATTTGGGGAAGGTGACAGAGAAACTGGCGGGGCCTGCTATGTCATCCCTGCGAAAGCAGGGATCCATAAAGAATCCGGATGGATCCCGGATCCCTTCGGCCTCGCTCAGGGCGGGCAAGTCCGGGATGACAGTGGGAACGGTTTCTGAAACCTTATTGGAAATTGCCAAGATTTCTGGAAATGGGACTGTGGAAAAAAGAGTTAATCTTTTGTCTGATTTGTTAAAACAACTTGATCCAGTATCTGCCAAACATTTAGTCAGAATTCCGATGGGAGCCTCCCGTCTTGGAGTTGGAGATCCCACAATCCTCGAAGCTTTTGCCCTCGCTAAATTGGGAGATAGAAAACATAGAAAAGTGTTGGAGGATGCTTACAATAAAACTTCTGATTTAGGAATTATTGGGCAGACTTTATGGAAAAGTGGAATAAAGGGGATTGAAAAATTGGATGTGGAGGTGGGAAGACCTTTAAGATCAGAGCTGACAGAAAGATTACCGGATGCAAAAACAATTTTGGAAAAAATGGGAGGCAGAGCTCATTGCCAACGGAAATTTGATGGATTTCGTGTACAAATCCATAAAAATGGGAATAATGTCAGATTATTTTCCAGAAATTTAGAAGAAACTACCCCAATGATGCCAGAGATTGTGGCAGGAGTATTAAGTCAGGTCAAAGCCAAAACTGCTATTTTGGACTCAGAAGCTCTGGCTTACAATCCTGATTCAGAGGAATTTTTACCTTTTCAGGAAACCACTAAAAGGAGAAGAAAATATGATATTGAAGAAATGAGCAAAAAATTACCCCTGAAAGCTTTTGTTTTTGACATTATGTATCTTGATGGAAGATCGTTGGTCGGAGAATCGTTAGTCGAAAGAATGAAAAAATTAAAACAAGCAGTTTCAGGAGATGAAACCCTTATCCCTGAACCTGGGGTTTTTACAGATTCTGCAGAAAAAATCCAGGAACTTTTTGATGATGCTATTACCAAAGGGCTGGAAGGATTAATTGTTAAAAAACCTGATTCTAAATATGAAGCAGGAGCAAGGAATTTTAATTGGGTAAAGCTAAAACGGCATAGTGCCGGGGAATTACACGACACCATTGATTGTGTAATTTTAGGATATATTTTTGGTAAAGGGAAAAGGTCTTCTTTTGGGGCAGGGTCACTCTTGGTTGGTGTTTATGATGAGAAAAAGGATATGTTTGTCACAGTTTCCAAAATTGGGACAGGACTTACAGATATAGAATGGAAAGAGGTACATAGGAGAGCTGATAAAATTTCTGTTGATAAAAAACCTGCCAGAGTTGATTCTGTGATAGTCCCTACAGTTTGGATTAAACCAGAGATTGTGATAGAAGTTTTGGCAGATGAGATCACTAAATCTCCTACTCATACAGCAGGGAAGGTAGGAGATGAGCCTGGATTTGCCCTCAGATTTCCCAGATTGGTGAGGTTTAGAGCAGCTGACAAAAGACCTGAGGATGCCACAACTGTTCAGGAACTTTTAGAGATGTATAATATGCAATATGAGCATAAAAAAGAACAAAATAAGTAATGGCTACTAGTTATGAAATGTTGCGGCACATGTATACCCAGTTGGAAACAGGTATTAATGGTTTTGCTACGGATGACGATCGGTATACCGATCGTCGGTATGTGGATCTTGGTAGAAACAAAAAGGATAAGTTCTTAACTATATCAACTAGCGTAAGCCTTCTTTATTACCCCAATCCAAGTTACCGTCTCAATTTAAGTATTGCTTATAGCCCTAAGGTAAAAAGGGGTGGTTATGGTGACTTAGATAGCCTACCTCCCCATTTAAAGATGAGATTTCCGTTAATAGGTGTATTTGACTTTGATTGTGATAGACCCGAGCAAGTAACTACTCCCTTTGGTGCTTTACCCAGGTATATTATTGGCTCAGATGATAAATTGTATACGATACAAAATTATTATTTCCTAAATTTCCAAGGGCAAGCGGTAAAAGTTGAAGAAGTATCTCAAGCTCAAGGTGAGAACCAGACTTTAGAAGAGGCGCTTAATGATTTTGGAGATGAAGGAGATATTGTTAGAGTATCATTTTCTCCTAGAAGGAATGGTAAAGGTAGTTGGAGTGTAGTCGTCGATTTAAGAGGTGGAGATTTGGAAAAGCTCGGATTTTTGGCTAGTGAGATAGAAAACGGGCAATTCAAAAAAGTGACTTTGCAAGATCTGGGCTTGCGCTCAGATTTCCAAGATTAGTTAGATTTAGAGAAGAAGATAAAAGACCAGCAGATGCTGCAACTGTTAGAGAGCTGGAGATGTATGAGCAACAATACAAAAAGAGCTAGGTTGTATTATTAAATATAATGCAAGTTGACAAATATAATGTAAATTGGTAAAATTAATGTAATATGTACACAGTTTCTATTACTTCCCAAGGGCAAATAAGTATTCCTGTTAAACTCCGTCGTTTACTCGGCTTAGATAAATATAATAAGGCTATTATTTCTGAAAATGCCGGAAAATTAATAGTGGAGCCAGTAGGAGACATATTAAGCTTAGGTGGAACTTTTAAAACAAAGAAAAGACTACCATTTAGAAAAATCCATGAAGGATTTGAACAATATCTAGCAGATGAGGGAATGAAGGGAATGAGATGACTAGTTTGGTTATAGATACCAACACCCTCCTAAGATTTTTACTAAACGATATTCCATCTCAATACAAATTAATCCACCAGAAAATTCAACAAGCTAAAGCGGGTAAAATAAAGTTAATTATTCCACAAATTGTAATGTTTGAAATAATCTATACTTTGGATAAAGTATACGGTTTTGATAAGAGAAAAATACTCCAAGGAATACAAGAAATATTTTCGTCAGATTATTTAGAAATTCAGGATAAAGAAATTTTTATTGAGACCACAAAAATGTATGAAAACAGCAATAAAGTAAGTGTTGCAGACTGTTTTATATCTTCGTTTGCCAAGGCAAATGATGCAAAACTTTTTAGTTTTGATAAAGATCTCAATAAGCTCGTTTCCCAGGTTGGTAAGATTTAGAGAAACAGATAGGCACTTTGAGGATGTTACAACTGTGAAAGAATTAGTAGAAATGTACCAACAGCAATATAAAAAATGAATCAGGAAATAAAAAACGGGAAAATTATATTTTACAAGCAACTTATACTTATTCCTCCTGAATTGGCTGTACAGTGTGGTATTAGGACTGAGGCTCCAGTATTCATTGATCCTTGGGCATACTTTCCATATGCACAAGAAAAAAAAGACAAAAAACTTTTAATTTATCAAGGAGGGCTAACTGTTCGGACGCATAATATAGATCAGGTTCGTGGTGGTATTAGATATTGGCAGAATAATTATTTAACAGGTGTAGCACGGCGTTGGTCGGTTGTATTAGAGCCTTTGGGGAAAACGTATCCCGATGAATTTTTTCATGCGGCACCAACCTACAGGTCCGAAGCTATAACAGTAAGAAAAATTGTTCCGTTATGTGTGGGAAGACATAATGATGATCCTAATGTAGAAGGTCATAATGATGTAAGAGAAATTCATGAGGGGGTGATCTTTGAAGGTGAATATGGTTTATGGCCAATTTGTAGTTTAGATAGACATAAAGACCCAGATTCTATTGATTGGCGTTACAGAAGAAGTTTTAATAATGGATCAATAAGTCGTATAAAGTATGGTTTTGTTGTGGATGAACAAGGAGGAATAAGTTTCTATAAATAATCTTATCTATTTGCCATACTTGCACCGATCGGACTAAGTATGGCAGAGTATGGATATGGGGTTGTATATTAAAAAAGGAAGTTTAAGCCAAGCGTTATTGACTGCTTTGGAAAAAACTGTTGATGGTATGGTAAGACTGGAAGATTTTGCCTATCATTCAGGTTTTTATGCATATGGTGGTGGTTGGCAGTATCCTTTGAAAAAATCTGCTTTGTCCAAAGCTATTTCCAGATTAAAGGAAAAAGGTTTTGTTGAAACCGAGGGTAATGAAATAGAGTTAGTTCTGAAACTAACAGATGAGGGGAAACAGGCATTATTTTTATCTGGTATTTCTGAGGAAAAAAAATGGGATGGAAAATGGAGAATTGTTATTTTTGATATTCCGGAGGAGAAAAGATTAATCAGAAATATGTTCAGAAGAAATCTCAAGAAATGGGAATTTAAACCTTTGCAGAAATCTGTTTGGATTTCCAAAAAACATGTTACAGAAAAACTTATTGATTATATAAAATATTTAAAAATAGAGGAGTGGGTTTTAGTAATTGAATCTGATAAAATTGGCCCAAAATCCATACTTTGAACGATCGGATCAAGTATGGATTAAAATAGAATTTGAGTATCAATTGTTGTGATATAATACTTCTATGCCAAAGGTATTAAATTTTAGAGTCATTATCGAACAAGATGAGGATGGAGTTTTTGTAGCCTCTGTGCCGGCTATTCCAGGTTGCTATACTCAAGGTAAAACTTATGATGAAGCAACCAAACGTATAAAAGAGGTAATTGAACTATGTTTAGAGGAGGCTAAGGATAATCCTGCATATAGAGCGAGGATTGATTTTAGCGAAAACTTTGAAGATAGATTTTTGGGAATAACCAATATCCCAGTAATCAATACTCTTTAATGCCTAAATTACCTGTTATTTCCGGAAAAGAATTAATTAAAATCCTTTTCAAACTTGGTTTTATAGAATCCAGGCAAACTGGTAGTCATAAAATTTTCAAGCATTCGGATGGTCGCACGACTTCAGTACCTATGCACTCAGGAGAAGATTTAGGTAAAGGTCTCTTGAGAAAAATTCTTCATCAAATTGAGGTTCCACCAGATCAATTTCAGAAACTATTAAAAAGATAGTGAAACATATTATGTCCAAAGTTGATGCGTTGGCTGATTTAAAAAAGAAAATGGATGATGATAAAACCTTGCCTCTTCGGGAAGGGGCGACACAGTTGGTTTTTGGGGAAGGAAATCCTAATGCTTTAATTTATTATTTGGGAGAAGGACCTGGGTTTCATGAGGATAAGCAAGGCAGACCTTTTGTGGGGATGGCAGGAAAATTATTGGATGAGACAAATTTATCAATTGGAATAAAAAGAAAAGATGTTTATATTTCCAATGTAGTCAGATTTAGGCCACCTTCAAACAGAGATCCGGAAGAGTTTGAAATTATGGCTTTTCAACCCTATGTGGATGCCGAAATTCAAATAATAAAACCAAAAATAATTGTGACTTTGGGTAGATTTTCTATGGGAAAATTTTTCCCAGGAGAAAGAATTTCAGGTATTCATGGCAAACCTAAAAAAATGCTTTGGCAGGGATTGGATTTGGTAGTAATTCCAATGTATCATCCAGCAGCAGCTCTTCGAAATGGCAATATGATGCAATCTTTTAAAGAAGATTTTAAAATTATTCCCCAAATAATGGAAGAGTTGCATAAAACAGAACAGATAAGTTTGTTTTAAATTTGTTTGGGTTGTTCGGGGTCCTGTCGTTCGACAGCCCCGTCCGATGTCCTCTCCGGCAACTGCCGGATTGTGGGCACTCGACGGGGCGCCCCGTCTCACGCCACCCCTCACAAAGTGCACCACATTTTTCAGTTAACCTTGATTTCGCTGTTTTTTGAAATAAATGTTAATATACTTATATGAATTTGAAATTAATTGTTGGGCTTGGAAATCCGGGAGAGAAATATGAAAATACCAGACATAATTTGGGGTTTAGAGTGGTGGATGAATTGAGTGAGAAGATAGAAGGTGGAGAATGGAAACTGGAAAAGAAATTTAAAAGCGAGATCCTTCTCCTTCGACAAGCTCAGGATCAGGATGACAATTTGATTTTGGTGAAACCCCAGACTTTTATGAATGAATCCGGATTGGCTGTTAAGCTTTTGGCAGATTATTACAAAATTTCAGTGGAGGATATCATTATTATTCATGATGATGTAGATATTGTTTTGGGGAAAATTAAAGTAAGACAAGGAGGTTCCGGAGGGGGGCATCATGGGGTGGAATCAATAATCAAGCAGTTACTGAATGATCAATTTGTCAGAGTCAGATTAGGGATTGGGGGAGTTAAAAGATTAAGTGAAGAGAGAAACATCGAAAAATTTGTGCTGGAAACATTTTTGCCCAATGAGAGATCTAAAGTTAAACACATGATCAAAACAGCAGTAGGGGCTATAAAACTTTTATTGGAAAAAGGTCTGGAAAAAGCTCAGAATCAGTATAATTAGTTGACTATTGTCATTGCGAGCGTAGCGAAGCAATCTGATCCTGGACAAGCCAGGATGACAGAAGAGATTGCTTCGTCGCAAGCTCCTCGCAATGACAGGGATGACATTTGACTAAATATACTAATATAAAGTAAACTATCTCTCATGGATTCTAAAAAAAGCTTTTTTACTCCTCCCGTAGCTATTTTAGCAGGCAGTATTATTATTGCTTTGGCAATTTTAATTGCAGGTGGAACTATCTCTATTCCTTTAAAAGCAGTTAAGGGAGTAAAAACAGAAGCTACTGTTCCTACTCCTCGGATTACTCAAGTACCAGAACAGCCAGCAATCACCCTGGATATCATCAAAAATGCTTTTTTCAAAGCCTCGATTAAATTTGGTGATGTCAATAAAAAGTTGATTGCAATTGAAATTTCTGATCCAAGTTGTCCTTATTGTCAGGTGGCAGCAGGTCAAAACAGTGCTTTAAATAAACAAATGGGTCCTCAATTTACGCTAGTGGCTGATGGGGGAACTTATGTAGCTCCAGTAGTGGAAATTGAAAAATTAATTACTGCCGGCAAAGCTGCTTTTGCCTGGATCTATTATCCCGGTCATGGAGCAGGTGAGATGGGAACTAAAGCTATGTATTGCGCTTTTGAAAAAGGGAAATTTTGGGAAGTACATAATTTGATTATGAGTGAAAAAGGATATGATTTATTAAATGATATTGTCAAAAATGATAAAACAAAATCAGCAGATATTGCCGAATTTCTGGCTCCGGTATTTGACTCAGTAGCGATGAAAGCCTGTTTGGACAGTGGTAAATATGATCAACAATTAAGAGACGATATGGCAATTGCTACAAGTTTGGGTGTCCGCGGAACACCTGGATTTTATCTTAATACTGCAAATTTCCCTGGTGCTGTTCCATTTTCTGCCATGGAATCGGTAGTTAATTCTGCTTTAAAATAATTTGGATTTTAAATCTTTATACTTCTTGATACAATTTCATTATGGATACAATTCTGTGGTCAATAGTGACATATGAAACACGTAGTAGAGAAAAACCAGTTGATCTTTTTATTAAAAAACAACAACCTCAAGCGAAGTCAAAAATAATCCATAATGTCCGACTTCTACGGCAATATGGTAATAGACTTGGCATGCCTCATGCAAAAATATTAGGTGGTGGATTATATGAATTGCGGATCAGAGGAAAAGAAGAATTACGAATATTATATTGTTTTAACCAGAAAACTATTTATTTATTGCATGCTTTTAAAAAACAAACACAGCAAATACCGCAAAAAGAATTTGAATTAGCGTTTTCAAGAATGAAGGAGTTGACAAAGATATAACATCTATGTTATAAATTAAGCATGAGTAAATGGGATGTTTTAGAAAAAGAATTATTATCTGATAAAGCAACTAAAAAAGAGTTTGATAAACTCGTTCCTCGCTACGTAGTAATTTCACAACTAATTGAGGCAAGAATAAAAAATAAAATGACACAACTTGATGTAGCTAATAAAGTTGGTACCAAACAATCCGCAATTGCCCGTTTGGAATCGGGAAGTGTTAATCCCTCTCTGGAATTTTTACAAAGAATTTCCCAAGTAATGGGTTACAAACTCACAATTCATCTATCAAAATAATTTATGATATTAGCTTTAATTCTATCTTTGATTGCAGGATTGGCTGATGTTTTGGGGGGATTTTTTTCTGTTTTTAGAAAAGTTAATCAAAAAACTCTAAATTATTTTATCTCAATTTCTGCAGGTTTTATTTTAGCGGTGACTATTTTAGATTTGTATCCGGAGGTAATAAATGAACTGGAAAGTGGGCCATTACTTATTCTTTTAGGTTTTGTGCTAATCTTTATTTTAGAAAACTTTTTTGCAGTTCATGCTCACCATGAAAAAGGAAATCATGAACATACCCTCATGGGCAAACATTTTGAAGATGATAAAATTCATAGGCATTCTGTTTTGGCAGCCTATTTGGGATTTTTAATTCATACTTTTTTTGATGGGGCTGCGATTGTTGCCAGACTTTTAATTTCTCCTGGGGCCGGTATTTTAGTTTTTATTGCTGTACTTTCTCATAAAATTCCGGAAGGATTTTCCATGGCTTCTATTTTTCAATCAGGGGGATTAACAAGAAAAACAGCTTTTTTAGGAGCTTCTTCTTTGGGTTTGGCCACAGTGGTGGGGGGAATGGTAGTTTTTTTATCAGGCCAATCTGAATTTAGTTTAATATTTTTGGCCCTTGCTACAGGAACTTTTACCTATATTACTACTTCAGAATTAGTTCCATATATTTCCGGTACTAAAGACAGAAAAGGAATTTTATTTTTTCTATTAGGGGTTTTGCTTTTTTACTTTTCCTCTTTGCTTTTGAATAGTTTGGGGTTAAAATAAACCAATGTCACAACCGAAAATTACCATTAACAGAAAAACCTGTATTTCCTGTGGCACTTGTGTGGCAATTGCTCCAAAAACTTTTGAATTGGATGATAAAATGATTGCTGTAGTAAAAAGCGGTCTTTTAGATAATATAAAAACTATTCAGGATGCGGCTAGCAGTTGTGCAGTTTCTGCTATTACTGTGGAAATAATTAAAGATTGATTTCCGGTAAAGCTAAATTTAAGTTTTCTTCAGCAATTTTTATTTCTTTTATTCTTGTCTTTTTTTGTTGAAACCAAGTTATTGCTTCAACAATTTTTTCTTCCGGCAATGATGCTCCGGCAGTTAATCCTACACAATTTATATCGGATAGCAATTGTGGATCCAAATCAGTTATTTGATCTAAAAGATAAGCTTTGGCACCCATTTTTTCTGCCACACTTTTTAATCTATTGGAATTAGAACTGTTAGGAGAACCTAAAACTATAATAACTTCAGCTCCCAATTTTACTAACTTTTTAACTCCATTTTGTCTGTTTTGAGTAGCCTTACAAATATCATCTTGAGGCGGTTCTTCAATTTGAGGAAATCTTTTTTTCAATTCTTTTTTCAAATTTTGAGTTTCATCAAAAGATAAAGTTGTTTGAGTAACTAAACTCAATCTTTGTTTTTTAGAAAAACTTAAATCTTCAATTTCTTCTAAATTTTGAATGACAGATATATTATTAGGAGCTTCGCCAACAGTCCCCACAGCTTCATCGTGATTTTTCTGACCTAGATAAATAATGTGATAATTATTTTTGGCGAAATTTTTAACTTCCAAATGGGTTTTAGAAACAAAAGGACAAGTAGCATCGATAGTTTGAAGGTGGAGATTGGAAGCTTGAAGTTTGATAGCAGGAGAAATACCATGAGAGCTAAAAATTAAGATTGATCCCTTGGGAACTGCATTTAAATTATCAACGAATATTACTCCCTTTTTTTCAAAACGGGAAACAACAGTTAGATTATGAACAATTTGGTGGTAGCAATAAATTTCTTTTCCTTGATTTTTTTGACAAACCAAATCAATTAAATCTATGGCTCTTTTCACTCCGGCACAAAAACCTCTGGGGGAGGCAAGTAAAATTTTTTTGGGAAATTTATTTTCCTTTTTTACCATTTTCCGTCATCTTTAATTATTCTCTTTAATGTTGCTATCGCCTGATTTTGTAGGACATTTGATTTAACTAAAGTCTGACCGCGGAAAATTGCTACAGTGTTTTCTCCCTGACCCATCATGCCATAATCAGCGTCTGCCATTTCTCCCGGGCCATTGACGATACAACCCATAACAGCAATAGATAAATTTTTTAAGTGAGAAAATTCTTTTTCAATTTTTGCTAACATTGGTGGTAGATCGAATCTGGTTCGCCCACAAGTTGGACAACCAATTAATTCTAATTTGGTTTTGCGTAATCTTAAAGCTTGTAATAAATCATAGCAGACAGGTAATTCGTTAATTGGATCTTCTGATAGGGAAACGCGGATGGTGTCTCCTATTCCTTCTGCCAACAATGTACCGATTCCCAATACTCCCTTGATCCGGCCCATTTGTCCTGCTCCTGCTTCGGTTACACCCAAATGCAGAGGGTAATTCATTTTCTCTTCAATCATTCGTTTGACCAGTAATCTATTTGCTTCAATCATAACCATGACATTACTTGCCTTTAAGGAAATAACAAGTTCTTTGAAGTGATTTTTTTCGCAAATTTTCAAATATTCTATGGCAGATTCAACCATACCTTTCGGAGTGTCACCATACATTACAGTTAATCTTTCAGATAAACTACCATGATTTACTCCGATTCTCATTACTGTGCCATTTTTTTTACAGGCATCCAATACCGGAATGAGGGCTTTTTCAATTTCGATGAGTTCTGCTGTGATTTCTTTTTTACTGTATTCTAATTTTCCACTGGCTTTTTTAAAAACAAACAGTCCGGGATTAATACGGATCTTATCTAATACCATAGCTGTTTTTACGGCTATATCACTGCCAAAATGATGAATATCTGCAACTAATGGAACATCCCGATATTTCTTCTTCAGAAGTTTTTTAATTTCTATAACATGTTCGGCGTCTTTGAGTGAGGGAACTGTGACCCTCACAAGTTCTGCGCCGGCTTTATGTAATTTAATTATTTCTTTGACTACTTCCGGTACATTTTCTGTATGAGTAGTACACATGGTTTGGACAACAATTGGATTATCTCCTCCAATAATAATATTGCCAACTTTTACAGGCCTAGTTTTAAAACGAGGGCAATGAGTTTGAATCATGGCTCTAATTCTAACACTTGATTCAAAAAAATAGAAGTTTAAAATAAGATCATGGATAAACAAATAATTTTGGTCTGTGATGATCAAGGGAAATTTAGTGGGGAATATATTTCCAAAGAAATAGGTCATAAAGGAAAAGGTAAAAGACATTTGGCAATTACTGTTTTGTTAGAAAATTCTAAAGGGGAAGTACTACTTCAAAAAAGAAAACATAAAATCTTTGATGATATTTGGGATCTGACAGGTGCTACTCATCCACTTCATCTTGCAGATCATGATGAAAGTTTTATAGAGGCAACTTTAAGATGTTTAAAAAGGGAATATGGGTTGGAGATTGGGGAAGTTAGGGAGGTAAGGGTAGTAGGAGAATTTAACTACTTTGCCCAATATAAAAATGGACTTTGCGAAAATGAACACTGTGCAATGTTAGTTGGAAAATATGATGGAGTGTTGAAGTTAAATCCGGAGGTAGGTTATAGCTATAAATGGATGGACAAAAAAGAATTTTTAAAAGATATTAAAGAGAACCCTACTAACTATTCCCCCTGGGCAGTTGAGGGTGTAAAAATTCTGACTTAACACATTTTCTTTCTAATTCTTTATCTAAAAAATTAATTGTATTCAAAGGAGATATTATTGTGGGGGATATATCAATAAGATTTTTAAAACATTGAGGATCTATTTCAGTAAGAGGATAGTTGCCAATTTTATTTATAAAAAAACTAATATTTTTACTGTTATGTTCTCCCCAACTATATTTAAATCCTTGATTCTTTATTATTTGCCCAAAATTAGTTAAGAAAGCCTGACCTATGCCTTGTTTCTGGATGAAAGGAGCCTGAATATAATTAATTATATTAACTCCATAAGGTAATGATTCGTGGGCTATCAATAGAGCTAATAAATTATCTTTTTCTGTTAAAGTTCCTTCTTTAATTGCTTTTCGTCTATGTAAATTTAAAATTCTATTCCAATTATGTAGATTACCATTACTAATATCATCTGTTTCTTGCATTATTCTTGGCTCATGCAATCCATCTTTTTTATAAATTCCTATACGTAAAGAAGGCACATATTCATCGTCCATTCGCCCTATCCAAAACTCAGGTAAAGTAGTTGCTCTGATTTGTGTAGGGTCGGCAACAAGTTCCAATAGACGAGCAGGAATTAATACAGAGGGATCTCTGTATATTAAAGATAGAGGCTGAACGGCACATTCTTTATTGAACATATTCAAATAATAGCCCATAGATTACCATAGACGATTTAAAAAAACAAATGATGTTATACAGCAAGTATATTGACAAGAGATGATGGATATGATTAAAATGGCGTAATGGCGCCATCAATGCGCCATGGCGTAATAAAACATCTAACATGGAAAAATTATATACATCTACTTTCAAACCCTCTGTATTTGCTACCGACATCTTAAAAAAAGGAAAAATAATACAGTATGCTGAGACCCCGCAAGATGCTATTGAAAGAGTGGTTAATGATCTAAGTAGTGCCGAATATAAATTTGGAGCTACAAGGAGAGAAATGATAAATTTTGCTAATCAGCTAGGAAATTATATGGATGAAAAAAAAATAGCTCTAAACACCTCTATTTTAACAAATGCGGGCAGAGAGCATAATAGACCTCTTTCTGCATGTTCCGTTCCAGTCGTCGATCTTAGAGGAGATTTGAATAAGGTAAAAATTACTGTTGATACATACCATAAAGAAGGAATGGGAACGGGTTTTAATTTTAGTAATGTTGATGATCCAGTCAGAATATTAAATTTTTTAAATGATTTAGCTATTTCTGGTCTGGAAGAAGGTAAAGAAGATCGTTCAGTAGGTAATATTGGTATTTGTCGAATAGATCATCCGGGTATTATGGAATTTATAGCCATTAAAACTCAACAACCAGATAAGAAATGGATGTTTAATATTTCGGTTGACATTCCAAATGCTTTTTGGCATGCTTTGCAATCTGATAGTTTATGGAAGTTAAAAAATAATAATCAAATACTAGCTAGAACAGTATTCGATCAAATTATTTCATCAGTACATGCTTCTGGTGATCCAGGTGTCATATTTCTAGATAGATTAAATGAGGATAACCCAACTCCTGGAATAGGAGAATATATATCTACAGCACCATGTGCTGAGATGGGGTTAGTTGCAGGGGAAACTTGTCAATTTGGGTATATTAATTTAGCAAAATTCGTTAAATTAAAAGGAATATCCAAACAAATTAATTATCAGGATTTAGAGCAGGCATCTTTTTTATTAGTGAGGGCTTTAGATAATGCCTTAGAACTAAGTCTTGAAAGATTTTCCATACCAACTAGCAAATTAATTAATAAAGCAAGAAGAAAAATTGGAGTTGGTGTGTGTGGTTTCGCAGATTTACTAATAGATTTAGAACTTTCGTATGATTCTATAGAAGCCAGAAAATTAGCTAAAAACATATTCTCTTTTATCAATTTTCAAACTAAAATAGCTTCGTTCGATTTAGCGAAACGAAGAGGTTCTTTTGAAGCAATGGATTTAAGTATCAGTTGTCGATATCTGGAAAATCCAGGTTTTATTGAAAAAAAATATGGTAGTTTAGATACTGATACTATTTCAGCAAAAGAATGGAATATTCTTGCAGATCAGATTCGTACGACAAGATTATTAAGAAATTGCTCTACAATTGCTTTGCCACCTACAGGTAGAAGTAGCTTAATTGTGGATGCTTCTGCTAGTATTGAACCTCTTTTTGATTTACGAGAAAATACATCTTCTTATTTAGGATTAATAAGAAGACTTCAGGATATAAACATAGATAGTCCAGCGAATAGAATACTGTTATCTTCAACTGGAAGTGGTCAATTTATTAATATGCCAGACGAAATGAAATCTATATATAAAACAGCAACAGAAATAGATATTTATGGACACTTATCCATGGTGTCTGCTATACAATCATGTGTTGATGAATCAATTTCTAAAACCATTAATATTTCTGCAAAAGAAGGACCAGACAAGATAGGTGAAATATATTTATTAGCTCATCAAGCAGGATTGAAAGGAATTACGGTATATAGAAATGAAAGCAATAAAAATCAACCGAAACAATTAGTAAAGGATAAATGAGTAAAGAATGTAAAGAAATTTTATGCTTTGTAGGTCCTTCTGGAGCAGGAAAGGATACAATTGTGAATAAAATAAGGTATTTAATGGATGTTTCATATTATTCACTTTCAAACAAAATTAGAGAACAAGCATCTCTCTTGGGGTTAGAAAATCTTAGACGTGATGAATTACAAATATTTGCTAATAAATTACGAGAACAACATGGAAATGGTATTTTTGCCAGCTTGTCCAAGAAAAATATTATAGAAGATCCTAATAAAATTATCATAGTAAATGGCGTAAGACATCCGAGCGAAATAAACTTATTACGAGAAATAGAGTATACTTGTTTGCGAGTAATAGGTGTAACTGCTTCATCTGAAGTGAGATTTAAGCGTGTAGTAGAGAGGGGAAGACAATCTGATCCCAAAACATGGGAATCTTTTATGGAGTGCGATAGGAGAGAGAATGGTATCCCAGGAGAGATGATTGGGCAACAAAACGATCAATGTTTAAAAATAGCAGATATCATAATTGACAATAATGGATCAGTCGAAGAACTGGACTATTTAGTCGAAAGACTTTATTCGAGATTAACAGCTATATGTTTCGAAAAGTGTAGTAAAAATGTTTTTTACAATAAAAGAGGAGCAGGGTTGTGAGATTTTTTTGTTAAATATGATAATTCTGAGGAAGAATTTGTAATTTTTTTTAATAGTTGTATAATCGAAGAAATTTTGTTTTATTAAAAATGTCAAAACATGAGATGAAAGAATCCAATCCTATAGAATTGAAGCCTTTTTTCGTAACAGAGGTACTGTTGAGTGAGCTTAACGAAAGGTTAATAAAAGTAAGGTCTCAAATAAATAATTATTTTCCAGAGGAATATAAACAAGCAGCTCATAGTGATTGGAGAGAAAATAGTCCTAAAGATGCGTTAGATCATGCATGGTCTTTAACAAAAGCAGAGCTGATAAATCTTGAAGATAGAATAAGTAGAGCTTTCGTTGTCGATAATTTAGAAGGTGATTTTAAGAAAGTAAAGCCTGGTGTTGAAGTTATGGTAACTGATATGAATGGTAATCAAGATAGTTTTGTACTTTTGAGTGTTACTAATTTAAAGGAAAAATATCTTTCCATAGAATCTCCGTTAGGAAAATCTTTGGTAGGAAAAATGAAGAACGAGACTGTAAGGATAATAGGAGCTGATGGTAAAGAACAATCTTTTACTATTGATGGAATCAGAAAACCTAATTTTAAACAATCTTTACATAAAAAAGATGATTCTTTGGAGAGACAAGTTATAATAAGCGCACCTAAGTTACTAGATAAAAATAGTTCGACAGTAGGGCAACGGAGAAGTTCAAGAATAGATGCTATTAAAGATAAATCTTTAGAATTTAAATTAATTCAAAATGGGTTATCTGGAGTATCCCCAAAAAATAGTTTATCAGAAAAAACAAAAGCTAAAGACGAAAAACCGTTAGAAGCTATGGTTCATAGAGCGATAACTATGTTTGATGAAGTTGTTGCTAAATTAGAAAAACAAAATATTCCTTTCGAAAGAGAAGAAAAGAAACGAACATTTCTTACGGGAGGAGGAAGTCAGATTGAAGAAATTATCGAGTTTACTATAGCTGGTTCTAGATTAAGACTTCAAAAAATTAGTAGACCTAAAATTATTTCGGTGTCACAGTATTATACAAAGCGTTCTGGTTCTGATCAAACTAATATTATTTATTCAAAAACTGAAAATGATGTTTTACTTAAATATTTTAAATTGATTAGTGGTCGATGGGTAGAAGTTGATTATAGAATTTAACTATGAAAAAAATCGGAAATAAAACTATTGAGGTTGAAATTAGAGCATTAGTTAATGATGCTAAGAGTGCAAAATTATGTATCGGTAGGTCAGGAGCTAAATTTATTAGAAAAATATATGTCCATGATATATATTTCTGTAATAAAAATTATTTTCAATTTGCAGATGTAGAAATGAATAGTGTCGGTAGTTATAGTCTTAGATTAAGGTGTTCCAGAGAAAATCAAAAACAATCATTAAGTTTAAATACGAAAATAATTACAAAAGAAAGTGATCACAATGCATGGGAGGAGCATGAATCAGAGGTAAGTAATTTTAGTGAAGTATTTGAGATGCTTTGTTTTACTGAATTTAAACCATTCTTTGAATTGAAAAAATGGCGTTTAGAATATAAATTTAATAATTTAAATATTTTTATTGAGGAAATAGAAGATTTCGGAAGTGGTATAGAAGTGGAAATAATGACTATACCAGGTTGTGAAGAGAAGGCTAAAAAACAAATAATGGAATTCTTAAATTCAATTGGTATTTCCTCTAAAGATATAGTTCCTAAAAGTGTAACAAATATTATTATGAGGAAACGTGCTTTTAAAAATGAAATTATAATTGATAAAAATTTAGATATCCCAGTAGACGCATTATGATTATTTATTTTGCAGCTTCAACATCTGAAATCTCTCAACATAAAGATAATTATAAATTAATTGAGAAGACCATACATTCACTTAAGTTAGATTTAATTGAAAATTGGTTCATAGCTAAGTTGTATGGAAAAAATTTATACAAGAACCCAGAATATGCAATAAGAGAAGAAATTAAACTTGTTAGTAAAGCTGATTTTGTAATTGCTGAAGTAGGAGTTCCTAGTTTTGGAGTGGGTGTTGCTATACAACAAGCTTTAAATCAAAAGAAGCCAGTGCTTTGCCTCTATCCAAATAGTATGGATCGTTCTCAAGTTTCTGATGTATTTTTAGGTTTTTATTTTAATTTATTAAAACTGGAATTTTACGATAAATATAATCTAAAAGAAATTATTAGTTCCAATTTAGAAATTGGGAATGACAAAGCTTTATCAAAGTTTAATTTCTTAGTTTCAAAAGATATAATTGAATATTTAGATTGGGTAACAGAAAAAACAAAACGTTCAAAATCAGATTTTTTACGAGAAGAAATTATCAGAAAAATTATTAATAACGACCAAGAATACTTACATGTCAAACAGAATAAGAGAAAAAAGGTATAATTGACTTATATGTCTAATTTTGTAGATTATCTCATTAAATATAATAAAGACTTAAAGCCAATTATTGACGCAACTTTTGATAAAGAACAAATAGCTGTTGGTAAAATTGTTCCTATGGCAGGAGATATGATTAATGATTATAAAAAGTTTTTATCAGGTGGTAAAAAATTAAGAGGTTGTGAAATCTTTTTAGGTTATCAAATGTTCGCAGGAATGAATAAAGAAGAAGGATTATTAGCGTCTTTAACGATTGAAATAATACATTCATTTTTATTAATGCATGATGATGTTATGGATCAGGATGATCTGCGTCGAGGAGAACCAACTATCCATAAAAAATATGCTAAGCATTTTGGCGATCATTATGGAGAATCAATGGCTATAACTCTAGGGGATGAGGGTATGTTTTGGGCATATAGAATACTTAACTCACTTCATTTTTCCAGAGCAAATATGTCTAAAGCATCAGAATTTTTAAGCCAAGTTTTACTGGAAGTGGGTATTGGACAAGCCCTAGATATTACCTATGAAGAGCAACATAAATTTAGTGAAGAGGCAGTTTTACAAATTCATCGTTATAAGACGGCAGAATATACTATATCTGGACCTCTATCTGTAGGTGCTATTTTGGCTGGTGCAGATGAAAAAAAATTAAAAGCTATTAAGGATTTTGGTATTCCAGTAGGTATTGCTTTTCAGATTCGTGATGATGAGTTAGGAATGTTTTCAACTGAAGAAGAATTAGGTAAACCAGTTGATTCTGATTTGAAGGAAGGAAAAGTTACACTGTTGATTGTTAAAGCTTTGGAATTTGCTTCAGTGGAAGATAAAAAATTTCTTCAATCTGCTCATGGTAATCAAAAACTAACTAAGGAAGAAGTTGAGAGAGTAAGAACTATTATAATAAATAGTGGCGCTTTTGCTTATTCTCAGAAAGCAGCAAGAGATTTGGTTGAAGAAGGGAAAAAATTTATTCCCGAGATTACTGATAACATAGTTTATCAAAAATTGTTAGTCCAGCTTGCTGACTTTGTTATCGAAAGACAATCTTAAATATTAGGATATTTTTTTGTAATAACTTCTCTAAAAGCTAGTTTGGCTCGGTAAACTTTTCCTTCAGCAGAGCGCTCAGAAATATCAAAAGTTTCAGCAATTCCTTTAATTGTCATATCTTTCCAGTATCTTAAATACAAAAGATTTCTTTTTTCATCCGACAACAAATTCAAACAATCATGCACACAATTTCTGATTTCATCCAAACTGGCTTTTTCTTCCGGAGTTAAATTTTTGTCTTTAATATTTGCTATATCAATTAAAGCCGGAGCAATTAAGTGTGATTCATAATGAATTTGATCACGATAATAATCAGCAGCTTTGTTTAATGCAATCCGGCAAAGCCAAGTAAAGAATTTAGATTTTTGTTCAAAAGTATGAAAGCCTTTCCAAGCAGCTAAAAAAGTACTGGAAAAAACTTCTTCTGCCATAAATTGATTGCCACCGGTTTTTTTAATTAAAAATTTCATCAGAGGAAGAGCATGTTTACGATAAAGTAATTCAAAAGAGCGTGGGGTTTTGGGGATATTCATAGACTAATAGTTATGATAACAAAAATGTCATTGCGAAGCCACAAAGTGGCTGTGGCAATCTGCCAAAGTAGATTCTCACGTCCTCGCCACGGCGAGTCCTCAGAATGACAAAAAATGATATGAAAGCTTTTTTAAAAGAGATTAAATTTCCTTCAACTGAATATGCCTGTTTTCATAATTTAACTGAGGAAGTAAAAAAGGCTGTAAAAAAATCAAAAGTAGGGAATGGAATTGTAGTAGTAAATTCCAAGCACACTACTTTAACTATTGTAGTACAGGAAATTTCTGAACCAAATTTACTCAAAGATATGTTAAATCATGCTTTGCATCATGTTCCAACAGATAGTAGGGCCTGGGTTGCCAGAAAAAAAGATTTTAAACATCCCACAACTGATTATTCTCACAGGTGTCAGGATAATCCATTTTGTAATGAAATTGATGAGGATTATAACGCTCCCTCACACATTAGATCAATGCTTTATGGTCATCCTTCTGTTTTTATTCCCATTCAAAACGGCAAACCGGAACTGGGAAAATATCAGGAAATTGCAGCACTGGAATTTGATGGCAGAGATGGAACAGGTAAAAATGCCATCCGCCAAAGAACAGTCCAAATCTGGATTTATCCAATTGAGGAAGTTAAACTACTCTAGTAATTGAAAAGTCCTGGAAAAGGGGGTATTATTCAGGCATATGATTACACCACAAACCCAAATTAAATTGAATTTGCCTTTGTATTTAAAAGAAAATCTTAAAAAACGAGCTGCAAAATTTGGCATAACTATGGCGGAGTATATAAGGCATCTAATTTTAAAAGATGTTGAGGATATGGATTCTCCTTGTGCCCCAAAAAAGTAATTGAGTCCTCTCTGACTTTAACACAAAATCACGCTATGGCGACAAATTGTGTTAAATATATTTTTACTATGGATTAGATTTCCCGTGGATTAGAGATTGTCGCAAGTATAAAGATTGCTTTTCCTGTTTCTCTTTATTAGAATATACAAAATGACTGAAAATCAAAAATCACCTTATGAAAAGAATCCAGCAGAGATTTCTAATAAGTTGCGCATGGAATTGGACGAAATTCTTATACAGAATCTAAACTCCAAAAAAGAGTGTCTTTTAAGATGGCCTCAATTTTTAAACAGAGCTAGTTTTACAAAACAAAATATTGGCTACATGGCCAGTATATTTGGAGTGTTCGTTTTTGTTGCCAGTTCTAGTTTATCTACGGGTAGTGTGATAGCAGAAAGAGATATGGATTATCAGGCTAAATCTCAGGCGGAGACTAAATCTAATGAGATTTTTCTACTGAAACCAATTGATGAAATTTTAAGTGCTGAGGAATACAGAAATAATATGCAACTTCGTCGGGATAGAGAATCTTATATTCAGGAACTTTCTCAGCAGTATCTGAATACAGTGCGTCAAGAAAACAGCACTACTGCCAAAATTTATTATGGATTGGGATTTGCTGCGGGAGGAGTTATTGTGACAGTAATAGGAGCTTCCCTGCTTAGAAAAAAAGTAAATACGGATGAAGAAAAGTATCAGTTTAGTTGATAAATTTCAGTGGGACCATCCTGGAAAATGATTTTACCTAAAGCATTAAATTTTTCTTCGTTTAATTTTGAATATTTTTGGCGTTCGAGAGAACCAATAAAAACATATTGGACATTATATTTTTGCAAAAGTGTTTGAGTTAAATTTAGATCAGGGCTTTCATATAATATGGCAACATCAGTGCCTCTTTTGCCTGCTTCATCGAAGGAGCCTCGCCAGAGCCATTCATGGACCGGCCAGCCAATTACTGTTGGTAATCCTGTATTTGATGAAACTCGGGCAAAATCAGTGTAAGAATCACCCTGAGCTTCTAAAATTACCGGTTGTCCGGGAATATTTTCCCTAAGCCATAAAATGGCTTGATAGTCGGTAGGATATAAAGGAGAAAAGTAATTTAAACCATTCAAACTTTGATAATTTTTTAAATCTCCGTAATAAGATTTAATGGCAAAGTAGGGATAGATGGCTACTAGGAAGAATAAAGAGATAAGAATTAAGAAGAAAGGTAAAAATAGTTTTGAGTTTCGAGTTTCGAGTTTCGAGATTAATCTTGTAATCATGTAACTGGAAACCAAACCTAAAATAATAAAAGCCTGATAGCCGAATTTAAAAACAGTGTTGGCGCGATAATGCGCCGGATAAATATCTTTAGCATAGAAAAATTCCGGAATGATTAGCAATATGGTGGCAGCAAGAGCAAAGGTGAGAACCAGTAGATCTGTTGGTTCTAATTTTAAATTTTTAATTTTAAATTTTAAATCAATTTTAAATTTTAAAATAAAAAAAATAAAACCTAAAATTACAAAGTAGAAAAAGCCCCAGAGAATTGCCAGCATCCAGATAGGGGATTTTTGACAATGATCTTTCTCAAATAAAAACGGTCCGATTTTTCCAAAATCAGTTAAAAAAGATGGGGCGCATAAAACTCCGACACCTTGGGCAAATGGTATAAATGCCAGCCAAAATGGAAGGGAAAATAAAATAGCCCCTAGAGTAATCAGCAGAATTAAGAATAAAGAATCATGAATTATGGAAAAAGAAAATTTATTTGACTGGCTCCAGTTTTTGGCAAATAGGACTGCAAAAATAACTATGATATAAATTGGACCATCCAAGATATTGGTCATTAAAGAAACTGCTACCAGCAAGGAAACTAGAATTAAGAATAAAGAATTAAGCTTTTGTTGGAAAAACATAACAATTAATAAAGCAAGAAGGAGTAAAACAAAGGGGATATTAAAAACATGGCCATGTAAATCGGCCACCACAAAAGAATAAAGAGGAAATTCATGAATTGTAAAAGGAATAAAACGGGTGGCATTGGGATACCAATAACCAATAAAATTTAACATTGGCTGGAGAGTCCAAAAAGGTACAGGATTATCAGGAGAATAGTTTCGGAAAAAGGCATAAATTGTTTGTAAATTACCACCAAGAGTGACTAAGAAAGCACTCAAAGCTCCGGATATTAGCGTATAGCGTATAGCATGTAGTTTTTGGGTGGAGGATACGAAAAAATGGTATAAATTGGCACCGAGGGAAAAAGAAGCAGTTAAAGTTAAAGCAAACAGTGATGCCAGTGTTAAATTATAAGTAATTATAGAATCAATGCCGGAAATTTTTGTAAGCAGTGCAGATGCGAAATGACCAAAATAATAATAATTAATAGAAAGTGGAGTCATCCATAAATCCTTGGGCGGAAAATAATCAGTTCTTAAAATTGAATTTATAATTCCAAAATCCATAAATTTTTCTAAACCATGGATGGAGGGTTCGTGGGCACGAACAAAGGCCCAGAAAATGAATCCTACTAAAAATAAAATTTCTTCAAAAATAAAAATTTTATTCAACTTCAGTGACTTAATATGCTTAAGAAACTTAAGTTGCAGAAAAGCAAATATAATAAAAATTAAAATTATGGACCAAGTGGAAAAGGGGAGTATTTTAATACTGCCCAAAAACCAAACAGCATATCCCAAAAGCAAAAGCCCCAAGATTTTAGAAAAAGCGTATCCTTTATCAAAAAAATTAGAAAATAAAGTTGTGGTAAAGGGTAAAAAACCAATGCCCAAAATAAACCAAATAAACCACCATTGCAAGATAAATATTAAGTCAGATATCATTTGATGAATTCTATAATTTCAGCAAGATTGGTAACTGTATCAATTCCATGAGTTTCACAATTTTTGCAACTTGGATTATACCAAAGCAATTTTGTTTTTAGATTTTTTGTTTGTAAGTATCGTAATAAATCCAGATCATCATCAATAAATAAATCAAGATTTAATTTTTTTAAGATTTTTTCTTTAAATAAATGCGGTTGTTCGTTTGAAGTATTGAGAAAAATTTTGGCAAAGGGGGTCATTAAATCATATTTATGCAGAAGTTTATAAGTTAATTTTTCCAAAAATTGATAACGACTGGAAATCAGATATAAATTTAGAGTAGGATTTAACAAAATCTGAGAAAGTATTTTAATATTTTTTTTGATTGGAGGGCGGAGTGGAGAAATATGGCTTGTCCGGCGGACTAATTTTGATACCGGAGATTTAGGAATACTGTAAGCTAAATCTTTTTGACAATGGTCTTTAAGAGAGAAAATCTCTCGCAAGCTTCGCTTATATAACCAGTCAATAAGTCTTGGGGGCACAAAAGGTGGAAAATCAATAAAAATTCTATCTAAATCAAAGCCTATCTTCATATTCTTTAAAAAGCTTTCCCCAAGGAGTTTTTAAGAATTTATTGACTCTTTCTTTGCCAAACATATTCCACCAGTAAATATCATGATAGAAATTGGATGCAAAATAACTCCAAGGTACTATTGGTGATTGTAACAAAATTTTCTCAACCCATAAAGGGCTATGACGGTAAATGAGCTTCTGGCCACGTGATGCCAGAGTATCTTTTCTCTTAAAATGCCAATTTATTTTGGAAATATCTGTGCCAAAGACTTTGATATTTTTAGGATTAGCTATACCTAAGCCCTGATTTTCAGCGATTCTTAGGTAATCTAAAGTCAGGGGATTAAAACCCATCATTTTGGCAGCTGTGGCATCTAAGGCGACTAAATCGGAAGAAGCCAGTAGAAAATCCTTAATTTCCCATTGCATGGCCCGGGGACCTGAGCCTTTTCCCACCACTGCTCCATCCATGATGCCAAAAATACCCGGATGAATTTCTTTTTGAATTGATAAAAGATCAACCAATGTTTCATGAATATTTCTGTGAGCATAATGTCTGGTGGTTCGGAGCATACCAAAATAATTTTTCATCCCTCCCGTGGTGGTGGTAAAAACATGCATTTTCATAGTCGGCAGATGAATAATATTTTTACCAATGATAATTTTGGGAAGAGATATTTTATGGAAAGTATGACCCATGGCTAAAAGTGGTTTTTTGGGTTTATAATCCACATAAGGCTCATCAGTTAAAAAATGCATTTTCACTCCATATTTTTTTAAAATTGGTAGCCAAAGATTGTTTTGTGATCCTTTAATAACATCAGTTACCACAGTCCTATTTTCTACAGGGATAATATTTTTAGGAGAAATTCCATCTTCAATTAAAGTTTTTAAAACTCCTTCCAGTTGCCAAGGTGGAGTAGAACAGGCAGGATAAAATCTGGTCCAGGAAAGATTTATTTTAATAATAATGGGTTCTGATTTGTTAAAAGTTTTTAAATAATCTGCTTTATGTAAAAGTTTTTGATAATCAGAAAGAACTGTTTTAGATGAAGTTTTACTGATATAAACTGAGCTCATGGTTGCCAAAGTATAACAGATGTTTTGGCAAAAATCATTATTTTAGGATGATCATAAACGGTGAATGATTCATCTGATGATGAATCATTAATTTTAAATTTAAAATTTAAAATTTTAAAACTGGGATAAACAGAAAACTCAGCAACTTTTTTAAAACCTAATTGTCCTGAAAAAAGTTTTTGATAATAATCTGCAGTTTTTGTATAGCACCTATCTACTGGTAAATTTGGGCAATTAATCATTTTTTGTAAAGGAGTATAAAGTCTATTACTAGCAATAATAATGTAATCAGTGGTTTGTAATACCTGATTTACTTTTTCCCATTTTAAAGGATCAAGATCGGAATCATACATTGGTAGATCAAGGAATTGATAATTTGATCTATTGGCAAGAGGTAGCCCGTCATCCCAATGTTCTCTGGCAATCAAACTATTTGCCGGAATATTTTGATAAATCCATTCTGAAGCAGAAACTCTGGTATTGGGTTGAGAATAAATGGAAATAAAAGATAAAGGCCATATCAATAGAAGAATAAAGAATAAAGAATAAAGAATTAAGAATAAAAGATGAGAAATTCTGGGTTTGATAAATAAAATAATTTGCCAAAATAGTATTGCTGCGAAAAGACAAAGGAGAGGATAGAGGGGGAGCATGTAGCGCATAAAACCAATAGCAAAATGACCAACAATTGCAAAATAAAGCCAAAAGAAAGAAGTAAGAATTAAGAATTTAGAATTAAGGATTGGGCGGAATGTTTTGAAAGTGAAAAATATAGTACCGATCAATGCTAGAGTTGCCAAAACCGGACCAAGTCCCCAGAAAAATATATTTTGGATTTCATATAAATAGGGAATTTTTCCGACATATTGCAAAGTATAAGGAAAAGTGAAAGCAGATTTAGTCATTGCCTGTTGGGTTAAAGTTTGTTGCCAGAAATTTTGAAAATCTAAAAAAGCAAATGGTTCAAAAATGAAAAAAGAAATTAAGGTAAAGATGGCCATGAAACTGCCGCAAAAAATTGATTTGTTTATGCTACCAAGCCTGGCTTGGGAGGCTAATATTAGTGTGAGTATAATTGGAACTATTAAAAGTATCGCACTGGCTTTAGTAGCCAATGCCAAACCAAAGGAAATAGAAGTAAGAATGAGGTATTTAGAATTATGTTTTTCAGTATAAAGAATCAGACAATAAAGCGTTAAAATAATAAAAAAAGTTAAAGGTGTGTCGACAGCGTAAAAATGAGAAAGTTGAATTGGTAAAACTGCTATAGCATAAAAAAATGCTGATAAAAGTCCAACATTTTTATCAAATAATTTCTTTCCCAGAAAATACAAAATTATTAAAGTTCCCAAATCAAAAAGAGCAGATAAAAATCTACCGACTAAATTTATACTTTGGTAATTAGAAAATTGGGAATCAAAAAGTCCTACAAAAATACCGAACGCTTTTAAAAGATAAATTGGAAAACTACCATAAGCAAAAAAATCCGGATTAGGATTTTCCAATGTAATTTTATCAGCTACCATAGTAATCATTCTTTCATCAGGATGGAGATGAAAACCGCTATCCCAATTAAGGTTGTATAAACGAAGCAATGCTCCAAAAATAATTATTAAAATTAATAGGACAGTTGTTTTATTTAACATTTTTTTGGAAAATTCTGATGACTGGATGATCAAAAACAGACCAGGTTTCCTCTGCAACTTCGTCGGGAAAATCTATCTTCCATCCTAACAGATTAAGTTGAGGATAGGAATTAATTTCTTTAATTTCCGTAAATTCTAAAAGATCTGCAAATAATTGATTATAAAAATTGGCAGTTACAGGAAAATCTTCGGCCAATCTTTGATGATTTGCAAATATTCTTCTGCTTTGAATTATAAAATAATCTGATTTTTCTAAATCTTCTTTTAATTTTTGTTGACTCAAAATATTTTCATCCAAATCATAAAAATTTAAAGATAGTCTTTTAAAATTTTCCGGAAGTGGAATATCAACCATGTTACCTTCTTCCAGAAAAACAGTTCCCGGAGTTAGATTTTGGGCAATCCAATTTGAAGCCTGAAGACGGACATCATTTTTTAAATAGATTGAGAAATAAGATAAGGTCCAAAGGATAGTAAGAATTAAGAATGAAGAATAAGCAAAGCTTGCGATCCGATGATCTTTAAGAATTAAGGAAAAATATTTATTAATTTTAAATTGAGAGATTTTAAATAAAAGAAAGGCAGAAAAAATGGCAAAGAAAGGAAAAGTGGGGGAAATGAATCTGGTCCATTTGGCAAATAAAAAAGCATTGGATAAAAACAGAATTAAGAATGTAGAATTAAGAATTATGAATAAAAAGACAAGCGTCGTATTTTTGTCATTCCTGCGAAAGTCCTTCGATCCCGAGGGCCTCAGGACCGAGGGGCAGGAATCCAGATTATTGTATTCTGGATCCCGGGTTAAGCCCGGGATGACAGATAAAGGTGCGGGATGACAGTGACATTGACGAAAAATAGATAAGCACATTGCTAGAAAACCTGCTATGCCAAAAACTAACAGAGCAGGGCCTAAAGCATATGGATAAATTTTTTCAAACTGAAATAAAACCGGAACAGTATTGATAAATTGTCTGGTATAAAAAACCGGAATAGTGCCTATTGCCAGCGCGCTTTCATATTTAAAACTGGATAAAAAGCTGGAAAAATCTAAAAATAAATAGGGATCAATTATAAATAAAGTAACTAAAATAATAAATAAACTTAGAATTATTCGGGAGATTATTTTTGGTATGGTCCGCCAGCTGGCGGATGGGGATGCAAGAAAAATTCCCAAAAGTATCGGCAGAAATAAAACAGCAGAGCTGATTTTAACTCCCAGTGCAAGTCCCAGAGAGGCAGAAGAAAGAATGAGGAATAAAGATTTTTTTTGTTTTACAAAATATAACAAAAAAGTTAAAGACAAAAAGATAAAAAATATTAAATTAGATTCCGGAGTTAAAAAATGAGCTTGTTGAATAAGCCCCGGAGTAAGGGCTACTAAAGCTGCTGCTAAAAGAGAGTATTTTTTATTAAAGAAAGTAAGGGAGATAAGGTAGATAAGGGGAATAGTGAGAGTGGAGAATAAAGCAGAATAAAATCTTCCAATTAAGAAAGGGGACAGGTTATAAGCAGAGCTTGCGATCTGTTGATCTAAGGTTACAAGTTGTAGTAATTGCTGAGTGAAGTAATTAAGATAGATAGAAAAAGTACCATAATTAAAAAAATGAGGGTTCATTTGATTGGGGAAACTTAATTGATTGGCAGAAATCACAATATAGTATTCATCAGGGTGAGTAAATAGTCCCTGTCCCCAGTCTAATTTATAGAATCTCAGCACAGCACCGACAATCATGATTAAGGTTAAAGAAATAATTACCTTTTTGTTTTTCATAAAGTCTTTGATTATCACAGATGGGAAGCAGATTTATGCGGATCTGTGCTAATCAGCTTCTAATCTGCGTTAATCTCCTCGGCTATTTTTTCACCCATTTCAATAGCATAATTAGTTTCGCGGTCCCATGGATAAACCATTGCCATGTTGGCTAAATAAATATTTTTTAAGGGAGTTTTGAATTGGGGAATAATTTTTTCAAAACCCACTTGCATAACAGGTTGAGCAAAGGGTTGGGTAAAGAGGTAGGGAGATGAGGGTAATTGGGGTGATAAGGGATATTGGGGGTTAATTTTTTTAAGATAGGGGGTAAAAATCTTTAAAAGTTCTTGGGGTGATTTTTTTAAATATGGATGATCATTGGGTAAATAATTTCCAATATATAAAATATGTTGATTGCCATAATGTTTGGGATCCATAAAATTAGTATGTTCTGCTAAAACTAAAAAAGGAAAACCCGGATCATTAATATTTAACCAGTATGATTCTTTCAAAAAAGGTTTTTTCAAAATCAAAATTAAAACCTGAGCTGATAAGTGAGGAATAGAAGATAATTGTTGGACATATTTTTTAGGAAGATTTGGAGTATTTTTTAAAAAAACCGGCAGAGGTAAAGTTACAATAGTTTTATCAAATTTACGACTTAAGTCTTCAATATTTTTAACTTCTGTATTTAGTAAAATTTCACCACCAAGACTGATAATTTTGGTAGATATTTTATTGGCAAACTCCTGGAACCCGCCTGCCGGATAACAAAGAGTTGGAGTTCTTTTTTTAACTCTCCCCCAAAACCATGTTAAGGAAATGTCTTCTTTAAATTCACCAAACTTTCCGGTAAATAAAGGTTCCCAAATTAATTTGGCAGATTTTTTACCCATATATTTTCTAATCCAGGGCAGGGCATATGTCCCCTCTAATTTTTGATAATTTTTTAATAATTTTAAATAACCTAAAGCAAGTCCGGTTCGTAATTTATCAATTGGAGAAAGATAAGGAAAAGTCATCAAAGACCTCGGATCGTCGAGGGGCAAAATTTGTCCATTAATATATGTATCAGTTTGAGGTTTTTGAAAAATAATCTTCTGATTTAATTCTTGTGCGAGTGACAAGGCAGAATTATCACTGGTAAAAATATGATGATATGATTTTTCCAAGGTCCAATCCCAATTTGGATTTTTAAATCCACCAGCTAATCCTCCAGCTGTTGAATCTTTTTCAAATAAAGTGACTTGGTGTCCCATTTGTAAAAGTCGGAGAGAAGCAGTTAAACCGGTAAAACCTGCACCCAAAACAGCAATTCTCATTAGGATATTTTATACCCAAAATACTTTCACTACAACGTTCAATCAATATTTTGGGTTCAAGCTATTTAGCGAGTTTTATACATACGAGATAAATTTGCTTACATTAAAAAGCGTACTTATTCTATACAAAACAAACTAATCTACTGGGGGAAATAAATTCCTTCTCAACTAAAATTGCGCTATTACCACGAAAACAAGATTGAGTTAATAATTTTTTCAAATTTTCATAAAGATTTATTGCTTCAGTTCTATCAAGTAACAACATGGGAACCTTTTCTCCTGTGAGAGGAGAGCTACCTCTGATGGCAAAAGATAGTTTTAAACCTTCACTGCCAGATGGGAATGGATGTTCAATTTTTTCAGGATCACCATTATTTAGTACAATATCTGGTTCTGAAATAATTCTAGCTGGGGGATAATTGTCAGGATTAAAATTTCTTTCCTGATGAGGGATTTCCTGTAGAATAATTGTATTATAAATACTGATTATGGATGGTATCTGTAACATTAAGTGTTTAGCATCATCAACGCTTAAAACTGCTGCTAAACGTCTTGTAATTGGATCCTCAGGAAAACCTCTACTATAAATTTCTACTTCTTTATCTAAGATATCAATTTCTTTTCTACCACCATTAAAAACTGTAATTCCATAAGTATTTTGAGGGAGAGGGTGCTCGAAGAATCTTTCCGATAATTGAACCGGCCCATTGACCGAAGTGTTAATAATAATCCGAGGTTTTATCTCGAGACTTATCATCTTGAGTAATATTATACCCAAAATATTCTAGTTTGCAACTTTTGAACAAAATTTTGGGTTCAAACCATTTGACGAGACCATTAGTTAGTAGTCGAGTTAAATTGGTTTATAAATATCTATGGGATATTTGTCAAAGATTTCTTTTCAAACGCCTCATTGTTTCTAATAAATAGATAGGTAGATAGCGCCAAAATTTAATTGAATAATCCTGAGCATGAACAAAATTTACTCTTTTGCCACCAAAACCTTTTTTAAATAAACTTAGTCCATACCATGGATGTTTAGGATCATCTGTTGGAGCAATTCCCCAGAAATTATAAAATGTACAACCTCTTTGTTTAGCTTCTTTGATGGCTTCCCATTGTGCTAGATAGGAAACAGTTTCTCTGCCCGTTGGGTTAGTTGCTCCCTGGTGATAGAAAGCTCCTTTACCATAAAAAATAACCATTAAAGCTGCCACAATTTTATTATCATGTTTTTCTAAAAAAAGCATTACTTGATTATTTTTAGAAAAAGCAAGAAATTCTTCCATGATATATTTATCAGAAAAAGGTATAAAGTTAGTGCGGCTTACTGTTTGGTGATAAAGTTTGAGAAAAATCTTCAAGTCTTTAAAATCATTGCTTTTGATAACTGTGTACTCTCGTTTTTGTGCTTGGCGGATTTCATAACGAGTAGTTTTTCTCATTTCTGATAAAAGCTGATCTTCAGATTTGTCAACCAGATCCAAAATCCAAGAGGATTCTGCACTCATATGAATTGGAGCATTTCTAAACCCATTTTTTTTGAACATAATTTGTGTTTTATTATCTTCTGCAAGGGCAGGGCTAACTCTTACAAAAACAACTTTTTCTTCTAATCCTTTTTGTATAAAAAATTTTAAGAAAAAATTCCAATAATTTATTTTATCTGATTTAAAAAGAGGGCCATGTGGGCAAAAAAGAAAAGTTCCTCTTTTGGCAAATACTTTAATAATTAAAGTCACTCCTACTAATTTATTATCTTCAAAAAAACCATACTTTTCAGATTGGTCACCAATATTTTTATTAAAATCAGCCCACTCAAAAGAATGAAAAAAAGTATGAATTGAAACATGACTTACAAATTCATCCCAAATTTTTTTGTCTTCTATTAGTTTAACTTTTAGCATAATATTTATTTAAAACAGCAACCACTTTTTCAATATCTTTCTTAGAAAGATTGGGATTGACAGGTAAGTTTAATGATTCTTTAGCTACTTCTTCTGCAACTTTACAACTATTAATTTTATAGCCAACAGCATTAAAATCTGTGCCTTTTGGAGCAACTGGCTGGTCATACCAAGTATCAAGATAAATTCCAAATTTTTGAGCAAAAATTTTAATTTTATCTCTTTCGTTTGTTTTGATAGTAAAGCGAAGTAGGGGATAATTAAAAGCAGGATTAGCAATAGGAAGATCACGTAATTCTTCCTGGTAATATTTATTAAAATTTAATCTTTTCACATTAAAAATATCTAATCTTTCAAATTGAGACAACGCTAATCTTGCAAGAGATGCCGGCATTTTTTTGGGGAAATATTCTGGTTTGCCACCTTTTTTTTCAAGTTCAATAACTGCCTTTGATAAAAGTTTTAACTTTTTGCTTAAAAGATGAATTATTTTACCAAAGTTAAAAAATCCATAAGTTTGGACAATAACAAAAATTAATGGATTATAAAATAATTGCTCAATAATCCATTTTTTAGAAGGAAATTCTAATTTTTCTTGATATTGCTTTATTCTTTCAGCCAATATTTTATTTTGAGTAATCACCATGCCTCCATAAACTGAAGACATCATCTTATCTCTGCCGAAACTGAAAAAAGCTGCATCAGAAAATTTGCCTAAATATTCATTATCATGTTTTACCCCTGTTGCATGAGCGCAATCTTCAATAATAAATAATTTATATTTATTCGCAATTTTAACAATTTCTTTGATAGGCGCCGGAATACCAAAAGTATGTTGAATAATGACTGCTTTGGTATTTTTAGTAATTTTTTTCTCCAAATCTCTTGGGTCAAGATTAAAATTACTTTCATCTATATCTATAAAAATAGGTTTATAACCTGACCATAAAATAGCATCAGGTACAGCAACACAAGTATAAGCCTGAATTGCTATTTCATCATCATTTTGAAGTCCTAATGATTTTAAGATAGCCATCAAAGATGTTCGACCACTATTAAAAGAAATTGCTTCTGTTCCAAATTTCTGAGAGAATTTTTCTTCAAGATTTTTAATTTCTATTCCATTTTTTTTAGGATTAAATAGAAGTTTAATGGAAAGTAAAACATCCTCCCAAAAAATATTTGGTCCTAAATCACAAGCAATGATTTTAAAAGGATTTTTCATTTTATAATTTCCAACACTTTTTCGGCATTTCTTCCTTCAAATAAAATAACTGAATCTGAGGAATTAAAATTTATAAGAAAGTTAGCGGCTTCCTTAGGAGATTTATAAAATTTAATTTGTTCTTCTACTTTATTTGTCTTTATAAAATCCTGGATTATATCTATAAAATCCATACCTACCCAGATTATTTTATCAACTTTTTCCAAAGCATATCTTAAAATTTCTTGATGAATAGTTGTGGTTTGATTACCTAATTCAATTATAGGGGAGAGAACAATAATTTTATTAGATTTTTGATAATTTTTTAATGTATCTAATGCCATTTTTATCCCTTCAGAATTGATATTATAAGTATCATCAATCAAAGTAGCTCCCTTTATAGAAAATACAAGTTCCATAGTTGCTTTTATTCCTTTTAAAGAAGTAGTTTTTTGAATTAGATTTTGCAATGGTATATTTAATTCTTTTCCTACGGCTATTGCAGTTAATATATTTGCTACATTTTGTTTGCCGATTATTTTTGCAACAATATTAAATTTTTGATTATCAAAATGAAATATAAATTTTAAACTATCTGGAGTAGCAATAATAGCGTCAGCATAAATATCAGTCTTTTTATTTATTGAAAAAAATATTTTTTTCAAATTGTATTTTGGAGCAATTTTATTAATTTGCACATCATCTTTATTTAAAATTATTATTCCTTGATTCTTTTCCAGATAATCAACAAGTTCAAATTTTGCCTTAGTAATATTTTCCTGTGATCCAAAAAGAGCTAAATGTTGATTAGAAATAGCAGTTAAAACTCCAATTTGCGGTTTAGTTAATTTACAAAGTGAGGTAATTTCTCCAATACGATAGGCACCCATTTCAACCACAAAAACTTCAGTTTTTGGTGTCAATTTCTGAATAATAAATTGAGCAACTCCAATTTCAGTATTTACATGTGCAGGGGTAACTAGAACTCTATATTTAGAAGAAATAAGTTGACCAATAAATTCTTTAGTTGTTGTCTTACCATAACTTCCGGTTACTCCTATAACTATTAATTTCTCCATAGAAGAGATTTTTTTAGAGGCTTTGGAAATCAAATTTTGCTTATGAAACCCAACTAATTTGCCTATAAATAAAACTGAAAATCCCACAAGTAATGGAGAAATTAAATCTAAAATTATTAAAGTAATCAAATAATCTTTTTGTAATACTGAAAAAAAACTAAATCCGATTATTAAAAAAAATAAAATTAAGAAAGTAAATGTTTCTTTCATACGCAGAGTCCATTTGGGAAAAATGGCGGAGTTTCTGAATATTATTTTTAGTACAAGTACTCCATAAAACACAATAAAAACTAGTGTTCCCATAAGAGGAAAAATTATCAGAGATATAAGAACAAATAATTTAACAATATTGAGTTTACTAAAAAGTAATTGTTTGCCAATATCAGTACTGAGAAAATCTTTAAATCTATCCAAACGGTATTCCTTAATTTGCCACCAATAAAGTTGTAAAAAAATATTAGTAATAAATCCCAATATCCAAAGCAAGAAAAATAAGAATAATAAATTATTCATTTGATAAATTCCTTAATTTCTTTCGCTACATCTTCAGGGTTAGATAGAGGTAGACCATGACGTAGGTTTGAGAATATTTTAAGTTTTGATCCTTTAATATTTTGATGAATTATTTTGGCTTGCCATACAGGAGTATAAGAATCTTTTTCTCCCCATAAAATTAAAGTTGGAGTGTAAATTTGTTGAAGACAAGGGAATAAATCTTCCTGTAAAATTTTATTCATAATTTGTTTCATTTTTGGTGAAGCTTTCTGATAATCAGAATGTCTGAAAATGATTTTTAAGAACGAAGAAAGTCCCGGTGATTTTATGAATTTAGATATTTTGATTAGAACTTTGGTTGATATAGTTTTTCTTCTAATAACTGCTGCATCACAAAGAATTAAAGTTTTAACTTTATCCGGATAATCCAGTACCATTTGAGTAGCAACTTGTCCTCCAAAAGAATGACCAAAAAGATGAAATTCTTTTAAACCCAAATCCTGAGTTATTTGAATTATTTCTTGAGCATAATCTTTAATTCCGTAAATTGTTTCAGGTTCCGGAGAATTCCCAAAACCCGGTAGATCTAATGTTATAGCTTGAAAATTTTTAGAGAGTTGTATTTGTAAATTTTCTAAAGATTTAGATGATCCCCCCCAACCATGAAGTAAGATAATTGGTTCCCCTAAACCTTGAACATGATATTGGATTGTAGATTTTGACATGTTGATGTTGTAATTTTACCATGATTTTTGATAGAATTGTGGGCATGAATGTACCTTCACACATAGCTATTATTATGGATGGGAACCGTCGGTGGGCCAGACAAAGAGGTTTACCGGAAGGCAGAGGACATGAAGCTGGGACAGTGGCTTTAGAAAAAGTTGTGGAAGAGGCAGTGAAATTGGGTATTAAAACCATCACTGTTTATGCGCTCTCTACCGAAAATATAAAAGAGAGAGCAAAACGGGAAGTGATGGGACTTTTTAGTTTAATGAGGTCAAGCTATCATACTAAACTAAAAAAAATGATGGCAAATGGAGTGAAGATTTCTATCTTGGGTGAGCTAAATGGACTCCCCGGATCAATAAAGAGGTTAATTGAACAATTAAAAAAAACTTATATTAAAAATGAATCAATCAAATTAAATATTGCCCTAAATTATGGAGGTAAAAAAGAAATTGTTGAGGCAATTAAAAATTTAGTTAAAGAAGGGATTGATGTAAATAAAATTAATGATGAAGTAATTTCCAAACATCTTTATACAAATGGGCAGACAGATCCTGATTTGGTAATTCGAACCGGAGGATATATTCGGCTTTCCAATTTTTTACTTTGGCAAACTGCTTATTCTGAATTATATTTTACTAAAGTGTTATGGCCGGATTTTTCACCAACCGAACTTAAAAAAGCACTCGATTGGTATCAGGACCAGAAGAGAAATTTTGGTAAGTGACCTAAGGGTCATCCCTATGAAAACAGGGATCCATACAAATATTTATATAGATTCCGGATCGGGTCCGGAATGACAAGATAAGTAGCTATTTACTGAACCTCTTTCCAAATAGTGAGTGTTTTGGAGAAGATATTTTTTAGAATTACCAGATATTTTGGTTGATAGATTACAGTTTCAGCAGGGGTAGAAGTGTTATTAGCTAGCGAACGGATAAATTTAGGTGGATTACCGGAACTTAAAGAAATAACATTGCCTTTGATAGTAAGTGGTAAATCCGGTGAATTACTAATACAGGCACTGCCATTCCAATTACTGCAAAAAGTCCCATAAGTAATCATGACTGCATTTATTTCTGTGACGGTGGGTGCAACATTAATATTGCCGGAAACTACAAAGACCAGACCGTTCGTCTCAGGATTATTGTATACCTGGTTAGCATTAATATTTAAGTTACCATAAACAAAAACTACTATCACTGTTCCTCGTTTAACATCCACAGCTCCATCTAGTGTGAGATTTCCAGAAATATTAAACAGGTATTCTTTGTTGGCAGGAATATTTTTATCATTGATCTCTCCTTTATGTGATCCTGTATTTATTACAGCCACATCACCTGAAACAGGAATTTTGTTCCCAAGTTTGGATTTATCATAATAAACAACTTCCATATCTGCATACGAAGGAATAGAAAATGAAGGGATTACAGCTGAATTACTGATAATACAATAATCAGGAGTATAGAATCGATAAATATAATTATTGTTAGGTCTTGCAGACAATAAACCTGTGGATAATTTAATTTGATTGGTTGGAAGATTATTAGTATCTGCACAAAAATTATTAGCAGGAGCAGAGGTAGGGGTAGGGGTAGGAGTAGAGGTTGGTGGGATTGGAGTAGAAGTTGAAGGAATGGGTGTTGGAGTTGAGGTAGGAGTAGTATTTGGTGTACAGGTGAACATTGGTCCACTAATAGCGCTATTTTCGCCGTTGATGTTACCGGCTGTGACAAACCAGTTATAACTTTTCCCTGGAACAGTGGTAAAAGTAGCAGAGGGTGAGTAAACTCTATTGCAAAAGTTAGGCGCAGTGCAGGCATTAGTCCAATCAAAGGTGTGATCGTTGGTTTGAGCGTAGACACTGTAAAAGGTAGCCCCACTGACAGTATTCCAACTTAAGTTGCCGGTGGTCCCAGGAACAGTGCAGGAAGCAGACAGGTTTGTGGGTTGGGGAAGAGGAGTAGGAGTAGGAGTTGGAGTTGAAGTAGGAACGACAATATTTAGATTTTTTTCATCCCAGATCACACAAGTTACAGCACTATCATTAATCGAAGCCACTCTTAAGGTTTTAGCTCCAAGAAAAGAACTATTCGGAGTCCAGTTTAAATACCAGCCGTCAGGATTGGGATTCAGATTTCCACAGGTCCAGGTTGCATTTATTACATCTTGTCGTACTTGAGAAGTGGCTGTGCCAATTTGTCTGCAGTTTGTCCAGGTACCTTGATCGCAAATATGTAAATCTACCCGATTTCGATTAGTGCTGTTTGGACCGGAACAAAAGGTTGACCAGCCAGCAGGGGTATAATTAGTGCCTACGGTATAGGTAGTGTTATTAACGGGTGTGTCTGTGTAAGTATAGCCAGTACATGCAACAGCAAGAATTGGTTGAGGAAATAAAAAAATACTTCCCAATAAAAAAGTTAAAAAAAGCAGGAAAATTTTCATTTCTTTTTTATTGTATCATTAAATAAAGAAATTATTATCCAGACATGTATGAATTAATTAACTCCTGAAAAAATTGTTTAATATCCTGCGGATTTGATAACAGTGCTGATTCTTTAATTGGTACTATATTAAAATTTAATAAATCACCAAAATAAACTAATTGTTCTAAAAATATTTTTTCATCAAAAATACTTCCATAAACTTTTTTTGCCTCTGAAATAATCTGTTTTAGGTTTAAATAATTATTTTTTAAAATAAAATATAAATCAAAATAATCTCTGTATTCACCTCTTCTGCCGATTGTATAAGCTTTTTGTAAAGCAATTTCCGAAATAGGAAAAATAGCCAAACCATTTTCCGACTTAATAATTTGATTATATGGCTTAAAAGGGTAATAAAGGAAAGTAACTTTTATATTATCTTCTGTAAAAAAAGTAAGCTCATCTTTAGTATCAATGGCAATATTTTTAATTTTTAATTTTGATGAAAGTTTTTCCAGTAATTTCTTGGGGATGGGGGATATACTAAAAAAATCAAAATCAAATGATTGGCGATGGGCAATTTGTAAAGCCAATGCTGTACCGCCGCCCAATATAAACCCTGTGATTAAAGGTATTAGTGCCTGTAGTAAATTTCCTCTGGCACTATCTAATATTTCTAGGTGTAGATTTAAGGTATTTTTGTTCATCAATTTGAGTTGGGATTTGTAGCACAAAATTTTTAATGAAATTTAAGGCTGGTGCAGTGTATACTTTTTTAGGATGGGATAAAAACAATTCTTTTACTTTTTTTTCACCTAAAGTTTCTTTTAAGGATTTTATTTCCTGTAAATTACCATACATTAATATTTGATGAACAGTATCTGAGGAGTTCATCTCTGCACTATTTGAATACCATACATTTTTCATATTTATATGTATATTATACCCAAAATACTCCGATTTGCAACACTTTTAATCAAAATTTTGGGTTCAAAATATTTAACGAGACCGCCAGCTGGCGGTTATACATTCGACAAGCTCAGTACAATCCTGAGTGTAATCGAAGGATTGCACATTCGAGTTAAATTAATTTATACCAAATTTTCCCTATGATTTAAAACTGTGACTTATTTATTAGAATGGACATCACCAAAAACCTGCATCCATGGTTTGGGGTTTGGTCCGACAAGACAAGCATCGATTGTAAATGAAGGATAGGGGGCAGAATTATTAACATAACCATTGTATAACCTGACAGAATAGGTGGCAGGGGCAGGAGCAAGGTTTAAATTACCGGATAGGGGAGGA
>JAUSHL010000024.1 GCA_030648645.1 Candidatus Daviesbacteria bacterium
TTAAGAGATTGCCACGCTCTCCGGCAATTGCCGGATCGCTCGCAATGACAAAGAGTAGTTAATTAAAGGACACAAAAAATGTTTGAGATTGTTTCAGTTCAGATTTCGCAAAACTATATCAATTGAGATTTCGCATTACAGCTCTACTTTCCAATCTTCAGATTGATAAACAGCTACTACCAAGGCACAGGCTGGTTTATCTTTTACTTCTGTTGAAGACAGGGACATTTGCATCCTATCTTGATTAAAAAGAAGTGCTCTATTAATACATAAATCATACAGGGATTTTCTGATTCTGTTTTTCACTCTCATCTCTACTTCTTCTATATTATCAGCAATACTATCATGTTCTACAAACATTCCTCTGCCATCTTCCAATTGATACCACCCCAATCCTGCAGCAATACTATTTCCAATTAGTTCTGATCTCACATCTGCCTTGACTATATACAATCTATGTCCCCACTCATTGTGGGAAGCTTGATAGCGTACAACTCTAATCACCTCAGATTGTTTGGGGATCACTGAAGATAGAACAATTAGATTATAATTATGAACTCCTGCTTTTACTAAAGCATTATCAAAAGCTGAAAGAGTAGTTTCACCTACACCTGTTCCCAAAACCACTTCAATTCTCATATCAGATAAATTATATCATTTACTATAATTCCTTATTTAGTTATACAATAATAGCATGAAAAATTATCAAATACAGGATTTTAAATGCCTAAACTGTGGAAAAGAAGTTTCTTCGGATAATTTAATTGGAACTTTAAATAAACCAATTTCACTCGAGTTTGAAACTCTCGTGAAATGTTTTGAGCCCAAAGTAAAGTACTTTGGGCATAGAAATCACTGCCCATTTTGTCTTTATTCCAAACATGTTGATCTTGATATTTCTGGAGACAGAAAAGCAGAATGCCATAATCTCATGGAACCAATTGGTTTAACTTTTAAAAAAGAAGGCTTTGATAAATATGGCAAAGAAAAACAGGGAGAAATTATGATAATCCATTTTTGCCCAAAAGATCAAAAAATTTCTATTAACAGAATTGCCGGTGATGATGATCCAAAAATAATTTTAAAAGTTTTTAAAAATTACCAAAATTTAGATTTGGAAATTAAAGATGAATTGGAAAAAGCTCGCATCAGACTCTTAAGTGATGTAGACGAAAATGAAATTCAAAAACAGCTTTATGGTCGCAATTAATGCTTTTTATTTTTGAAGGTTCTTTTGGGAGAAGCTTTTTTAGAAGAAGCAGATTTGGAAGAGAGCTTTTTAGTATTCGGAGAACATCCTTTTTTGGAACAGGCATATATGTAAGTGTAATGCGAAATCTCATTTGACACACTTTTAAGAAGTCTAAACTGTCACAACTAAAAATTAATTAAATGCTTTAAAAAAGTAATTTACCGTCATTGCGAGCGATCCGTCAATCGACGGAGAGCGTGGCAATCTTATAAAGTGCAATTAGATTGCTTCGTCGTCCGCCAGCTGGCGGACTTCTCGCAATGACTAAATATGTAACATTTGAGATTTCGTTTATATGTGACATCTTAGATTTCGTGTAACAATTGTAAGTTGGTAGTTGACAAATACCCCCTACGCATGTAAGATATGGATACTTATGTTTTACCCTCGCATCATCCTACCGCAACTGAAAAAAGAATTAGAAACCCCTGAAGTTATCGTTATAACAGGTATGCGTCAAGTAGGAAAAACTACCCTTTTGGATCATCTTTTCTCATTAGTAAAAAGTTCAAATAAGGTCAAATTTGATTTTGAAAATCCACTTAACCGCAAAATATTTGAAGAAGAAGATTATGATGCAATATGGAACAATCTGGCTAACTTTGGGGTCAATAACCAATCAAAAGCATATATTTTCCTGGATGAAATACAACATTTACCATCAATCGGATCAGTTGTTAAATATCTACGGGATCATTTTGATGTAAAATTTGTTTTAACCGGTTCAAGCAGTTACTACTTAAAAAATCTTTTCCCTGAATCAATGGCTGGTAGAAAGTTAATCTTTGAAGTCTATCCTCTTACCTTCTCTGAATTTCTTGTGTTTAAAGGAATACCCCAAAAGCAGTTAGTGTTGTTTTCTGAAAAGGCTATCTCTAAAAATAATATTCTATATAGCAAATTGATCCCTTTTTACCAAGAGTATCTGGAATATGGCGGATTTCCTAAAGTAGTGCTTCAACAAGATCCGGAACGAAAAAAAGCTATGCTCACTGAAGTTTTTACCTCTTACTACGAAGGCGATGTGAAAAGCTTGGCTGATTTTAAAGACACTACCAAGCTCCGTAATTTAATTCTCCTTCTTATCCCTCGAGTTGGATCACGAATCGAAGTAGCAAAACTAGCTGCTAGTTTAGGGGTTTCTAGAGAAACAGTTTATTCTTATCTTTCTTTTTTAGAAAAAACCTATTTTATTTTCCTCATTTCTAAATTCTCCGGCAGTATTGATAGACAATCAGCCGGAACACAAAAACTTTTTCTCTGTGATGTAGGAATGGTTAATAACTTAGGAAAAGCTTCCGAGGGACAACTTTTAGAACAGTGTGTATTCCAAAATCTTCATCTTAACCACAACCTCCATTTTTACAATAAAGATGGTGGCAATGAAATAGATTTTATTGTTGATGCTAGCATTGCCCTAGAGGTTAAAACAAGTGTCTCTAAGCGTGATCTTGATCATCTCAAACGTAGAAGCCAAATCCTTAACCTTCCTGAAACTTATATAATCTCAAAAGAATACAGTGAAGAAAAAGAAGTAATTTTAGCTACAGATCTCTAGGAATGTTTTTTGAAGGTTCTTTTCTTAGGGGAAGATTTTTGGGAAACTTTTTTGGAGCCAGGAGGGCATTTTTTCTTGGAACAGGTAATACAAAGTGTAGCTGTAGGCATTGCTTCTAATCTTTGTTCTTCAATATCCTTACCACAACATTCACATTTGCCATAAGTTCCTTTTCTAATTCTGAAAAGGGAATTCTTAATTCTGGTTGATAAATCCAACATATCTCCTTTAAGGGTAGTCATTCTTCCGTGAACTTCAGCCATCCAGGAATCAGTTCCTGACTCCCCTGCCTCATCCACAGTTTGAGACATAATTGGATCTTCTTTATCCAAAGATTTAATTCTTTCATCAACATCCTTTTGTTGCCTGTGTAAAGCTTCTTTAATTCTTAATAATGTCTTTTGGGGTAGATTTAACATTTAACCTCCTTTTTAAAATCCTTGGCAGATTGCTCAGTAATTTTTTAAATTTACCAAACTTAATCTTCCAATTAATCCAGTTATTATACCAACATTTTTTTAAAGATGAAACTACCAATTGTCTCTTTTTAGGAGAAGTAGGAGTGGTAACTAAATTTTTCAAATCTTCCACAATATTTCTTTTGGAACGATAGTAAAAAGTTATGATACCGGATAATACTAGAAGCAATGGTAAAATAAATGATCCGCTATCCCTAAAAAATTGAAAAAATAATCTTATCAATCCTAAATAAATCAAAGCTAAAGCCAAAATTTTTCCGGCAACATGAAATTTGATTACCTTTTTAAAAAGCTGGAAGAATATAATAAATAAAATTAAACTTTCGAATAAAGAAATCGGTAATCTTTTTCCAATCACACCAACTACAGGTAAAGCTAAAAACGAATCAGAAGGAGATCCAATGTAACATCCACCCAAGAAACAACCAATATCGGAAATAGCCAAAGCCAAAAGAAAACTCGTGGCAGCAAAATCAGCAATCTGCCAGAAAGGTAATTTAAATCTTCTGCTAAAAAACCAAAGTGTAAATATCCCACCCAAAAGTCCTCCCCAAAAAGAAAAACCAGGGTAAAGATTAATCAAAAAGATTTTAGATAAATTATCCAAACCAAAAAAAGACCAATTTATAATTACAAAAAAAATTCTGGCTAAAATTATCCCGCCCAGAAAAGTAAAAATAGAAAGATCAATTATTTTTTCTTCATCTAAATCATAGGCTTTAGCCAGTCTCCAGGAAGTAAAAACAGCAGCCAAGACTGCTATTGATAAAAAAAATCCAAAAGAGGAAATGGTGACAGGGCCTAAATGAAAAAGTACTGGATACATATTACTTAATATACCACAACCTAAAGCTCTTTAACTCTTTCTACATATTGTCCAGTTCTGGTATCAATTTTAACTCTATCCCCTACTTTCATAAACATAGGGACTTTTACTAATAATCCATTATCTAATTTAGCATCTTTATAAACATTAGAAACAGTGTTGCCTCGCTCCCCAGGCCCAGTTTCTATAATTTCATAAATTAAACTGTTAGGAATTTCCATCCCTAAAGCCTGATCATCTGCAACAATTAAATTTACTTCCAATCCTTCTTTTAAAAATCTAGCAGAATCTGCAGCTACAGAAAGTGGTAATGAGAATTGTTCAAAAGATACTGGATCCATAAAATAAAGTACTTCTCCATCTTGATAAAGATATTGGGTTTTTTTCTTTTCCACATCAGCTTCTTCTACTCTGGCTCCTGTGATAAAAGATTTTTCTGTCACAGAGTTTGTTTTTAAATTCCTGACTTTTAATTTTATATTCCCACTTCCCCTGCCCATTTTAAGATGTTCAAAGTTAATAACCTGGAAGATATCTTTATCTTCTTTAAAAACAGCTCCATTTCTAAGCTCATTTACATTTAACATAGTTTTGTTCTGTGTTCGTTGTTGGTAGTTGGTAGCTTTCACACCGAACTCCAAACCCCCAACTCCAAACTACTACAGTGATTAATTGTAACTTGTTTAGCCTCAAAGTTCAAGGTATAATTAGGGGCAAAAAGCTGAGGTGATGAAAGAGTAGATAGAAAGAATAATGGAATATGGATTGGTGGCAAACAAAAGAATTTAAATACAAGAAGGGAAAGCTATATTTTTGTGACTATGATTGCGAGAAATTAGCTAAAGATTATGGAACTCCACTTTTTCTTTACGATGGCGAAAAATTTCTAAAAAACGCAAATTTTCTTTACAATTCATTAAATAAATATTCTGATCGAGAGATAAGAATATCATTTATGATGAAATCAAATCCATCTTCTGGTTTGTTAAAACTTTGGAGTAAGGATGGATTTCAATTTGTTTCTGCTGCATCTTTATCAGAAGTAAAACTTGCTCTAAAATCAGGGATCAAAGCAGAGAAAATTATGTATATTTCCAATACAGAGGCTAATGATGAAACTCTTAGAGAATTAAAAAAAATTAGGGTAAACATAACGATAAATTCGTTATCACAGCTGAAAAAAATTAATGATTTAATGATTAAGGAAGTTTCAGTAAGATTGAACCCGTTAAAGATTGGAAAAACTATTGATGATAAAAATGGAATATCTAAAAATGAAATATTTAATGTCTTTGAATATGCCCAGAAGAAAAAAATAGTAATTAAGGGCATTTCACAACATATAGGTTCTCAAATTATTGAAAAAAATGAAATTGCCAAATATTTTCAGAGTACCGGAAATCTTATAGAAATGGTAAAAAGATTAGAGAATAAGGGGTATGAATGCAAACATCTTTGCTTTGGTGGTGGTCTAAGTGTGCCATATAAAAAAGATGATTCTTTATTCCCATTGGATGATTTTGCAAAGTATATCTTCATTAAAACGAGACTTTTGAAAATAAAAACAAAGGTTTTTATTTTTGAACCAGGAAGATATCTAACAGCGAATACTGGCATATTACTTTCAAGAGTAAATACTGTAGAAAAAAAAGGAGGGAATATCTATATTGGATTAGACACAAGAGTTGATCAAACTCGTCGCGGACTATTTCATCTAAGGTACAAAAAATATTTGGAGATTATTCCATGTTTAAGAAGAAGGAAGAAAATAATGGCAAAAATATGTGTAGGTGTTTTCTCTATGAAAGATAATTTTGGAACACAAGAGATTTCAGAACCAAAACTAGGAGATATTGTGACTTTTTTGAATATGGGAGCTTACAATTTCTGTTCCGAGTGTTTTTTTAATTATCCATATGCAAAAGAATTACTTATTTTCAAAAATAACATTGTCCCGATGAAAAACAGTGCTTGACCTTATTAGACGGATAAGATAATCTGCGAGGATAAACGAAAAATGAAATTCTTTAGCCTAAGTTCGAAAGTTAAAAAAAGTCCTTACGTGGTTTTTCGCAAAATAAATAATTTGCCAGTAGTTATCAATTATCGAACAGGCAATATCATTGATCTTAATGAAACAGGATTATTTATTTGGGAACTTTTACCAAATAAAGTATCAACCATATTAGACATCTTAGCCTCTACTTATGGTCGTTCAAATAAAACAATCAAAACTGATATTTTAAATTTTTTAAATGAGCTTGTAGATGAACATTTTATTTTAAAAAATGATGCATATGTAGAAAATTCAACTGCAAGAAAAGCATTTATTACAGACTTGGAGGTTCGAGAAAAAATAAAAGATTTAGGGATGCAAAAACATATTCCTATAACCGCAGAAATAGAACTAACCAACCAATGCAATTTGAATTGTATTCATTGTTTTAATATGACAGATAGGAGAAAAAAATCATTAGAAACAGCAGAGATGAAACATATCATCGATGAATTATTCTCGATAGGAACAATACTATTAATTTTTACAGGCGGTGAAGTATTTTCGAGAAAAGATATTGGAGAATTAATCGAATATGCTGACAAAAAAGATTTTTTAATTCGCATTTTAACGAATGCAACTTTGATTGGTGATAATGAAATTAAGATGTTAAAAAAATTTCGAGTTATTTCAGTCCAAGTAAGTATTTATAGTCATATTCCAGAAATTCACGACTCGATTACCAAAAAACAAGGCTCATTTTTCAAATCAATCAAAGCAATAAAAAAAATGATAAGTAATAATATTCATGTGGAAATTGCAACACCTTTGATGAAAGTAAATTTTTCAGAACGTGAAGGGATAAAAAAACTAGCTGAAACTTTAGGAATTAGACATCGATATTCTTACCCAATTTTTGAGAGAAACGATGGATCAAAAGATGTATACGCACTCAGACCATCCAAAAAAGAAATATTTCAATTTTTTTCAGAAGATTTGAATCAAATTATCTATTTACCAAGAACCGAAGACGAGCCTATCTGTGGAGTTGGAGTAAATACATGTATGATTAATCCTCAGGGGGATTTATTCCCTTGTACACTTTTAAATATAAAAATTGGTAATCTTTTAAAACAAAAACTTAAAGTTTTGTGGAATTCTTCTGAGATATTAAAAAAATTAAGGAAATTGCGTATTAAAAATCTGGAAACATGTGTTAAATGTCCTTCAACTGCATATTGTAACCTGTGTTTGGGTCATAATTGGAAAGAAACAAAAAATATTTTGCAGCCCGCAAAAATATGTTGTGATTATGCCTTAAACAGTATGCAGGTTATGAGAATAAATAAATCCCGTAATGTTCAAACGAGATTGACAAATAAAAAATTGAAGGGAGGTGAATGTAATGAAAAAATATCAAAAGCCAAAAGCAACAAAAGTAAAAACTAATGTATTGTTTTCTTGCTGTGGAAGTCGAAGCTCATCGGTTTAATTCGAAGGCTAATTATATTATAATAGGAACATTAAACATTATAAAACATGTGTTTTGTTGTGTGTGAATTTTGCCTAGTATAAATAATACAGAAATCTATGAATAAAATATTTTCAGAGGAATCTAATAAGATTAAATTTTTATATTCACTTAAAACCATACCCAACACTGAAGAATTTGTTGAAAATGAGTTAATTTCCAAATTTCCCAAAATAAAAATAGTAAGCAAAAATAAAGGAAAAATAATATTTCAAACTGAAAATTATTCTATTTCAGAATTTCGTGCTATTCACTCTGCCTTACTGGTCGACAATAACCACAGTATCCAGCACAACCTATATCGTCGTAATTGGCGTGTTGATTTTATTCCTGCCGGTATCAATCCTGCTTTAGCATATATTCTTTGCCAAGTTGCTTCATTGAATAAAGATGATATTTTATTGGATCCGTTTTGCGGCGGTTCAACTATACCAATAACCGCATTATTATATTTTGATATTAATAAAGCATTTGCTTCTGATGTTAGCGGTAGAGCAATTGATGTCAGTGAAAAATGTTTTCAAGCATCAGGTATTACTAAAAATCGTTTTGTTCTTTTCCGTAGCAATGTTTCTATGATAAAACTTAAACCAAAAACAATAACAAAAGTAATTACTAATATGCCTTTTGGTATCCGTTCTGGAGATCATGAAAAAAATATCAAGCTTTACAATATTTTTAATTTAAAATTAAGAAGCATGCTAACTGATAATGGTGTCATTGTTTTATTAACTCAGGAAAAAAATTTGGTTTATGAAACCATGGGTAAAAACTTTAATATTAAATTAATAATGGTACCCGAACAAGGCGGACTTAGACCTGGAGTTTTTCGGTTAACAAAAAAGACCTAATTTTAATAGAAAATTCAAGTTTCAGAGATTAATTCTATCAAAGTTTTGATTCCAACTCCAGTTGCTCCTTTGCTTCTATAAGCTTTAGAACTTAAATCCCAGGCAGTTCCAGCAATATCCAAATGAATCCAGGTCTTATTTACCTCAATAGCCTGTTCCAAAAATTTAGCAGCTGTGATTGAACCTGCAGCACCAGGGATAGAACCACCCCTGCCAATATTGCCCAAATCAGCTATATCTGACTTTAACATTTCTTCGTATTCCTCATCCAAAGGCATTTCCCAAAACTTTTCTCCAACTTCCCTTCCTGTTTTAATAAGCTTCAGGATAAATTCTGGATTATTACCAAAAATACCAGACATAAAATCACCCAAAGATATAACCATAGCTCCTGTTAATGTTGCCAAATCAATAATTTTTGTAGATTTAAGATCTTTTTGAGCAAAAGTTAAAGCATCAAATAATACTAATCTTCCTTCAGCATCAGTGTTTAAAACTTCCACTGTTTTACCAGAGTAAGTTTTGACAATATCTCCAGGTTTCAAAGCTTTTCCAGATGGCATATTTTCTGTCACTGCCATTACTCCCACCACATTGGTTTTTAACCCTAACTTAGCTACAGCTTGCACCACCCCCAAGACAATAGCTGCCCCTGACATATCATATTTCATTTCATGCATATTTGAACTTGGTTTGATAGAAATCCCACCACTGTCAAAAGTTAAACCTTTTCCTACTAAAGCCAATTTTTCTTTTGATTTTATATTGCCCAAATACTCTAAGGACAAGATATAAGATGGTTCATCACTTCCTTTTGCTACTCCCACAAAAGCTCCCATACCCAATTTTTGAGCTTTTTTTTCATTAATAACAGTTAATTTTAATTTATTCTGTAGGGCAATTTTTCTAGCCTCTTTTAAAAAGTAAGCAGGAGTCATCTCGTTGCTGGGCATATCCCCTAAAGTTCTAGCTAGATTTATAGATTCAGCCACTATTTGAGCTTTTTTTAGTTCATCCATATAATCATTTTGGGTCTTTTCTACTACAATTTGAATATTTTCAAGTTTTATTTCCTGTTTCTCAGATTTATATTTTTCAACAGTGTTAAAGGAAGCTATTTCTATTCCTAAAACAGCAGCTTCCACTTTTTTAAAAGAAACATCTGGTAAAAATAAAATCATTTCTGTTGTTTTATTAAGAAGAGATTTTACAGCTAAACCTGCAAAATTTTGGCAGATTTCAAAATTAAATTTTTCCCTTTTTCCAACACCAATTAAAAGAATTTTTTCTGAAGTACTATATAAAAGTTCTGTCTCATATTTTTTACCAAATTTAGGATTTTCTTTAAGATAATCATTGACTATCTCACTTTTTTGCCCTGAGTCTACTTGCAGTGAGCTTGTCGAACCTGTCGAAGGGTCATTTTCAAAAATAGGCAAAACTAAAATTCCAGTTTTAGAAGATTGGGCTTCAGTAGCCAGTTGGAATTTCATGAAGCATATCATAAGCCAATTTAACTCAATTTTGCAAATCTCGTTAAATAGCTTGAGCCCAAAAGTAATATTTTTGGGCATAACTTGTTTAGCCTCAAAGTTCAAGGTATAATAAACTTAGGAAGCCGCGGTGGTGGAATGGCAGACACGATAGACTCAAAATCTATTGATCGCAAGATCATGAGAGTTCGACTCTCTCCCGCGGCACTTCAGATGATTTTTATGTAATGCGAAATCTAAACTGATACAACTCAAAACACTCTTTAAAATCTAAGTAACGCTGCTTTTTGTCATTGCGAGCGATCCGCCAGCTGGCGGAGAGCGTGGCAATCCCTAAAATAACATTAAGATTGCTTCGTCGTCCGCCAGCTGGCGGACTCCTCGCAATGACAGAGTGTGTAACAATTCAGATTTCGTTTATGTGTATCTTTTCAGATTTCGTGTAACATTTTTAGATAATATTGACAATATATTGTACAACATGTTATACTCAAGAAACTCCAATCTGCAACTTTTAATCAAAATTTTGAGTTCAAACCATTTAACGAGAGTTGCAATTTCGAGTTAAATTGGTTTATATTTTTATATTAATGATGATATGTTAAAAACTTATTTGTATCTTCCTGAACAATTAAATGAAAAGATTAATCTTATTGCCCAAACTCAAAATAAAAGTAAGGCAGAAGTAATAAGACAAACCTTAGAAAAAGGTATTACCGCAGTTGCACACCAAGGAACAGCTTCCGTACAAGCTCTTCTTAAACTTGCTGAAATAGGAAAAAAATACAAGCCAAAAGGCCCTAAAGATTTGTCTGCGAATTTAGACAAATATCTTTGGGGAATAGAAAATAACAAACATGAATAATCCAGTGGTTGTGGTTGATGCGGATGCAATTATTGCACAAGCATATCCAGATGATTCCAATCATAAATTAGCTGTTACTATTTCAGAAAATCTCAATAAATTTGGTGCACAAGTAATTTATCCTGCAACAGCTATTTTAGAAGCAACGACAGTACTTCAAGGAAAATTAAATAGTGGTGCTACAGCTTATGGTACGGCTGTAGTCTTTACAGACCCTAACATTCAAGTAGCTGAAGTTAATCAAGAAACTCTAAGAAATGCTATAAAATATTTTAGTCCTACTACAAGCAAGAAAAACACCTTATTTGATTGTATTGTAGCTACAGTGGCTGAAGAATATAAAGCAGATGCAATTTTTTCCTTTGACCATTTTTATAAAACCAAAGGATTTAAATTGGCTAATGAATTAAAAAAGAATTAGTCACATAACTCTTCTCATCTTCCTTTGAAAGTGTAACCCCAGGCACATAGGGCGTCCCCCTACGTGCGTATTTTTCGTATTTTTTAATCGTTTGTTATATGAGGACCAAGTTCAGGATGTTTTTCTAAAATATCATTAATTACCATCATATACATTCCCCTCACTGTTTCCGGATTAATTGGTCTAACCCCTTTTTCTTTAAGTTGATCATACAATTCTCGTTGTTTCTGAGCATTCGGATAGGCTTTTTCATAGTTTATACTAAGTTCTCCATCTCTTCTTCTAGCCCTCTCATAAGCCTGTATAAAACATTCTTCAAGTGCCTTTTTCATTCTTGGGTTTGGAAGCATTTCAATCTCAATTTGAGATTCGTCTGACGAATTCATTGTCGATTCTTTATACGCACCTTCAAAATCTCCTTGCAAACAATATATAATGTTAGTTACAAATCCAAAATTAACATCTTTTAAGAGATGTTGCACATCATAATGTTTGTTTTCTTCAAAAACCTGGTATATTTTTCACGTGTTTTTTGAGTATCAACTTTTACCTGAAACAATTCAGAAGATTCATTACCATCTCTGTCACACCCTCCTTCTGTAAATTCCATTGGATAACCCACTGATTTTAAAACTGTAAGAACAACATTAACCAAGCTATAAGGGTCTTTCGGTGTAACTCCAGCAAATACCTCATATGCTTTTCCTGCTAAATCTTTTTCTTCCTCTTGATTATCTGTCATAAAGTTATAATAGCATATCTATTTTTCTTCTTCCTTAGGAGGTCTGCCACGGCCACGTTCCATTCCATAAAACTTCACTCTTTCCGGAATAAACATTAATTTGATTTCTCCGGTTGGACCGTTTCTGTGTTTTTGAATATCTAAAGTTACATCTTTTAAATTTTCCTGATCTTCCCGATAAATAAACATCACCACATCAGCATCCTGTTCAATTGCCCCTGATTCCCGAAGATCTGACAGTTGTGGCTTTTTAACTCCCCTTGATTCAACTGATCGGGAAAGTTGTGACACAGCCAAAACCGGAATTTTCAATTCTCTGGCTAAATTTTTCAACCCTTGGGAGATTTCGGAAACTTCCTGCACTCTGTTTTCCTGACCTCTTCCATGAATAAGTTGTAAATAATCAATAATCAAAAGCTTTAAACCATGTTCCATTTGCAATCTTCTGGCTTTAGTCCTGATTTCTGCCAGAGAAAGTCCCGGAGTATCATCAATAAAAAGTGGAGCTTCAGCTAGCTCCCCAAAAGCAGAAGAAATCCGGTCAAAATCATTATCTTCCAATTTCCCGGTTTTTAATTTCCAGGCATCAATTTCTGATTTGGAAACAATAATTCTATCCACCAATTCTTCCTGAGACATTTCCAAGGAAAACATACCTACAGGAAGTCCCATTTTTACTGCAACATGTTCGGCAACATTTAAGACGAAAGAAGTTTTGCCCTGACCGGGACGGGCGGCAAAAATAATCAAATTTGATTCCTGAAAACCGGCTAATTTATTATCCAGATCTTTAAAACCAGTGGATACTCCCCGAAGTTTCCCGGAACTTTTTTGCAATTCATCCAATCTATCAAATGAAATAGTTAATAAATCCTTCAAAGCAACAAAATCTTTTTTTACACTTTCCTGAGAAACAGCAAAAATATCCTGTTCGGCAGTATCTAAAATATTGGCCAGAGGCATCGATTCATCATAGGCATTTTCAATTAATCTGGTGGCTTTGGAAATTAGAGTTCGCCTGATTGCATGTTCTTTGATAATTCTGGCGTAATGTTCAATGTGAGCCGAAGTTGGCACAATATTGACTAAAGAAGCAAGATAGGCCGGTCCTCCCACAAGATCCAGAGCTTCAGATTGTCTTAATTTATCGGTTAAAGTGACTAAATCAATTGGTTCTCTTTTTTCAAATAAAGCCAAAATTGCTTCAAAGATTTTTCCGTGCTGTTCAGTTCTGTAAAAATGTAAGGGATGTAAACTTTCGGCAATTTTAATAATTGCGTCTTTATCAATTAAAAGCGCACCAAGAAGTGATTGTTCCGCTTCGATATTTTGAGGTGGAAGTTTGGTTATAGATGGCATAATTTTAAATTTTTAATTTTAAATTTTAAAATTGATTTAAAATTTTAATTTTGGATTTTAAAATTTAGTTGCACTTACTGAGCAGGACAACCGTTGTTTCTTCCGGTAATTTATCTTTGGTAATTAATAATTTTGGTGCAGGTTCTAAATTTTCTGCACCCATTTCTTTCAAAAATGGTTCAACACCTAAAAGTTCTGCTTTCCCTTCAGTCAACTTATAATCGCTCGCGATTACATCGCTTCGCGCTTGAAACGAAGCGTTATAATGCATTGGAATCACAATTTTAGGCTCCAGTTCTGAAACTACTTTTGATGCATCTTCTGCATCAATAGTATAAGTTCCTCCCACAGGAATCATTAAGATATCAGTTTGATCAATTAAACTGGATTGCTCTTCGGTTAAATTATGACCTAAATCTCCCAGATGAACAATATTTACTCCATCAACTATTAAATGATAGATTGTATTTGCGCCCCGTTCTGCACCTGACTTATTATCATGGTAAGTTTTAATGCCAACTACACTTACTCCGGCTTTTTCATATTCTCCTGCTCCTGAAATTATTAAAGGTTCACCTTTTACAATTTCCGTAAAATTATGATCTTTGTGTTCATGAGTTACTAAAACCAATTCCGCCTCTAAATCTTTAGGTGATTTAAAACCGGTAAATTCAGGATCATATGGATCAATAACCACGGTTGAAGTTTTGCCTTTTATTTTAAAACATGATTGTCCATACCAATAAATATCCATTTAAAAAGTCGTCAGACTTCAGTCGTCAGTCGTCAGACAAATAAAAATTAGTCTGAAAGCTGAAAGCTGATGACTGAAAGCTATACTATCATATTATTTGACCTTTAGACAATATATCTTTAATATATACAAAGGTAGTAGTTATGCATAAAATTCTTTCCCGGAAATTCTTTATTATATCCATGTGTCTTATTTTTCTGATTGGTTTAGGGTATATTTTTGCTCTTTATTCAATCTTAAATCCCCCAGTTCCAAAAGAAAATTTAATTACTAGTCAACCTGTAACGCGTGAGCCAGTAAGTTTAACTTTAACTGTAACCAATCCAAATGATAATTCTTTAGTTTTTAATGAAGATTTGTTAATTTCAGGGAAAGCCTCTCTTGGTAGTATAGTTATTATTAGTTCAGAAGATGATGATACTATAGTAAATCCCAAACAAGACGGAACTTTTTCCTTAACTTATAAACTTAATCAGGGGGTTAATAAGCTGACTATTGCCTCAATCGATGAAAGCGGGAATATAAAACAGGAAAATCGGATGATTTATTATAGTAAGGAAAAGATATGAGAATTAAGAAGTTAGAATCAAGAATTAAGGTTATTTTTTATATTTATTCTATTGTTTTCTTCTTTATTCTTTATTCTTTATTCTCTTCCTTTGCTTTCGCTGTTGATTCCACCCAATCGGCTAGCCCCAGCTCTTCCTTGCAAACAAAACTAAAAGAATTAAGAGATGACATTGCTTCCAAAGCTGCAGAATTTAAAGCAGAAGTTTCCGGAAAATTACAAAACAAAGCTTATTTTGGAGCAATTAAAACCAAAGCCGAGGAATCTTTAATTTTGGTTATTCAAGACAATAACAAAACAGTTAAAATCAATGAATTTACTGAATTTGGCGGATCCTCCAAAATAAAACCAACTTTTAAAAATTTAGAAGTGGGAAATTTTGTGGTAGCTTTAGGTGATGTTGATGAAACAGATATTTTAACTGCCAAAAAAATTATTAAAACCACTCCTCCTGCTGAAATAAAACAAATTTATTTTGGAGAAGTTTTAGCAGTCAATGAAAATATGATTACTTTAAAAACTGATAAAAATTTGGCTGTTTCCACTAATAATCAAACTATTTTTAAAACAAGTAAAGGGGATGGAACTTTAAAAAATATCAAAATTGGAAAAAAGATTGTTGTTTCTGGAGTGAATAAAAATAATATAATTAAATCGAGTCTGATATACAGTTTTAATTAAAAACAGTTGCCACTTCTTTTTCCGCTTCAATTAAGTCTTTGACTGTATCAATCCCCCGCCAATATTCTGTACTTTTAAAGACAAAAAATCTATCCTTGGAAAGTTTAGGGAAAGTCTCTGTTTCATGATCTCCAATATCAGGCAATAATGGCTCAATTTCCTTGTTAAAAATATAAATTCCTGAATTTAGCCAATGAGGCAAGATTGGTTTTTCCAGAAACTTTGTCACATGATTTTTATCATCAAATTCAATAATTCCATAAGGACTTTTTAAAGGTGAAACCACCATGGTAACCAGTGCCTTGTTTTGATAATGCTGATCAATCATGTTTGCCAAATTCACTTTCCAGAGATTATCACCATTAAAAATAATTACTTCCTGCCAACCGTTAGGCAATATATTCATAGCTTGTTTAATTGCTCCTCCCCTTCCTAATGGAGTTTCTTCTATTGAGTAAAGAGTTTTTAGACCATATTTTTGACCGTCACCAACATGTTTTTGCAATATTTCCCGTTGATAACTTAAAGTAAAAACAACTGTCTCAACCCCAACTTTTTTTAATTGTTCCAGTTGATAGGCCAAAATTGGTTTACCGGCAATTTCCACCATCGGTTTTGGACGGTCATTAGTATAAGGCCGAAGTCTTTCACCCTTCCCTCCTGCCAAAATAATTGCATATTTAATTTTGTCCATGAAACCCAATATAATCTAATTTAACTCGATTTTCAATCCTTTGTTCAGGATGGGTAGATAACGTACATTTCTCCTTTCTGTAATTCTTGGTAATTTGTAACATATTCAGAGGGGGTTTTGTAGTGTATAGCCTGGTGGAATCTTCTGTTGTTGTATTTGTCATTAAATAAAATACATTTCAAGTTAATATCTTTTAAGTTGGGCATTAGATCAGCTTGATAATTAAAAAACTCATACTCTGCTGTCTGGATTAATCTTTCAGCTCTGGAGTTCATGGTTGGGGTATGGGGAGTATTAAAGTAATGTGGTATGCCTAATTCCTCACATCTTTTGTGGAAGTTGAGAAGATATTCCGGGCCATTATCAGTATTTATGGCTGAAATATGAAATGGGAAGTAATCAATTACTTGGGTCAGGAAGTTAGCTGCATTAGTTGAATTACATGATCCATAGGCCCAGATAAAGGCATATCTTGATTTACAGTCAATGGCAACAAAAAGATAGAACCTTCTGCCTAAAACATATAAATACTTGGTATCAATCTGGACCAGGGATCCTAAACCCTTGTCTTTGAGTTCATAGGCTGCTTTAATCCTGGCTATGGAGTAATTCCTGTGCTTTTTAAGAGTGGCTTTGTGTTGGGTATTTTTAAGCTCAATATGCCTGTTAATGACCTTTTGGATGACTTTGTGGGATATTTTGACACCTTCCCTTAAGAGTTCCTCATGTATTTCATATTTACTTTTTTCTAAATCATCTAACCTGATATCATAAACTCTTTTTAAGATCCAGGCTGGAGTTGTCATCTCTCTTAAATGGTGTGGTGTACATAGCTTGGTATTAAATTCAAGTGTAGATAAATTATTAGGATTAAATCTGGGTAGCCATCTATAGAACACACTCTTGGAAATAGAAAAATGCCTGCATGTAGCCTCTGCATTCTTCCCATGGCTAAAATACCAGTCCATCCACTCCAACCTCTTTAAGGCAGTTTTAGATAATCTAAAATCTTTAACTTTAATCTCAACCGGAAGAATCTTGTAGGCTCTCATGTAAGAGCCATTATATGAACCTTTAATATTTAGTTAAACCGTTCTGAATGTATCGGGACCTAGACAC
>JAUSHL010000001.1 GCA_030648645.1 Candidatus Daviesbacteria bacterium
ATCAATTAAGTAAATACCTTTACAAGACGTGCCACAATAACTGGTAAATATAATATGATCATCGTCTAACCACTGGGGTATCCCTATCCTTTCCTCTCCTATAAATAAAGGTTCTTCTTTTGGGTTGTTTTTTTCTTGAGCTACAATCATCATATAATCTTTAAAAAAAGGCTCATTACTAACTTTATAGGTAATTACTTTTCTTGTATCTAAAGGAGACATTTCCAAATATAAACTCTCTTTTTTAATTAAAGTCTCTTGTAAAACCTGTTCTTTCTCTTGTTTTTCTTTTGAATCATTGTTTTGTTGCTTATATCCATCATAAAGAGCCAACATCATTAGAGCAGATGCCAAAACCAGGAAAATTGATAATGTTACTATCAATATGAACAAAGCAGACTTTAAGCCTAAATTATTTTTCCAGTTCATAAAAATAAATATCACCCAATTTTATTTTAAAAGTCTCTTTTGTTGCCCAAAACGGAAAATCTTTTGGATCTTGGAAAGAATGAAAATTCGTGGCTCCATGAGTAGGATCAGATAATTTTCCTGAAAGAATATCAGAGGCTACTTCATAACTTTCTTGCCATTCTTTTTCTCTTGTCTCAGAAGAATCACTTAAAGGATCTCTCACTTTCTGATAAGTATATTTGTTCCACATACCATCATACTGATTATCTTTTAAAATTATCTCTCTAGCTACAATTTCTATTAAATATAATCCTGAAGTTTTTAGTGAAAAAAATACATCTTCTTTTTTAATAATTCTTTTTTTAATACCCTCAAAAACTAAGTCCATATTTTTATATTATGGTTTTCCTTCGGGGCTGTCAATATGGAAAATGTTATTCTTATATTACTTTAGAAATGTCACCCCGCTTTCATTAGAAATGTCATCCTACATTCTTTCAATCCAGTATGTCATTGCGATCCGGCGAAGCCGGAGAAGCAATCTTTCACTGTAGTAGATTGCCACGTCGGTCGAGGACTCCCTCCTCGCAATGACAAAAGATGAAGTACACCACTCATTTTATGAGCACATAAAGGGGTGACATTTCTATTGTCGTCTGACATATGGAAAATGTTATCTTTTTGGGGTAGCTATAAAAAAAGCTAGTCTGCCATTTTTTAAATAAATTCTCTTCAAAATCTCCTCTTTTTTGAGCTCTTTTTCTGGCAAACTCCAGGGACTACCAATAAATAATGTGCCCCTCTTTTGCTGATCCCCAGTATCTCTCCAATTAATATCCCTGATGGTAAATTTATTAAAATGAGCCTCACTGCTGGTAAAATTTCCCACCTCTGTTTGATATTTAGCTGGATCATATTGGGAATAAAATAAAATATACATATGAGGAACACTGACCACATCTCCATACTCCACTCCTCTTTTAGGATCAAAAACAATTTCCTGGTATTGATTTTTATTTTCCAAAGCATATAAAACTGCCTCCTTGGTTCCTTCCATATAAGCTTCTCCTTTTTGTAAGGGAAAATGAACAACAAAAACCAGATATGCTTGGATTAGAACTAAAACCATCAAAAGAACATAAATTATGGATAATTTTTTGAGCCAGGTAAAAAACTGAATTGCCCCTGTGGCAGAAATGAGGATCAGTGGAGGTAAAATTATTAAAGACCTTCCAGCACTTTGCTCGTTATTGGTCAGCGATGCAGGAACAATTCCCAGTAAAATCCATAAAACAATTAACTTGGCATTTGGAACTTTGCCTTTAACAATTTCCACGATCCCCCAGACAAGCCAAGGCAATTCAAATAGAAAAAGTACCCCCAACCCAAAACTTCCGGGATTAGTCATATTTAAACCATTAAAAAATAAGAAATCAGGCTGGAAATAGTTAAGATATCTTTTTATCCAAAATGAAATAAGCAAAAAATTTTCCCCCAATCCTCTTTGTAAATGATCCAAAATCACATATCTGGTATAGTCAATATCCTGAGAAAGGAAAACCATTCCGGCTCTGCTCATTCCCTGACCAAAAACAATTAGATATAATAAAGGTAAACTTAGTAAAAAACAGGTGCCCAGAAATAAAGAAATTTTGAATTTCATGTGAGGTAGTTTTGTCCAATTTAAGATCAATAAAACCAAAACCAATGGGGGCACAAGCAAACGTTCAGAATGATAAGTGTACATTGATAAAATTAAAAACAGAGCAGAAAGTGGTGCCCAAAATAATTTTCCTTCCAGCATTTTTAAGAAAAAATAAATTCCTACCATTACCAAAACCATAGCCACAGCATGGTCTGAGGCAAAACGGGAATAAAATAAGAACCAAGGAGAAATGGAAATCAAAAAAGTTCCCATCAAACTAATATCTTTTCTTTTGCTAAACTTATAAAAAAATAGGAAAAATATAGGGATAGATAATGTAGTAATTAAAGCTGTGGGAAATCTGACACTAAATTCGGAAAGACCAAAGACAGCAATAGATGGCACCATTGAATAAATAATAACTGGATTTTTATAATCACCAGTTGATTTAAAAGTTAAAGGTAAAAATTTTCCGTATTCATCCCTGCTGGTTTTTAAAATTGAGTAGGCATTATAACCATAAGATACTTCATCAACATTTAAGCTGGGAGGATTAGAAGTTAAATTCAAAAATCTCAAAAATCCTCCCAAAAAAGTTAAAAATATTATTACCAAGATAATTTTCCAGTTCTTTTTCATTGTTGTCCCATACCCACAATACATCTTGGGTTCAAGCTATTTAACGAGACCGCCAGCTGGCGGTTGCAAGTTCGAGTTAAATTAGCTTATCTCAAAATTTGTAAAAATAAAATATCTTTCAAATCTTGGATATTCTCTACTTCCAAGATCAAATAAAGTTCCCACAAGTTGAAATAAAACCAGAAAAATAATTATTCCTAATAAAATTTTCCTCTTATTTTCATATAAATTAATAAGTCCCAAGGAGATCAAAAGTAAAATTACAGGAAAGAATATTAACAACCTGTTTAAATCCAGGGAATTTTTAGATAAAAAGGAAGGCATTAAAAGTATTAAGGATAACAACAAATATTTTCTTTGTTTCCCATTTTTCAGTACCAGATATAAGCCCAAAAAAGCTGGAATTAAAAAACCTACCATGATAGGAGGAGTAAAGGAAAAATTTAGCAGTTTTTCCTGAGGAGTAAAATAAGTGGAAGGTAAAATATTTTTGATTGATTTATTAACCGCTTCTTTGCTTAAATTAAGATACTTATTTTCTGAAATCTTAACCAGTCCAAACAGACCAGCATCCCTTCCCTCCCCCTGAAAAACATTGGTGTTATTAATAAGCCCAGGATCAGAAAAAAATTTAATATCTCTTTGAAAAATATTTTGAAAAGCACTTAGATTAATTAAAATTAATAACAATAAAGGCATTAGTAAAAACAACAAAAATACAAAACTTTTGGAAATATTCTTCGATCCGGCAACTGCCGGAGAGAAGTTTAATCCAGCTATTAGTAGTAATAAAGTTATGAGCATTAGAAAAGAGCTATAAATAAGCACAAAAAAGCCCACTAACATTAAAATTAATCCTTTTTTAGCTTGTTCTGTAAAAAACAGATATCCTAATCCAAAAAGTAGTAAGAAAAATAATAAAAAGGGATAATTTGATCCCCCAGCAATTAAATAATCAGGCCAAAAAGATAAGTTATAAATTAAGGGCAAAATCAGAACATACTTTTTCAAAAATAGTTTCTGGGAAATTAAAAATAACAAAATAATATTTCCTACTCCAGATAAAAAAATCAGCCAAAGAGGTAAAAATAAAGGTTTCCCTATTAAATCAGAGAAAAATAGGGGTTGAGGAGAAAAATGAAGAGGGTAAATTGTTCTAAAAACAAAGGAGAGAAGAATTAAATTCAAACTAATAACAAGCAATAACTTAATCTTCATCTCTTAAATTCTAACAGATTTAGATTAAATGGAAATATTCTATCAAATAAGCTATAATAGCTTCGCGGGGTAAGCAAAGCTTGCCCCGGTAGGTATACGCGGGGTAAGCAAAGCTTGCCCCGGTAGGTATACGCGGGGTAAGCAAAGCTTGCCCCGGTAGGTATACGCGGGGTAAGCAAAGCTTGCCCCGGTAGGTATACGCGGGGTAGAGCAGTGGTAGCTCGTCAGGCTCAAAATGGGCTCATTATTAGGTAACTTTTAATGATATCTTGGCTCATAACGGTGAATGGCTAAATTTTAGCCGAATACCGTGGTAATCCGCCAATCGGTGGAGATCTGTAACGACTTATATAGAAGGTACTGGATAATCCAGAGAAAAACTTCTATTACACGCCAAGCGCCCTCGAAATATCGAGGGATGAAGGTATAGTCTACCTAACCAGTAATGGTTTAGAAGCATAATCTGAAGGTCGTTGGTCCGAATCCAACCCCCGCAACATTTCGATTCCGCGAAGCGGAAGGAGAAATGTCCTGAGCTTGTCGAAGGACTATTCTTAC
>JAUSHL010000020.1 GCA_030648645.1 Candidatus Daviesbacteria bacterium
GGTAGCCCATTTTTTGGTGCCATTTTTATCAAGGGAAATAACTCCCCCAATATCAGTTCCAAGATATATATTCCCTGCTGAATCAACTGTGGGAGGATTCCAGAGAAAGCCTAAATTTCCTGTGACCCAAATTTGTTGAGGTTGTTCAGAAATTTGGTAGGGAACTGTTCCTGTTTTATTAAAATCATATCGAGGCATTGACCAATCAGCAGAAACTATTTTGGGGATTAAAAAATAAAGAGGAAGAATAAAAAACAGTACTAAAAAATACTGCCAGAATTTGCGCATTAATTTCAGTATATCATTTCGATAAAAAAGGGGTTAAATTAAATTCTTTTAAGGACAAGAAGACCAGTTTTTGAATTTTCCACTACACTAAATCCTGCAGGTACTTCATTTAAAGCTTCCGCTCTTTCATCTTTGGCAAAATAATAAATTCTTTGAGTTCGACCACTTCGTAGTTTCACATCCTTACCATGAAGATAATATTTTGTTCCTTTTGAATTTGTTTGTGTGTATGCCATATATAATTGGAGTATACCACAACTAGTCAATTAGTCAATTTTGGAAATATTTGCTCCAAGTAAAGTAAATTTTTCCACCACATTTTCATATCCTCTTTCAATAAGCTCTGCCCGGTCAATAATGCTTTGACCATTTGCCACCAGTGCCGCCAAAACTAAAGCCATACCGGCTCTGATATCCGGAGTTTCTAAATTTCTACCATGGAGATTTGTTGGACCACAAACCAACACCCGGTGTGGATCAGCAATGGTAATATTTGCTCCCATGGAAATTAATTTATCCACAAAAAACATTCTTGTTTCATACATCCAATCATGTAAAAGTGACATCCCCTGAGCTTTCGTTGCTAAAACTATGACTGCACTCATTAAATCAGTAGGAAATCCCGGCCAAATATTAGTATGCAATTTAGGAATAGATTTAATTTCTTTGGCAGAAACAGTAATAGAATCTATATTTTCTTTAAAAATTAAACCCATTTTCTGTAAATGACTGACAACAGGTTCAAGGTCAGGTAAATTTTCTTTAGAAATTTCTATTTCACCGCCGGTTAACGCAGAAGCCACAGCATAAGTTCCAAATTCAATATGATCGGATTGAATTGTAAATTCAGTACCTTTCAGTTTAGAAACTCCTTTTATTTCCAAAGTCGCAGTACCAACTCCATTTATTTGCGCTCCCATCGAAATCAACATCTGGCAAAGATCTACAACATGTGGTTCGGAAGCACAATTTTTAATTTTTATATTAACTTTTCCTAAAACAGAAGCCAAAATTATATTTTCTGTCCCTGTCACTGAACATTCACTCAAAAAAATTTCTTTGTCATGACCATTTTTCCCTCTTTTTCCTTGATATGTTAAATCATTAATTTTAAATTCAAAACCTAATTTTTCCAGTCCCTCAATATGAGGGTCAATAGTTCGGCGCCCAATAATATCCCCCCCGGGAAAAACAAAACTTATATGTCCCATACGGGAAAGTAATGGTCCGGCAAATAGAATTGAAGCTCGGAGTTTTTTTACCAAATCCTGAGGCAAATCAGTTTTAGAAATTTTTTCACATTTAATGGTGATTTCATGCTCTCCTTTTTTTACTTCTGCTCCAAGCATCTGAAGGATTTCTGATAAAACTTCAACATCAGAAATATGAGGAACATTTTTTAATATTATTTCCTCCTCAGTTAAAAGAGCAGCAACCATACAAGGCAAAATAGAATTTTTATTGCCGGAAATTGTAATTTTACCTTTTAATTTATTCCCACCCAAAATTATATATTTACTCATTAAATTCTCCAAAATTCTCTACAACCCATTTTACTCTATCTAAGATTTCTTTTTCACCAATTATTTTAACACTTTCAAAAAGTGGAGGAGTAATAAGTTGTCCAGAAACGGCTACTCTGATTAGTTGGAACATATCTCCTACTTTAATTTTTCCCTGCCCGCCGGCAGGCAGGTCATCTTCTGCTAATTTTCTAAAAGATTTTTCAAATTCTTCTGCATTCCAAGGCCTTGGTAAAGTTTCCATCACTCCCAAAATTTTTTCTAAAACCATTTTTTGTCCGCCAGCTGGCGGATTAATTTTTTCGTCCAAAGGACGATCAACCTTTGGTTGAATCTTTTTAAAAACTTCCATATCATATTCCGGTTTTTCCCAAATAAAATCTGTTAAAGGCACAAAATCGGAAAGTTTGGTGATTCTTTCTTTAATCAAAGGCACAACTGGACCGATCTGATCCTTGTTAGGATGATCCACTAAAAATTCCTGTAATCTTTTGGTCAATTCCTCATCCGACATCTTTCTAATATATTCTCCGTTAACCCATTCTAATTTTTTAAGATCAAATTTAGGTGCTTGGGATGTAATATTAATCACCTTTGGAGTATTTATATCTACAGCTTGTTCAAACTCTTTCCAATCATAAATTTCCTTACCATCAGGATGATTCCAGACTATATTAGCTAAATAATTTAATATTGCTTCAGGGAAAAATCCTTCAGATTTATAATAGTCAATTGAAGATACATTATCTCTCTTTGACAATTTTCCCTGTCCTTCTGATTTCAATATAAGAGGTGGATGAATAAATGGTGGCATTTCTTTCTCCCAGCCAAAAAAACGATATAAAAGAACATGCTTAGGAGTTGAGGGCATCCATTCACGACCACGAATTACATGAGTAATTTCCATTAAATGATCATCTACGGTTGCAGCCAAATGATAAGTGGGAAAACCATCAGATTTTAAAAGTACTTGATCATCAATTAAATTACTATCAAACTCAATTTCACCCATTAAGGCATCTTGTACTTTTATAATTTCATTCTCAGGAATTTTCATTCTCACAACATAAGAAACTTTTTTTGCTAAGTTAGATTGAACTTCTTCTTCTGATAAAGATCTGCAATGTTTGTCGTACATTGAAGGCTGTCTTTTAGATTCTTGTTGTTTTCTATGCTCTTCCAATCTTTCTTTAGTACAAAAACAATAGTAAGCATGTCCATTTTTTAATAAGATCTCTGCGTGTTGACGATATATATCTAATCTCTCTGATTGTCGATAAGGAGCAAAAGGACCTCCTTTTATTGGATCTTCGTCTGAAGTTAAACCAAACCAATCTAAAGCTCGAAAAAGAGCATCTTCTGCACCCTCCACATATCTATTCTGATCTGTATCTTCAACTCGGATAATAAATTGTCCATGATATTTTTTGGCTACAATATAATCAAACATTGTCAAATAAATACTACCTATATGAACAAACCCTGTAGGTGATGGAGCAAATCTGGTTCTAACTTGATTCATAACTCATATTATACTGTATAATTTAATTACAGCCTAGATCATGACTTTAACTCAAACTGCCATTTTAACCAAAAGAACAATTGTTATCATTATTATTTTAATGATTGTTACGATCTCCGGATCAATTGGTTACAGTATCTGGAATCAATATCGTATTTCTCAAATACCGCCTGTTGTGGAAAAACCGGAAATGAAATTTGGTATCTTACCTCCTATAAATTTTCCTGCTTCAAAAGTTACTTCTTCCAATTATGGTTATTCTTTGGATACTGTAACAGGTAATCTTCCTGAAACTCCCAAATTTTTGAAAGTTTATTTTATCCCTCAATCAAGTGTGACTCTACTTGCTCCGGAAAAATCTATCGCACTGGCAAAAAATTTAGGTTTTCCGGAAGGACCGGAAAGTGTATCTGCTAATATTTATAAATTTACTAATGATCTGGGCGGAGAAATGACCATTGATTTGGCAACCGGAAATTTTACTTTTTCTGCCAGTAATGCAGAAAAAATAGCCACCAATTCTGCTCAGGCAAATTTATCGGATAAAGATAAAATGGTAACTGATTTTAAAAATTATTTAGCCTTAAATAATTTATTAATTGATAATCTAAAAAATGGTAAATCTAATGTCCAATATAATAACGATAATGCTAAAGATTCCACATCGGCTCAAGTTTATTTATTCCCAATTAATTTTGATAATCTGCCAATCGTAACTCCACTTTTTAATCAGGGCTTAGTTAAAGCTGCTGTCAATGGTCCGGAAATAAATCAATATCCCAGATTGAACTATACTTACTGGACCATTGATCAAACTACCTCTTCCACTTATCCTTTAAAAACTGCACAAGAAGCTTTTGATGAATTAAAATCAGGAAGTGGATTTGTGAGTATTGAATCATCACAATCTAAAGTTTCTATTACTTCTGTATATTTGGCATATTTAGAAACTGAAGAATATACTCCTTATTTACAACCGGTGTTTGTATTTGAAGGCCCTGATTTTGTAGGACTCGTACCTGCAATTATTTCCACACAAAATTAGAATAAACCCAATTAAATAATTTATCAGTTTCTCCAAACCGGTCATTGCTCCCCAAAACTACTGTTAAAATTTTATGTCCATCTCTTTCCACCAATCCCACCAAATTTTCTCGGGCGGCAGGTGTGGTTCCGGTTTTTATTCCCAAAACTCCCGGCTCATCAAGTAATTTATTTAAATTTTTCAAAGAATGAATTGTTGTTTTATCTAAGGATGCAACAGATGTTTCTTTGGTAGAAACCACCCGGGCCAGTTGAGAATTTTCAATAGCTAAACTTGCAATTTTGGCTAAATCTTCGGCTGATGAATAATGATTTACATCATCAAAACCGGCCGGATTTGTAAAATGAGTATTGATGAGTCCTAAACTTATCGCCTTTTTGTTCATGGCTTGAACAAAAACATTAAATCCCCCAGGATAATTTTGAGCAATGGTATAAGCTGCATCATTACCGGAATTCAGTAACATTCCATAAAGCACACTTCTAAAAGATAGCTGTTCTCCGGGTTTTAATCCCATCGATGATCCGGTTATGGTAAAAATATTTTCCGGAACTATCAAAACATCATTAGGTCTAAAATGTTCTACTGCCACCAGCGCTGTCATAATTTTGGTAGTTGAAGCAATCGGCACTCTTTGATTTTCTCCCTGACCAAAAAGTAAAGTATTGGTAGCTAAATCTTTGACCACAACAGCTGAAGCATAAATTAATGGTGCAGGTATTCCCTGATTTTTAGGAATAGGAATTGGTTTGATAATTTCAATTGGAGGCTGAAATTCATTCTGTGTTAGAACTTTATTATTGGGAATATTACTGGCTTCAACTTTAGTTTGAATTAAATTAGTGACTGAAGGTAATCCAATTAATACACTAATCGATAAGAAAGTTACGGCAATGGTATATAAAATGGGCATCATTTTAGGGAGTCAGTCTATTTGGTCCACGATAAAGATAAGTTACTTCTCTGACATTATTCAAATTTAACATTTTCATCACCATTCTGCTTGGACCTGGAGCAAAACCACCATGAGGAGGCATTCCATACCTAAAAAAACTAAGATATGATTCAAAAGGCTTAATACCGAAACCTTTTTCTTCGATTTGCTTAACCAATATATCATAACGATGTTCTCTTTGTGCTCCACTGGTAATTTCTAAACCATTCCATAAAAGATCAAATGTTTTACTTAATTTAGGATCAGATTCCAATCTCATACTATAAAAAGCCCGAGCCGAAGCGGGCCAATCATGAATAAAAACAAATTCATGACCATGTTCTTTCAATATATATTTCGAGATTTCCCTCTCTTCTTCCGGAGAAAAATCTTCTGCTTTTTCACTCTTAATACCTAATTTAGCTAAAATCTCTTTGGCTTCTTTAAAAGTTAATTTAGGAAATGGCAATGTAGGAATAATAATTTCCCGATCAAAATATTTTTTAACTTGCTCACCATATTTATTTTTAACAGCTTCAACCATTGCTTTAACCATTTTTTCTTCTTCTGTCATTAAATCAAAATGAGAATTAATAAATGACATTTCAATATCATACATAGTAAATTCCGTATCATGTCGGGAAGTAAACGATGGATTCGCCCGAAAAACCGGACCAATTTCAAAAACTTTTTCTAATCCGGAAGCCATCGCCATCTGTTTATATAATTGAGGAGATTGTGCTAAATAGGCTTTTTTATCAAAATATGTAATTTCAAAAAGTTCAGATCCTGATTCTGTTGAAGTTACTACTGTTTTTGGAGAATGAATTTCAATAAAATCATTGGAAATACAATATTCAGTAAACGCTTGTTCCATAATTGTCCATACTTTAAAAATTAAAGCTGATTGCGGACGGCGTAAATCCAAAAATCTCCAGTCAAGACGCAAATCTAAATTAGGTTCTGAATCACCAAATGGATCAAATGGTAAATCTTCTGCCTTGGACAAAACTTCAATATTTTTGGCTTGCAATTCAATGGTTCCAGTTTCTAAATTTGAATTAATTAATTTTTCCGGACGTTTTGCAACGCTACCTTCTATACAGACCACATCTTGGTGACGCAAATTAAAATCACCTCGGACGGTGGTCCCGAGCGAAGCCGAGGGAACTCCTCCGAGGTGTACTTGCTCAGGCGAAACTACCACCTGAATTACCCCAGAACGATCAAGAATATCTAAGAAAATAATTTTTCCATGATCACGGCGGGTTTGCACCCAGCCGCAAATTTTCACTTTTTCACCAATTTTTTCGTTGCAATCTAAAATTAATGTTCGTTCCATGATTAATTGATCATATCAGCTTCACTTAATCTTAGCAACGGATAAATTTATTTGTCGATCTTATAATCTTTACGTATTTCCGTCCCTTCGACATATTGTTTTAAAATTTCCACCATACCAGGTCTATTTGTTAGAAGATCCAATAACTCACCCATACTTTTTGGGCATATACCACCATTTACCTTTTCTGCCACAAGTCTTTTATAAGATTCTTTAATTTGATATGATAAACCATTTTCAATATTCATTTTTCACACCTCCTTTCTTGTCCACCGAAGCTTTCAGCGTAGGTGGATCAATGTTTTTTCCACAAAAAAACTCCCTTGCGGGAGTTTGGTTTCTCTTTTTCCTGAAGACTTTTTTAATTCTTCAAGACATCAACCAATCTCCCTTGAAGGGAATTAAATGTAAACCAAAAATAAAATTGATTGAATTGCATAAGCATTTGACTGTTTAATAGTAGCAAAAAATTTTGGGCTTGACAAGAGGCTATTTTTTAGCTTAAAATGATAATCAATAACTTTATGAATATTAGTTGTTTAATTAGTTTAAATGTTACTTTGTTAGTCCTCCAACCAAATTTGGGAGGGCTTTTTAGGTAAAATAATCTAAAAAGTTAAAAGCTTTAAAGCCAACCTCCCAAAATGGGAGGTTTTTTTGGGGGTGAAAAATATGGAACAAGAAAAACTCAAATTATTTAGTGGCATTAAACAACCAGATTCAGAACAGGAACCCAGATTTCCTGGAGTAATAGATATAGAATGGATTTATAACTCTGAAACAAATAATTATGAACCTGCAGTAAAACCTGAGAAAAAAATTAAATCATAATAATTTAATTAAAAGCTCTTTTAATTTGTCTTCTGGCAAGACCGGTTACCACAAATTGTAACCAATCTCTGCTGGGTTTTTTCTTTAAATCTTTAGATAATAAAATTTCCACCACATTACCATTTTTTAATTTACTATCCAACGCTACAACTTTTCCATTAACTTTTACTCCTGTAATCCTATTACCTAAATCCGTATGTACCCGGTAAGCAAAGTCAATTGGGGTTGCTCCATCCGGTAAATCTTTCACATCTCCTTTTGGGGTAAAACAATAAATTCTGGTTCCGAAAAAATCAGTTTTAACAGTTTTTAAAAACTCCTGATTATCAGAAATCTCTTTTTGCCATTGACCCAAACTCTTGACCCATTCTAATTTTTCCGCACTTGTGGCAAACCCCTGACTAATTTTTTCATCAGATAATCCGCTTTCTTTTTTCTCAGCATAATTCCAATGAGCAGCCAATCCATATTCTGCTTCTTCATGCATTTGTCTTGTTCTAATTTGGATTTCAAAAGGTAAATTATTCGGTCCATAAACTTTTATATGAATCGATCTATAACCATTTGGTTTGGGGTGAACAATATAATCTGAAACAGCATCCAAGTCCGGTAATATTTTATACAAATTTTGGACAATATCTAAAGATTTATAACATTCCTCTTCTGTATTTACGATAATCCGCAAAGCAATTAAATCTTTTACTTTTTTTAAATCTTTGTCTATTTCCGGACGTAGTAATTTAGTATATAAAGAATAAGTATGTTTAATCCGGCTTTGAATTTCTGCATCAATCTTTTTTTCTTTTAAAACTGTAATTAATTCCGCTTTAATCTTTAGCAAATCTTTGCCTAAATTTTCTAAATCATTTGTAATGTAACCTTTAAGCCATAGATATTCTTTCGGATATAAATTTTCAAATGCTAAATCCTGCATTTGACCCCGGAGTTCACCCATACCTAATCTGTCACAAAGCGGAGCAAAAATTTCTAAAGTTTCCTCTGCCACTTCTTTTCTCTTTTCCGGTTTTAAATATTTTAAAGTGGTTAAATTATCAGCAATATCGGCAAGTTTTATCAGCACTATTCTTAAATCTTTTGCCAATACTAAAAACATTTTTCGCAATTGTTCACTAAAATCCAACTCCGAATTTTCATTTAACTTAATCACTTGTAATTTATCAATTGTTTCAAGCATGACAACTATTTCTTCTCCAAATTCTTTTTTAATATCCTCACTGGTTGCTGCCCCATCCAAAATTGCATGATGCAAAATGGCGGTTGATAAAGTAATCGGATCGCGGACATCCAAATCCCAAAGTATTTTTTCCACCCTCTTGCAATGATCAATCACATTTTCGCCGGAAAGGCGTTTTTGTCCTGCCAATGATAAATTAGCAAAATCAAAAGCTTTTTGAATAATTGGATCAGTAAATAAATCCATAGAATTAATATTGTACATCTAATACTTTAAGTTGTAATGTTTCATTACCATTAAATTTATTAATTTCTAAATAATAAATTACATCAATTAATTGATTTTCTTTTAATTTTTCCATTAAATCTCCTTTGGAAAAAGCGATACCATCAATCCCTCCAGCTTTAAATTTTAAATGTTTACCGGATCCAACCGTCTTTAAATCTGTCACAGGAACTTTTAAACTTGCAAAAACCGGTTTATTATTTTCAATACCAAACGGTTCAAATTGTTCAATTACCCCAATCATTTTTTTAGTAATTATTTGAGGATTTAAAATTGCATCAATTGCTAAATATCCATCTTTGGCAAAATCAATTTTATCAGCAACTTTTTCCAAATTTTGTTTAAAAATTTCTATTTTAGTAGTTTCAATCGTGAAACCGGCAGCTTGTGGATGTCCTCCTACTTTGATTAAAAATTCAGAACACATACTGATAGTTTCAACAATATTTATTCCTTTTATGGATCTGGCTGAACCTTTCGATTCAACCTCTCCCAAAGAAATGGCAATGGTGGGTAAATTATATTCATCAGATATTCTACCCGCCACTAATCCCACAATTCCGGGAATCCAATTTTTAGAATATAGCACCAAAATCTTTTTCTGTATCACACCCCTGGGGTGTGATATTTTGATTATTTCTTTGGCTTCGACAATTGCATCTTCCACTAGTTGCTTTTTCTGAGTGTTGGTGTCAGATAGCATTTTGGCCAATTTCCTCGCTTTCTCTACATCTTTAGTGCAAAGCAGTCTTAAAGAATCCAAAGCATGTTCCAATCTTCCTTTGGCATTTAATCTTGGTCCTAAAATATAACCAATTTCATAAGTTCCAATATTTCCTAACTCCAGTCCTGCATCTTTCATCAAAGATAAAAGTCCAACTCTTTTGGTTTTGTTCATTTGTTTTAAGCCAACTTTTACCAATACTCTGTTTACTCCCAAAAGGGGAACCATGTCTGCAATAGTAGCCAGTGCTACTAAATCTAAAAGTTCCTGTGCTAAGCCCCAAGTCACAAGTTGTTTTACCAAACACCAGCCCACACCTGCTCCACACATTTTTGTGGAATGGATTATTGATAAACTTTCTGGTTTTTCTTCCAAAGG
>JAUSHL010000044.1 GCA_030648645.1 Candidatus Daviesbacteria bacterium
GTTGTTGTCCAGTTTTCATCTATACCTCCTTTCAGCTCAGATAGTGATGTAATGCCGGCAAGTTTAAATGCCGCTTTAATATATCTAAGACCCTTAATTCTAACTGAAAGGTGTATACGATCCGCTAGCTCACCTACATTTCTCCATTGATTTTAAGTGTAAATTTTGTTAAACTTCTTTAGCTATGATTACAAAAAATATTTTAAAACAGCCAAAATCTATTGTTGAAGTTTCCATAACTGTGCCATGGAGCGATCTTCAATCAAAATGGGATGAAACTTTACAAAAATTATCTGCCGATTTAGAAATTTCCGGATTTAGAAAAGGACAGGCTCCACTACCTATGGTTGAACAAAATCTAGGCAGTAAACTTCAGGATGAATTTTTAAAAACAGTTATGCCTCAATTTTTAGTGGAATCTTTACAAGGATCAACTATCGTCCCAATTGATTATCCAAAATATCAACTCGTTTCTTTTGCTAAAGGCGCAGATTTATCTTTTAAAGCCCAAATTACCGAAAAACCGGAAATAAAAATTGGAGATTATAAAACTATTAAGGCTGTCAAACCTGCAGTGAAAATTATTACTGATGAGGATGTAAATAAATTAGTTGATGATTTATTTAAGAGATGGAAAGCGAAATCCTCCTACGCTAAAGCTTCGGCGGACAAGCAGTCTCCAGACCAGAGTGGACAGTCTCCACAAGCTGAGGGATCAATGTCTTTTAATCAACCCCAACCTGTAACACAACCTTCAGGTGATATTCCTGATGATAATTTTGCCAAAGCTGTGGGAGCCCTGTCATTGACAGATTTAAAAACAAAAATAAAAGCTGATTTGGAAAATGAAGCCAAATATAATAATGAATTAGATTATGAAGAAGCAATCTTGCAGGAAGTGGAAAAAATTACTATCGTGGAATTACCTGATATTTTAGTAGATGATGAATTAAACAGAATGCTGGTATCCCTCCAAAGGAGGGTGGCTGATATGGGACTTTTACTTGAAGATTATTTAAAAGGTCAAAATAAAACTTTGGAATCATTAAAAGCGGAATGGAAAGTTCAAGCCGAAAAAAATGTCAGAATGGAATTGGGACTTTCCGAAGTTGCCAAGTCAGAAAAAGTTGATGTAACCGATATAGATGTTCAAGCTGAAATTGATAAAATTCAGGATGCCAAAATGAAAGCTCAATTTGAAGCCCAAGAACCAAGATTACACCTAAAACACAGCTTAAGACAAATAAAAACTCTTGATTTATTAAAGACTCTGGTAAAAACTGCATAATTAGGGTAAAATACCATTAATATAAAGGGAGGTGTTTTTTTACATGTCTATTATTATTAGACGTGGTCCAAACGATACTACTGATTCTGTAATCAGAAAATTTCAGAAAAAGATAGTTTTGGAAAATGCTATTGCTGAATATCGAGACCTTGAATATCATAAAACTGAATCACAAAAACGACAAGAAAGACGCGCTGAAAAAATGCGTAAAATCATGCGGGCCAGGAGGCTTAATCCTTAATGCTTCTTGATAAAATCCATTCTGATTTAAAAGATGCTCAACTTGCAAAAGATGAGATAAAAACTAGTGTTTTACGAATGCTAATTTCTGAGATTCGCTACAGTGAAATCAAACAAAGAGAAGGGGGAAAAAGCGAGCTTTCTGATGAAGAAATCATAAATGTAGTACAAAGGGAAGTTAAAAAAAGAAAAGAAGCATCTGCTGGATTTAGAACTGGAGGACGGGAAGATTCTGCTTTGAAAGAAGAAAAAGAGGCAGAAATTTTGGTAAATTATTTACCGAAACAACTTTCTGATGCTGAGCTTGAAATTATTATAAACGAAGCAATTTCAAAAACCGGAGCTTCCCAAATTTCTGATATGGGTAAAGTAATTGGCATGGTGATGGGTAAAGTTGCCGGTCAAGCTGATGGAGGTAGGGTTTCAGCTTTAGTAAGGAAAAAATTTTAAAACTCAAAATTAAAATTTTAAACCAATTTTAAAATTTAAAATTAAAAATTTAAAATTATTTGTATGCTTAATATAATAATAACTTCGGACCCCCGCTATAAAATTAACAAATCTGTCATTAACACAATAATTTTGGATGCTTTAAAAAAACAGGGACTTACTAAAAATACTGAAGTGGAAATTAATGTGGTAGGAGACCGGAAAATGCATGATTTGAATCTTCAATACCGTAAAATTGATTCTTCAACTGATGTTTTATCTTTTTCTTTAACCGAAGGAGGGAGAGAGGGTTTTGCTAATACTCCTGATAAAATATTAAGACTGGGATCAATTGTAATTTCTTACCCCTTTGCTGTAAAAAATGCCTCTGAAGAGGGTATTTCTGTAGATGAAGAAATAAATTTTTTGGCATTACACGGACTGGATCACCTCTTGGGTATTCATCATGAATGATCGTGAAATGGGATATTGTTTTTTTAAACAGTAAAATGTAACCTGTTACCTGTACTCTACTTTTATGGTTTTATACAGGAAATACCGCTCACAAACTTTAGAAGAATTAATTGGACAGGCAAATGTTAAACTTGCCTTAAAATCAGCTTTGTCTGAGGGTAAACTTGCCCATGCCTATTTATTTTATGGTCCCCGGGGAACCGGCAAAACATCAACCGCTAGAATCTTGGCTAAAATAGTAAATTGTGAATCCATTGTCATTCCCGCGAAAGCGGGAATCCATGATCAAGAATCAGATGGATCCCCGATTAGATCGGGGATGACAGGAAAAGAGGTAAGCTCAGTTCCCTGCAATAAATGTTCATCTTGTCTTTCAATTACAGAAGGATCTAATATGGATGTTATTGAAATGGATGCAGCCTCTAATCGCGGTATTGATGATATTAGATCTTTACGGGAAAATATCAAACTTTCCCCCAGCAAATCTTTAAAAAAAGTCTACATTATTGATGAGGTGCACATGCTTTCAGCAGAGGCTTTTAATGCCCTTTTAAAGACACTGGAAGAGCCACCTTCTCATGTTTTATTTATCTTGGCAACTACTGAACTTGCTAAAATTCCTCAGACAATTTTGTCCAGAGTACAAAAATTAGAATTTAAACAGGCGTCCCTTGAAGAACTTAAAGAGGCAATGAGCAAAGTTGCAAAATTGGAAAAAATTAAAATTGATGATGAATCATTAACTATTCTTGCCAAAAAAGCTCAGGGGAGTTTTCGGGATGGAATTAAACTTTTGGATCTTTTATCAACTCACGAGAGTATTGATCAAAAAGTTATTGAGGAAAATTTAGGATCAGGTGTGTTTGAAAATATTGGTGTAATTTTAGAAAATATTGCCCAAAAAGAATCCTCCAAGGCTTTAAAAAATTTAACTTCGGAAATTTCTAAAGGAGTAAATATTAAAGAACTGACTTTATCTTTTATGGATATGTTAAGGCAAATTTTCTTTATAAAACATGATTTGGGTGAGAGTTTAGTTAAAAATGAAGTGTCTTTGGATAAATATAAAATTTTGGAAAGTATGGCAGAAAAATTTGAAATGAATCACTTAATTTCTACTTTGGATATTTTTCAAAAAAGTTTAGAACAAGGTAGATTTGCCTCAATTGCCAGTTTACCTTTGGAAATAGCGGTGGTGGAAAGTGCTCAGTCATCCCAGCCAAAGGCTGGTCCGTCTTTGACGGAAGTTGTCAGTTCTCAGTTGTCAGAAAAAAGTTTGCCGGTTGTCAGTACACCAGTGAATGTCATTGCGATCCGGCAATTGCCGGAGAAGCAATCTCTCGACTTCGCTCGGGACAAGTCTCAAACAGAGATCGCCACGTCTCCTTCGCATATCGCTCAGGATTCTCGCGATGACAATTCTTCCGATATTCAAAAAATAAAAGATAAATGGACTTATGTTTTGGAAACAATCAGGGCTTTTAATTTTTCACTGGAAGCACTACTTCGAAGTGCCAAAATTTCCGAATGTGGGGAGTCAAATATGATAATTGAAGTGCCATATTCTTTTCATCAAAGAATTCTAGAGGCTCCAAAAAGCCGGGATTTATTGGAATCAATTTTTTCGGATATTTTAGGAAGATCAATTAAAGTTTCAACTGTTTTAGGGCAAAAACCAGTTAGGGCAGAAGAGTTGGCAAATGTGGAAATGGCAGCTGATGATGAGATAATAAAAATCGCCTCAGAAATTTTTAATTCAGAGACAGTAAATTAAATTTCCCGTTGTTTTTTAATAGTTTCCTGTAAAGCCCGAACAATTGGCCATCTTTTAGCACCAATTGTACGGATATCACCAATGAAGAGTTCGTGTTCGTGAATTAGCAAATCTTCAACGGTCATACCTGTCCTTTTTAAAGCATTAATGGTGGCTGTAACTTCATATTTTTGTTTCAGATTGGTATTTGTATCACCTAGAAACTGATCTTTAAGATCTCTCCATGACTTCATTCGATTTGAATTCTCTTCTAATCGTTTTTCAAGATCTTTCATATATTTTTCCTTAGATTGAATAGAATCTATATCTGGTAACAGGTCTGAAAGCAGTAGGTAGACTGAAGGTAAATATTGTCTTAATAAATCCACACCTTCAGTAATTTTGAAAGAATATTCAAGGGAAATTGGTCCTTCGAGAGTAGGTAAAGTGAAATGTCCTGTTATAGTGTTTCCTTCTTTTTCTGGTGTTTGTCCTTGATTTCCTTTTTCCATTCTGATGAGAATTATATTTCAGAGTTTCGTGTTTGTCAAACATCATTAAATTGACTTTTAAAGGCGTGACCTTTATTATTTACAGATCATGAAAGAATTTGAAAAACCTATTATTGCTCTTTTAATTGGTGGAGGAAGCAGAGTTCCTGCACTTTTACAATATTTAGATAAAAATCCGGATCTGGCAGAAATTTCCATGGTGGTTTCTCACAAAGCCTTAAAAAATGGGGAAGATGTAATTGGAATTGCCGAAAGTAAAAAAAGAGGAATTCCCACAGCTTATTTTAATTTAATTCAAATGAGAAATTCAGCAAAAGAGGTAAATCCTGATTTAAAAGATGATGATTTTAGAAAAGAATATTTTCAAATTTTAGGATCATTTTTAACTCAAAAATATCCTCAAAGACCAAGTGCTGTATTTATGCTGGGTTGGGATTTAGTAGTTTCTAAGGAATTCCTAAAATTTTTCCCTTTTGTTTTTAATCTTCATCCGGCACAATTGGGAGAAAATTCCGGTGATGAAACAGTTAAATTGGAAAGTGGAAAAGAAATTCCGGTTTTACAGGGAGAACATGATGAAGTTATAACCCGAGCCATTGAATTAAAATTACCAAGATTGGGGTCGTGTATTCATTTAGCAGTGCCCATTGCTGATGCCGGAGGATTGGTGGTAAAAAGAGTGGAAGTCTCAATAAAAGAGGGAGAAACTTTGGAAAGTTACGAGAAAAAATTACTTCCGGCAGAGGAACAATTGGTAATTGATACTTTTTCTCTATTTGCCAAAGGTAAAATCAAGCTTGTAGATGGCCAGATAAGGATTATTTAAATAGATTCCTGCTTTCGCAGGAATGACAGTTATTGTATAATAAGAACTATGGGAATGTTTGATAATTTAAAACAACTTGGTGATTTGAAAAAAATGAGAGATCAGGCAATGGAAGTGCAAAAAAGACTTCAGCTGATTAAAATTACTGTGGAACACAAAGGTGTAATTGTAGCAATGACTGGTGACCAAAAAATTGTTTCCATCTCAGGTGATAATAATTTGGATAAAGTGGCCGAAGCTGTAAATGAAGCTTTGAAGCAATCCCAAAAAGTAGCAGCAGAAGAAATGAAGGGTTTAATGGGTGGAATGTCCGGATCGTAAATGTATTCTTTATTCAAACTTTGCGAATACCTCGTAGCTTGCTGCGAGGATGAAGCAAAGGAGTGATCAAACTTGCCCGAAGGGATACCCCGCAGTTTACTGCGGGGTAGTTTATCTTCTTGACAATGTAAAATTATTTGGTAGAATATTCATAGAATACAATATGCTAAGAACTGGGAGAGAAAATGAAGGAATCATTGTGACAAATGGGGCTATAGGGAAGGGGAAAGATGTGGCAATGGTTATAGTTAGAATGGCGGAGGTCCCTTATGGACATAAGATATCAAAAATAAGACATAAATATCCAAAAGATCCAGATTACTATTTAATCAATTTTTCTTGGCCAAATAAAGTATCAGTTGATAATAAACACTCTGATATTACTGTGCGGGAAATTATCACAACTGATTATCCTCATCCTTTCGGAGTTCGTTTCAAAAAAACTGGACATTACATTTTGGAAATTTTAAATTCAGCGCTGGATATAAATACTTTTGAAAAAGCAGCGGATGAAGTCGATCAGTTTATGAGAAGACCTTTTATAGAACGGGTTCTAGATAGATACCAAGCTGTCAAAGGATGGGTTAATGATTCTTTGGCTATCGCGTTATTACGTTAACTTTTTGAAGGGTTAAAAGTTGTAGTATCTCTTCTGGTAATTAGCCTCATTTTTTGCTAAATTCTCCGATAGTGGTTTAGTGGTTGCTGTTAATGGTTGTTGTTCCCAAGATATACGATGGAGTAACATGCTCAGAAGGAAATAAAGAGTTTTATGAATATTTTATAGCTAACAATACTACCTACATGCGATAAGTTGTTATCATAGTTTTTTAGTGATACATTAAATATGTGAATAATAAGCGGATAAAAAATAAGCCATATTTAACTGATAAACAAAAAGAAATTGCTAAAAATATTGTGATTGCTTTAGGGATAATTGGTATTATATCAGCAGTGATGGTTGCTCCGGGACTTGCCAAAGCTTTACCTCTCTTACAAAAAATAAATATTGCCAGAATTAATCAGGAGTTGAAAAGACTACATAAAAGAGGACTTGTAGAAATTATAAAAAAGAAAAATGGAATTACTACCGTTAAGCTTACCAAAGAGGGAAAGAAAAAATTAGCTAGATATAAGATTGACCTACTAAAAATTGAAGAACCACAGACATGGGATGGAAAATGGAGGATTGTTATTTTTGACATTCCTATAACTAAAAATTCCTCCAGAGAAATGCTCAGAAGAAAAATGAAAAAACTAGGTTTTTATAAATTACAAAATAGTGTTTTTGTTCATCCCTATCCTTGTTTTGAAATAGTACAATATTTGAGAAATTATTTTGGAGTAAGAGCTGAAGTGGAGTATTTGGAGGTTGAGAAATTAGAAAACCAAAATAAATTAATTGCTAACTTTTTTACCTAAAGTAAAGTAACAATTGTCACTACGTGCGTATTATTGTTATAGGAAATATGTAGATTATCGCACTATTGACCGATTGATCGAACTAAGTGTAATGCGAAATCTCAATTGATATAGTTTTGCGAAATCTGAACTGAAACAATCTCAAACATTTTTTGTGTCCTTTAATTAACTACTCTTTGTCATTGCGAGCGATCCGGCAATTGCCGGAGAGCGTGGCAATCTCTTAAATAGATAAGATTGCTTCGTCGTCCGCCAGCTGGCGGACTCCTCGCAATGACAGAATTTTGTATCATCTGAGACTTCGTTTATGTGTATCTTTTTAGATTTCGTGTAACACTAAGCAAACTATTGACAAATTAATATGGGTTGTTATAAAGTGTGGAAAGACATGGGTAAAGAACAGAAATATGAAAAAACTTTTGAAGGTTTCTACTCTAGTATGGGCTGGGGTATAGGGTTGGAATATAAATTAAGATGGCTGAGAGGTCCTCAATTTGGTGAACGATCTGTGTCATATCCGCATGTCATTGATTTGAAAGGACAGAGACATAATCTAGAACCACAACGAGGACTCTGGACATGGTATAGCTGGAGATTCAGAAGAATTGAAGGACCAAAAGCAGAATTTCCTCCTCCAATAACATTTTGTTTTGATCAAGAAAAGGAAACTGTGGGAGTGGAATTAGAAGGTAGACCTGATGTTGTAACTCAAAAAGTAGCAGCTGATGAAATGAAACCAATGATGGGTGGTCTAGGTTTGCCAGGAATGTAATTTGGAAGAAGAGAAAATATGACAGAAGATAGAATTGGGAGACTAGATAAAATGATAGCTGGGACTGATTCTCCAATGATGAAACGAATCTATGAAAAAGCAAAAACTTTACCTGCAATTATTCCTACGGAGTTAGCAAGACAATGTTGGGATGAAGCATGGAAAGGTTATGTAGAAGATATTCGAAGCAACACGTCGGAAGTACAAATTGGTGGTATAACTATATTTAGAGAAGATAATAGTCGTAATATTGGAGATATATACATGAAGCCTTACACAGAAAAATAGTATAGATTGCCACGTCGCTTCGCTCCTCGCAATGACAGTTTTTACGTGTTAGAATTCAAAAGATATGTCTACAGTTCCTAAGGTGGTCCAAAATTTAATAGAAAGCTTTGAAAGATTACCCGGTATTGGTCCTAAAACTGCCCAAAGATTAGTTTATCATTTACTCCATGCCCCAAAGGAAGAAGCAGAGGCTTTGGCCAGATCAGCCCTCGATTTAAAAGAAAAAACTGTTATTTGTGAGTCTTGCTTTAATATCTCCGAAAATACTCCTTGTGAGATTTGTTCAGACATTTCCCGTGATAAATCAATTATTGCCGTGGTGGAAGATCCATTGGATGTTCTAGCTTTGGAGCGGACAAATTTTAAGGGTATATATCATGTACTTCATGGAAAAATTTCCCCGATGGAAAATATTGGACCCGATGAATTGAAAATCAAAGAGCTTTTGGGAAGATTGAAAACCCACTCCGGTGAACCTTCGCGGGTCGAAGAAATAATTTTGGCAACTAATCCAACTATGGAAGGGGAAGCTACAGCTATGTATATTGAAAGATTAATTTCTCCACTTGGTGTTTCTGTCACCAGGATTGCCCGTGGTTTGCCGGTTGGATCTGATATCGAATATGCTGATGCAACTACACTTACCAGATCCTTGGAAGGAAGGAAAAAGTATTAAATATAATTTTAAATTTTTAATTTTTAATTTTAAATTTGTTTTAAAATTTAAACTTTAAAATTTGAATTTTATATCTGTTATACTAATCTTATGGCAGATGGTGTGAAATCAGGAATTGGGCAGATGGTAAAAGATGTACATGAAGCAGTGGTGAAACCTGTGACGGATGAAGTGGGGAAAGCGATTGAAGAGGGGGCGCAATCTGTTATTGGCAGTACTCCTCAAAAACAAATTGATCCTGTGGAACAAAAAAGAAAACAGGAAGAGGATGTAAAAAAGAAACAGTGGGCTTTGAATATAATCAATTGGAATAAACAATTAGATTCAGCTCAACAAAAAGTGAGACAAGAGGGAAAACAAAAAGAACAGCAAAAAGTTCATGAGGATGATGAAAAGAAAAAAGTTAAACAATATGAAGTAATGCAACAGCAAAAAAAGAGCCAACAAATGACAGCTTTACAAAAAGAATCCCGAAAAACAGAAATAAAAGGTGGAGTGGGAGGATAAAATTATGGCAGAAAATGATTCTAAAAATAATGATTTGCCACCAGAATTTAGACAAATCATGGAGGAAGAAAACACAAGAAATAAAGCTTTAATTATAGTTGATGCTCTTTTGGAAGAAAATCCTAATATGAGTACTGAGGAAGCTTTTATTAAAGCCGGGCAGATACTTGCTGAAGAAAGTCTTAATCCTTCAGAAAATATATGTCATAATGATAAAGATGATAGATAATAGTGAGATTTTTCTTCCTGCAACAGAGGTAATTCCTCCACCTCTAACTAAACAGATTGCTCATTGCATTGAATGTGCCAGAAGACATGTTGTAAAAATTATTCAGCACAAAAAAATTGGAGGAGAGAAAAAAGGATTGGGACCGGGAATATTACAATCTCTTCACCGTGAAGTTTTAGATTATTACCCGGGTTGGGCAGGAAAATTTAGAGTTAGTGATGATGTCAGAGTTGGAGACAGAAAACCAGTTTTAACAAAAGATCTTGAGGATCATGTTTACAAATTTGAAACATGGCTGGAAGAAGAAATAAAAAATTTAGAAAAACCGGAAAATCATGAAGATTTATATGGAGCATTACGTGTAGCATCTGCAGCTCATTATGCTGTTGTTGGAGATTTGCATCCTTTTGATGATGGAAATGGTAGGGTAGCAAGAGTTTTAATGAATGGTATTTTGATGTTAAATACCAATGAAGGCAGATTTTATAATTATTATATTTTTCCGGTGCCACTGCTTCGGGAGACAATAAAAGAAGAAGAGATTCAAAAAATTTTAGATTCAGGAAAAGAACCTAAAATGTCGCTTTATTTAAAAGCTTTAACAGAGGTGAATAATACTTGGACATTAAATCCTTTTGAGGTTTATATTGCAGGAAAATGGATTGAATCTATAAACCAATTTTTGGGAAGTTTAGAACATTATTACAAGAAATCTCCAAAAGATAAACATTGGAAAAGTTATTTAAATATTGCAGCTACAAAGTATGTGGATAAATTAATGGAAAGGCGATCACGTTTGACTTCTTTTATTGAAGATAATCGAAAAGGTAAATATCCTATTGATAAAGTTCCGGATTTCTATGCTTCTAAGTATATTGTGCCGGAGAAATCTTGATTTTTATCTTGATTTAAAGCTAGAATACAAATATTATGTTAAAACTTTTTAATACTTTAACTAGAAAAATAGCGGATTTTGAGCCCATCAATGATAAAAAAGTTGGAATTTATTCCTGTGGACCAACTGTTTATTGGAATCAACATATTGGTCATATGTATGCTTATGTTCAATGGGATGTGCTGGTTAGATTGTTAAAAGTTGATGGGTTTGATGTGAAATGGGTGATGAATATTACTGATGTAGGACACATGACTGGGGACAATGAAGGTGATGCAGATACTGGTGAAGATAAGATGGAAAAAGGGGCAAAAAGAGAAGGACTTTCTGTTTGGGAAATTGCTGAAAAATATATGAAGCAATTTATAAGTAGTATGGATCTTTTAAATATTCAAAAACCAGATATTTTATGTAAAGCCACAGATCATATAAATGAAATAATTGAATTAATAAAGAAGATTGAAAACCGTGGTTTTACTTATAAAACAAAAACAGGTTTAGTTTTTGATACAGGAAAATTTCCTGAATATGCTGATTTTTCAAAATTAAATTTAGAAAAACAATCGGCCGGAGCAAGAGTAGAAGTGGATCCGGAAAAAAAGAAACCTTGGGATTTTCTGCTTTGGGTTACTAATCAACCGGAACATATAATGTTGTGGGACAGTCCTTGGGGTAAGGGTTTTCCAGGATGGCATATTGAGTGTACTGCAATGTCCACAAAATACTTGGGAGAAAAATTTGATATTCACACAGGGGGCAGGGAGCATATTCCGGTTCATCATACCAATGAAATTGCCCAAGCTTTTGGAGCGTATGGCACACAAACTGCAAATTACTGGCTGCACAATGATTGGTTAGTTATTGATGGTCAAAAAATGAGTAAAAGTTTAGGGAATAATGTATTGGTTACTGACTTACAAGAAAAAGGATTTGATCCTTTGGCGCTTAGGTATTTAATTTTAACTTCTCATTATAGGCAGGGGATTAATTTTACTTGGGAGAGTTTGGAAGGGGCTCAATCTGCTTTGGATAATCTAAGGGCTGAGATTAGAGCCTGGGATCAGCCTAAAATAGGATGTGCTGAGTTTGAGCAAAGGTTTTTTGAGGCTGCTAATGATGATTTGAGTCTGCCAAAGGCCCTGGCCATAATGTGGGAAATGGTAAAATCCGATTTACCATCAGAAAATAAATCCGCCACAATTTTAGAAATGGATAAAATTTTGGGACTCAAGCTTGATGAGTTTCTGGGAAAGAAAATTGAGGTTCCGGAGGAAGTTAAAAAATTAATTGAAGAGAGAGAAACTGTCCGCAAAGCTGGAGATTTCAAAAAGTCAGATGAATTGCGACATGAAATAGAAAAATTGGGATTTGAAATTGAAGATACTGCATCCGGTTCAAAGATTAAATACATGTCATCCCGTACTTGAAGACCGTCAGGTCGCAAGCTTTGCTTATACGGGATCTATATGGATTCCTGCTTTCGCAGGAATGACAAATTGCTTTATACCCGAAACTTACAATATTTCGGGTTCAAAATATTTAACGAGTCCGCCACTAGTGGACGGGTTAAATTGCTTTATTGTTTCTTAATCCAGTATTTGTTAGACTAAAGCCCATGTACAAAATTTCTACTTTAAAAAATGGATTAACTTTAATCACTGTGGATATTCCTCACCTGGATTCTGTAACTACTATGATAGCTGTAGGTGCAGGGAGTAGATATGAAACTAAAAATATCAATGGGATATCCCATTTTTTAGAACACATGTTTTTTAAAGGTTCCAAAAAATATCCATCGGCAGAGGTAATTGCCAACTTAGTAGATGGAATTGGAGCGGTCAATAATGCCGGAACAGATAAAGAAATAACTTATTATTGGATTAAATCTGCCAAAAAGCATTTAGAACTTTCCTCAGATATTTTGTCCTCAATGATCAAAGAATCTTTATTTGACAGCGCAGAAATAGAAAAAGAAAAAGGGGTAATTGTAGAGGAACTGCGCATGTATAAAGATTTACCTCCAAGATATATTTTTGATTTATATGAAAAATTGCAATTTGGTGATCAGCCAATTGGTTGGGATGTTGGAGGTCAGGAGCAAGTGGTTAAAAAAATTACCAGAAATGATCTTATTAAATATATGAGTTCTCTTTACTCCCCACAAAACATGGCTTTAATTTATGTGGGCAATTTACCAAAAAATATTGATGAAGTTGCCGAAAAATATTTCCTGGATTTACCAAAAGGCGAAAAGATTTCTTTTAAACCTTACAAAGCTGTAAAACAGGACAAACCTAAAGTTAATGTTTTCTATAAAAAAACTGATCAGGTGCATATTGCTTTTGGAGTAGAAGGTTATGATAGAAATAATCAAAAAAGATTTGCGGCCCGTATTTTGGGAATAATTTTAGGAGAGGGAATGTCCTCAAGATTGTTTCGACAGGTAAGAGAAAGAAGAGGGTTGGCATATTCAGTTGCAGCCACTCATGCACCTTACATTGATACAGGATTATTTTTAGCCCATGCTGGATTAAAATTGGAAAAAATTAAAGAAGGAATTTCTATAATAAAAGATGAGTTCTTAAAAACAACTTTGGAAAAAGTAACTATAGATGAATTAAAAAAAGCTAAGGAAATGGAAAGAGGAAGATTGGCAATTAGATCTGAATCCACAAATTTTCTGGCAGAATATTTTGGAGTGAATTTTGTTTTAGATCGGGAAATTGAAACTTTTGAAAATTATTTAAAGAATATTGATGTTGTTACTTTGGAAGATGTTCAAAATGTAGCCCGTGAACTTTTTCAAAAAAATAGATTTAATTTGCAAATAATTGGTCCATTTAAGGGAACTACCCCATTTGAAAAAATATTAAACGGTTAATCTATAAGCAAAGCTTGCGACCTGCGGTCTAAAGCAAAGCTTGCGACCTGCGGTCTAAAGCAAAGCTTGCGACCTGCGGTCTAAAGCAAAGCTTGCGACCTGCGGTCTAAAGCAAAGCTTGCGACCTGCGG
>JAUSHL010000005.1 GCA_030648645.1 Candidatus Daviesbacteria bacterium
AGTTTCTGTTTGTGCTACCTGTGATGGTCCATTTTTCAAAGGAAAAAAAGTAATAGTGGTAGGAGGAGGAGACAGTGCTTTAAAAGAAGCTTTGTATCTTGCTAAAATTGCTGAATCTGTAACTTTGATCCACAGAAGGGATGAGCTTAGGGGTCAGGAAGTTTTGCAAGTCCAGGTTAAAGCTTTACCCAATGTTAAGTTTATGTTTAACAGTGAAGTAGTTGAGATTTTAGGGGAGGACCAGCCAAAGGCTGGTCAGCCTTTGGCTGAAAAAGTAACTGGAGTAAAAATTAAAAATAATCAGAGTGGAGAAACTTCTGAGATAGAAGTAGATGGGGTGTTTATAGCTGTGGGTTACTTGCCTGAAACTGAATTTTTAAAAGGGCAAATAGATTTAGATCCCACGGGACATATTATTTTAACAGGGGATACTCAAACATCTATTCCTGGAGTTTTTGCAGCAGGAGATGTAGCAGATACTAAATATAGACAGGTGGTCACAGCTTGTGGCTCTGGAGCAAAGGCTGCTTTAGATGTGGAAAAATTTTTAGCAAATTTATCTGTTTAGTCTATTTTTATTAGGTAACTTAAAATTTTCACCACTCACAATTTTTTTCCCTGATTTTTGTTCAAGTTCTAATCTGGCATTTTTGGCAATTCTTCCACCTTTTTTGAATAGTGTTATAAGCGTTTTGCAGTTCTAGTTCTATAATAATAATAATTACATGTCATTCCTGCGAAAGCAGGAATCTATACCAATGATTATTTATATAGATCCCGCATCATCAACCAAAGGTTGATCGTCCTTTGGACGAAGTGCGGGATGACAATGATAAAATATTGGAAAATACTGAATAATTAAGATATTTATGAAATCAAAATTTTGTAAAATAAAATATTTTGGGTATAATAAATCCATGGACACTGCCAATAAAAAAAATCCATTACAACCTGGATCTGATTCCAAGGTTCATGATCAAACATTACAACAAGGTGTAGCAGATAATTTGTCGGTTGATCCTTCAACTGTTGCCCCCTCTGATCAGGAAGAATCATTTGCTGAAAAAGTTGGGGAAGATTTGCAGGCTTTAAATCCTTTTAATCCATCCACTGTAAGATACGCTCCCAATACCGATAAAAAAAAGGGGGGTTTTCTAAATTTACTTTTAGGAAGAATTAAAAGACAGCATCCGGATGATAATATAAAAGAAAAAGCTTGAATTTATGGAAGCCACAACCACAACTGAACCAGCTATTTTTAATATTTTGATAATTATCGTTTTGGTTTTTGTGGGAGTATCGACTCTTTTGTTAATGGCAATCTATTTTAGTAAATATTTTTGGGCTTGGTACAGAAATAGAGACCGGGAAAAAAGATCATTAGCTTCAGTACTTTTACAAGTCATGATTCCCAAAGATAATGAAATAAAAATTGATGCTATGGAGCAATTGTTTGCCTCCCTTTATTCCATTAAAAAAAATACCGGACATTTTAACCGAAAACCACAGGCGCAGGTTTCTTTTGAAATTGTAGCTTTGCATGAAACAATTAAATTTTATATTTGTGTCCATAAATCTCTGCAGGATTTAGTGGAAAAACAAATTAATGGTGCCTACCCTGATGCTTCAATTAAAGTTGTGCCGGAATATAATATTTTCTCCGAAAAAGGTTCTACTGCTTATGCTCAATATAAATTAAAAGGGCAGGACTTCTTTCCCATTAAAACTTTCCGTGATTTACCGACTGATCCAATGTCATCTTTAACTTCAGCTTTGGCTAAAATGGGAGCGGAAGAGGGAGCAGTAGTGCAAATAATTGTCCAGCCGGCTGATGGAAAATGGAAAGATTTTGGTAAACGTTGGCTCAAAAAAGAAAAAGATCCCGGTAAACCTGATGTTCCTAAAGCTCCACCGGATGCTAAACAACTGGAAGCAGTGGAGGGGAAAATGTCCAGAAATGGATTTCATGTGTCCATCAGGGCAGTTGTTTCTTCCAATTCCAAAGATAATGCCAAGGCACATTTATCTAATATCAAAGCCTCTTTTGAACAATTTTCCGGTCCTTACAATTCCTTCGCCGGAGCCAAAGTTAAATCAGAAAAAGGCTTCATGATGGATTTTATTTATAGGTTTATGCCAAAATACAGTAAAACTCCGGTTTTAACGGCTGATGAAGTTGCTTCAATTTTTCATTTTCCTAATAAATCAGTAATTACTCCACACATTATCTGGCTTCCCTCCCGCTCTGCTCCGGCTTCCGAAAAAATTCCCAATAGTGGCTTATATCTTGGAAAATCTATTTTTAGAGGTACAGAGCGACCTGTTTATATCGGAGAAGACGATCGAAGAAGGCATATGTATATTATTGGAAGAACCGGTACCGGTAAAACAACTTTAATGAAAGGTTTGATGCTTCAGGATATTATGGCCGGCAAAGGACTTTGTTTTATTGATCCTCACGGTGATGCAGCGGAGGAGTTATTGTCTTTAATTCCGCCTCACCGGGCGCAAGATGTCATCTATTTTGATCCGGGTGATGCGTCACGTCCTTTTGGCATGAATATGTTGGAAGCAGAAACAGAAGATGAGAAACATTTTGTCACAGCCAATATTTTAGGACTCATGTATAAACTTTTTGATCCCAACAAAACCGGTATTATTGGTCCCCGTTTTGAACATGGAGTTCGAAATGCCATGCTTACTGTGATGTCGGTTCCGGGAAATACTTTTATTGAAGTGATGAGGGTGATGCAGGATCCGGAATTTGTGAGAGAGCTTTTACCTCATGTCTCAGATCCGATTGTCAGACGTTATTGGACTGATCAGATTGCGCACACTTCTGATTTTCATAAATCAGAAGTTTTGGATTACACAGTTTCTAAATTTGGCCGGTTTGTTACCAATAAAATGATGAGAAATATTATTGGTCAAAGCAAATCATCCTTTAATTTAAGGGATATTATGGATAATGGCAAAATTTTAATTGTTAATTTATCCAAAGGAAAATTGGGAGAGGAAAATTCCAACTTTTTGGGACTTGTGTTAGTGCCAAAAATACTTGCTGCAGCTATGTCTAGGGCCAATATTCCGGAAGAACAAAGACGGGATTTTTATTTATATGTTGATGAGTTTCAAAATTTTGCCACTGATACTTTTGCCACTATTTTGTCTGAGGCCAGAAAATATCGGTTAAATTTAACAGTTGCTAATCAGTTTATTGGGCAGATGTCAGATGATATTAAAAATGCTATTTTTGGAAACGTCGGATCAATTATGACTTACCGGGTTGGAGTAACTGATGCCAATTTCTTACAGCATGAATTTGCCCCAACTTTTTCGGAAAATGATCTGGTTAATATTGAAGCTTGGACTGTTTATGTAAAAACTCAGGTTAAAGGTGAGCCAATTCCGCCTTTTTCCATGTATACCAAGCCAAATTTTGATGCTTGGAATGCTTTAAAAAGAGCAGATATTGCTCAGGCAATTAGAGAATTATCCAGACTTACTTATGGTAGGGATGTAGTGGAGGTAGAATCTGAAATCATCACAAGGTCCAAACTATGATCAGAGGTTTTTATATATTTGTTCTGGTTTTATTGCTTTTAACTTTGGTGTTTAATATTAATTCTAATTTGCCCAGATTCCCTTGGGATATTAACATTAATAGGGGAATACAACTTTATATTCCTCTAATTTCAGCTATAGCAGTAGCTATTATGATCACAATTATTCTAAATTCAATTGGAAAATAATATATTTTCTGTACCTTGAATTAACTATCTATATAACATATGATAGTAGGTACGAATGTCAAAAATACTTCTTAGAGAACAAGCAATCAAATTACGCCAGCAAGGTCAAACATATGGTCAAATTAAGAGAGCCTTGAGTGCTCCTAAAAGTACATTAAGTGATTGGCTAAGAAATTTACCTTTAACAGATGAGCAAGAAAAATTACTATGTAAAAATAAAAGTCTTTCCAGAGATCTGGGAAGAGAAAAATTTATCAAAACATTTCAGAAGAAAAAATTAACCAGATTAACGAAAGTTTTTGAGGATCAAAAGACGTGGCTTCTTCCTTTATCAGAAAAAGAACTTTTTGTAGCTGGGCTATTTCTTTATTGGGGTGAAGGGAGCAAGCAACATGGTCAAGTTTCAGTCAGTAATACAGACCCAAAAGTTTTAATGTTTGCCATATATTGGATGATGAATGCTTTAGAGGTTCCGAAAGAAAGAATTAAGATAGGCTTACATCTTTATAAGGATATGGATATAGAAAAAGAAATCGACTTTTGGTCGCGGACTTTAGTTATACCTAAAACGCAATTTAATAAGCCATATATCAAGAAAACTAATCGTGAGGATTTAACTTATAAAGGTTATGGTCATGGGACTTGTAATTTGCGGTGCGGAACAGTTGTCTTGAGTGAAAAAATAGCTATGTCAATTAAGGCTATTTCTAATTGCTATGGACTAAAAAATGATCTTTTTTGGTATAATTAGCGTCATAGGCCCGTAGCTCAATGGCGGAGCACCAAGCTTATATCTTGGGGGTTGCAGGTTCGAGTCCTGCCGGGCCTACCAAAAAAAGGGGGCTTGCCCCCCGAAGCCGTAGAAGGAAAACTACAATATGCAGCAAACTAAAATATATTAGCAACCATCCTATGCGTAAAGCTTCGGATGGCGAAGGGGGGTGATGAAATGGATTCAATTGGAAAAGTTATTCATTATTACGATAAAATTGGTGTGGCTATAATTGATTTACAAAAGGGAAAATTAAAAGTTGGGGATGAAATTAAATTCAAACATGGAAGTGATGAATTTACTCAAAAAATAGATTCTTTGCAAATTGAACATAAAGAAGTGGAAGAGGTAAAACCAAAAGATCAGTTTGGCTTAAAAGTTTCCCAAGCAGTCAAAACAGGAACTTTGGTCTTTGCAGTTTAAAGCTCTTCTGTAATGCGAAATCTCAATTGATATAGTTTTGCGAAATCTGAACTGAAACAATCTCAAACATTTTTTGTGTCCTTTAATTAACTACTCTTTGTCATTGCGAGCGATCCGGCAATTGCCGGAGAGCGTGGCAATCTCTTAA
>JAUSHL010000022.1 GCA_030648645.1 Candidatus Daviesbacteria bacterium
ATAATAACTTCAAGTTTTTGTTTTTCCTCTTCTTTAAGTGGAATATCAGGCATAGCAACATAGGATAGTTCATAATAGCTGATCCTGATACCATGACATTTTAATTTTGGCGGAGTATGACATTTCTAAATTGGAGTAAGAGCAATATTACTGAATTGACAATTTGGTTGAATTTTAATAAAATTTGCAGATAGTTTTCCTCTTTTATTTTACTAAAAATGATTAAAGACAGTAGATCGGTAAGATCTGCCAGTAATATATATTTTACTCTTGGAGGTTTACAGGAAGCCAAACTTGAATTGGATTTTTTAAAAACCATAAAAAGAGTCGAAGCTTCGGAAAGAATTTTAAAAGCCAGAGAATTTGAAGATATTGATGAAAGTTCAGAATATCAGGCAGCTTTGGATGAACAGGCTTTAATTGAACATCGAATTGCTGATTTGGAAGAATCTCTAAGAAGTCCTAAAGTAATTACTCAAAACCAAAATAGTGACACGATTACTTTGGGGTCAACAGTGAGAATAAATATTGATGGAAAAATAGATGAATATACTATTGTGGGAAAAGTTGAGGCAGATCCTACAAAGAAAAGAATTTCCAATGAATCTCCACTGGGAGCATCCTTATTGGGGCTTCGGGCAGGAGAAAAGGCTCAGGTTACAACTCCAACTTTCAAATATGAAGCCAAGGTTTTAAAGATCAGATAAGCCAATTTAACTCGCATCTGTAACTCTCGTTAAATAGCTTGAACCCAAAGTAGAGCATTTTGGGTATGAAACTGCTATAATTTAGGCATGGCTTTAGATAATTTACAAAAAGAGAGACTTAAAAAATTAAAAAATATTGAGAAACTTGGTATAAATCCATATCCAGCCTCCGTCAAGACTTCGGCGGGCAAGCCTGCCAACAGAATATTGACTCAAGATGCTAAAAAGCTAATGGGTAAAAAGGTTTTTGTTGCGGGGAGGCTCAGATCTTTACGTCCCCATGGAAAAATTACTTTTACAGATTTAGAGGATGATTCTGGGAAAATCCAGTTATTTTTTTCACAAAGTGAACTTCCTGAGAAGTATGACTTCTTAAATAATTTAGATTTGGGGGATTTTATTTCGGCAGAGGGAGAAATTTTTAAAACCCGGGCAGGGGAAATAACTGTTAAAGTTTCTTCCTTTGAACTTCTGACAAAATCTTTAAGACCCCTTCCTTCTTCTTGGTATGGATTGAAAGATGTGGAGGAAAGATATAGGAAAAGATATTTGGATTTATTAATGAATCCAGAGGTGAAAGATGTAGTGAGAAAAAGATCTTTGATTGTTTATACTATCAGGAAATTTTTAATTGAGAAAAAGGGGTATATTGAAGTTGAAAATCCTATTTTACAGCCAATATACGGTGGAGGTCGGGCCAGGCCATTTAAAACCCGTCATAATACTTTAGATATGGATTTATATCTTCGAATTTCCAATGAACTTTATCTAAAAAGATTGATTGTGGGAGGTTTTGAGAAAGTGTTTGAAATGGGACATACATTCCGCAATGAAGGAATGGATAAAAATCATAATCCGGAATTTACCATGTTAGAAACAATGGAAGCTTATGCTGATTATACGGATAATATGAATCTGATAGAGGAAATGTTTGAATATGTGGCTTTGGAGGTTTTTAAAACTACAAAATTACCTTTTCAGGGAGTAACAATTGATTATAAAAGACCGTGGAAGAGAATTAAACTGGCTGATTTATTTAGAAAATATACCGGAATTAGTTTTGAAGAAATTGATACTTTAGAAAAAGCATCTGCTTTGGCAGAAAAATTGGGAGTGCAAATTCATGATTATATGACAGATGGAGAAATTTTATTGGAGATTTTTGAGAAAAAATGTACTTCTGAGCTTATTCAACCAACTTTTATTTATGATTATCCGGCTGACTTTTATCCTTTGGCAAAAAGATGTGCTGATAATTCAAAGTTTGTGGAAAGTTTTGATATTTATGTTTCAGGTATGGAAATGGGTACAAATTGGTCAGAACAAAATGATTCCAGAGTTTTAAAAGAGGCTTGGTTAAATGAAAAAAAGAAAGAGAAAAAAGGAAATAAAGAAGCTCAAAAGACAGATGAAGATTTCTTAGAAGCTTTGGAATATGGAATACCACCAACTTCAGGGATTGGTCCGGGAATTGACAGATGGATTATGACAATGACTGATTCTCCGGCTATTGCTGATGTGATATTGTTTCCAACCTTAAAACCTGAAAGGAAAAAGTAAACTCAAATTTTAAAAATCAAATTTTAAACCAATTTTAAAATTAAAAATTTAAAATTTAAAATTATTATCTATGGATAGAGAAGAAGCATTAAAGTTTGTACAAGAAAAAATTACTAACCCAAATATTTTAAAACATATGTTGGCAACAGAGGCTGTGATGAGGGCACTGTCCCGCCGTTTTGAATCAAATAAAGAAAGAACTTGGGCGCTTGCCGGACTTTTGCATGATGGAGATTATAATGATGATGTTCCGGTAGAAAAACAAGGAATTTTAATTACCGAGTGGATAAAAAAAGAAAAACAAATTACACTTCCTGCCAGTGTAGCTCATGCTATGGCCTCTCATAATCCTGCAACAGGGGTAAAACCGGAATCAAAAATGGACTGGTCTTTATTTGCCTGTGATTCATTAACCGGATTAATAGTTGCCTCAACGTTAGTTTTGCCAAGTAAAAAAATTAATGATTTAACAATTGAATCAGTGTTAAAAAGGTTTAAAGAACCAAAATTTGCTAAAGGTACCAGAAGGGAAGATATTTTGGAGGGGGTAAAACATCTAGAGATTTCTTTAGAGTTATTTGTTAAAATATCTTTACAAGCAATGAAAGATATTTCAGAAAGTTTGGAGCTTTAGTTTGTCATTGCGAGAAATGTAGTGACGAAGCAATCTAATTTAGAGATTGCTTCACTTCGTTCGCAATGACAGGAAAGAAAATATGCTGGACATAAATTTTATTAGAGAGAATATAGATATACTTAAAAAGGCAGTTACAGATAAAGGTATTAATTTGAATGTCGATGAACTTTTAACTGTTGATAAAAAAAGAAAGGAACTTTTAGCAAAAGTTGAAGATTTAAGACGCCAAAGAAATGAAACAGCTCAAAAAAGAGATATTGAAAAAGGAAAAGAAATTAAAGATGAATTAAATGGTTTAGAAAATGAATTAAAAGAAATAGAAAATCAATTTAATCAACTGATGGTTTTAGTACCAACGATTCCTGCAGAAGATACTCCAAAAGGTAATTCAGATAAAGATAATGTTGGAATATATCAATGGGGAGAGAAGCCTACTTTTGATTTTCAACCGAAAACTCATATTGTACTAGGGAAAGAATTAGATATTTTAGATTTTGAAAGAGGAGCAAAAGTTGGAGGATACAGAGGATATTATATGAAGAACGAAGGTGTAATGTTACAAATGGGAATTATGATGTATGCATTGTCAAAAATGATAACAAAAGGATATAAACCAATGATTCCTCCAACATTGATCAAGGAATTTGCCCTTTTTGGCAGTGGCTATTTTAAAGGTTCACATTATAATCCTCAAACAGATGAAATTTACCAAGTTAGTAGTCCAGATAAAGAAGCTAATGGAGAAATAAGCAGTGAAAGAAAGTTTTTAATTGGTACAGCAGAACCTTCTTTATTAGCTTATTATTCCGGTGAGGTTTTAAAAAAAGAAGATTTACCAATGAGGCTTTGTGGTTTTAGCCAATGTTATAGAAGTGAAATAGGCAGTTATGGTAAAGAGACAAAAGGACTTTTTAGAGTTCATGAATTTATGAAAGTAGAACAAGTAGTTTTATCTTCTGCAGATGTTGAATTATCAGATAAACTTCAGCAAGAAATGGTGGAAATTACCAAAGAAATGCATGAAGAATTGGGTTTGCCATATAGAGTGATTAGAATTTGTCTTGGAGATCTTTCTGCCGGAAAATATAAACAATTTGATTATGAGGCTTGGATGCCAGGATTAGATAGATATGGGGAAACTGGTTCAGCTAGTAATTTTTTTGATTGGCAATCAAGAAGATTAGATGTGAAATATGAAGGAGAAAATAAAGAGAAAAAATATGTGTATATGTTAAACAATACTGCTTTACCTACTCCAAGAATTATTATTGCCATATTAGAAAATTTTCAGCAAAAAGATGGATCGGTAAAAATTCCAAAAGCTTTACAAAAATATACTGGTTTTGCAGAGATCAAACCAAAACAAACAAGAGTTATCTAAAATATTATCGTTCGATCCGCCATTTGGCGGAGAGAACTTCTCACTTCGTTCGAAGAATAAATTCGTAATTTCTGATAAATTTAATTTTCTTTTCTGGTTTCGACTTGTATCGGTCCGACCCATTCTGATTTTATTAAAGGATATTTTGTAAAGCTATTTTCCCAAAGATGCCTTATTTTAATTCTGTCCGGTTCTTTAATTAAAAATATTAAATTAGAATCCGGAGGATTAGATCCATTTGGTAAACTATTTTTATTACTAATATATGGTGGCATCGCCGGTAAATACGCATAGTCTTTAGGTACATATCCATATTTTTCTAAACCTCTCCACCAAAAAAGATATTGGTATGGATAATCAATCACTGATGGTAAATAAACATAAACTTTAAAATTTTTGCCATCAGCTTTTTGGTAAACATAATCTATAGCTTTAATTTCATTATCAATATTGGAAACATCCATGCTTTTTGGTTTGTGCAGAGAAAATGAATTAGTAAAATCCCAGAAAACATAAAAAATTATAAATAAACAAATTAAAATAGAAATTATTTTTCCTAAAAGATTCCAGTTTCTTAATTGATGTAAAGTAAACGCCAGTAGAATAATAAATGAAACTACTTCTGCTCCTAAATGCCAGGAATTAACTGAAACAGGCAAAATAATATATCCTAGAAATGGCACTGTGATAGTAATTAAAGAAATTAAAAATGCAAGATCTTTTTTTACAAGATTATTTTTGATAAATTTAAAAAAAGTAATCACAAAAAGCATAATTACGATTTTAGTTAGCAGTTGCAGATTAAATAAAGTAGGAGCAAAAACATTAAAGAATTTTTCAAATATAGAAGTTATCTGAGTTGTTAAACTAAATAATTTACCTGATGAGGATGGAGTTGTAATAAATCTGAGTAAAGAATTGGTCATAATAAATTGATGGCGGAAATCAAAAAATAATTGAGGAAGTAATGTTAGAATAAAAAATCCAAACCCGATCCAAAAAGTTTTTGTTTTTAAAAAAATTGTTTTTTGAGAGAAGATTATTGAAAAGAAAATAATTGGTAAAACAAAAATTCCAAAATTCATTTCAAAATTAAAAAATAATCCTCCTAATAAAAAGGTACTAATTGAGAAAAATATTTTATTAGTTTCCAAATATCTTTTTAATAAATAAATAAATAATGGAGTAAGTAAGGTAACCGGATTGGGATTAAAAGAATAAAGTGTTGTCAGCACTATGTAATTTGAATATACCCAAATAAAACCTACTGATATTAAAACTAAATTTCCGTAATTTTTACAAAGTTTAAAAAGAAAAACCCCCCCAATTACCCAGAGAAAAATTTCCATTAAGATTGCACCATATGGATTACCAGAAGTTAAAATGAACGGAACTGCTAAAAGATAATACCAAGCAGGTCCGTTGTAAACTCCTTCAATGGCAGATGTTGGTCCAATGAGTCTTGCTTTATGAAGTACTACCATTTCCCTGACATCCACAAAATCACGGGCATTATCCATATTGAAGAGAAAATTATTATCGGCAGTTAAATACAGGCGATAAAAAACTCCCAGAATTAAGAAAAATAGGATCAATATTTTTAGCATTTGATCGCTTCATTTTTTCAGAAATCAGTCTTTTGGTCAAGTCTTAGTTTATGGTAATATAAATGAATGAAAGTTTTGGTTACAGGAGCAGGAGGATATATTGGTTCAAATACTTCTTATTTACTATTACAAAATAATTTTGAGATTGTAGCTTTGGATAATTTTTCTAAAGGTTATAGAGAACCTCTAGGATTTCTGGAGAAAAAATTTGGTAAAAAGAAGTTTGTTTGGGAGGAAATAGATTTAGTAAGTGGTAATTTAGATTTATTTTTAAAGAAGCATAAAGTCGATGCTATTTTACATTTTGCTGCACTTTGTAATGTTGGAGAATCGTGGGAAGATCCAACAAAATATTTTAGCAACAATATTATTGGTCTTCAAAGATTAGCTGCATCTGCAATTAAAAATAATATAAAAAATATAGTATTTTCTTCAACGTGTGCAGTTTATGGAGATGCTCAATATATTCCCATTGATGAAAACCATCCACTGGTGATACCATCTTCACCATATGGAGCAAGTAAGAAGATATGCGAGGAAATTTTGGGTTGGTATTCAAAAATGGATTTATTAAAATATGTTTTTTTAAGATATTTTAATGTAACAGGAGCCAGTGATGATGGACAAATTGGAGATTCTAAAAATCCATCATTTCATTTAATTCAAAATGCTTTAAGAGGGGCTTTGGGTATAGAAAAATTTGAATTAAATTATGCTCCAGTAAATACTCCAGATGGCTCACCCATTCGTGATTATGTTAATGTTATAGATTTAGCCAGAGCCCATATGTTGGCTCTAAATTATTTAGTTGGAAAAAAAGGAGAAAGTAATATTTTTAATTTAGGAACGGGTATTGGAAATTCAGTCTTAGAAATTATAAAAATTGTTAAAGAAAAAACCGGTGTTGATTTTCCGGTATCCATGTCAGCAAATAGAAGAAAAGGGGAGGCAGATAAAATGATTGCTGATATTACAAAGGCAAAAAAAGTTTTGGATTGGAAGCCTAATCATACTTTAGAACAAAGTATTGATTCATTATTAATTTGGTATAAGTCTCATCCCCAAGGATGGTAAAATTTTTTAAAAAACATCCATATTTTTTTTGGCTTTTGGTAATATTTTTAATCAGTATTTTTTTTAGAACTTATGAGGTTATTGAGCGTTTAAATTTTGCTCATGACAGTGATTTGGCATCATGGATTGTGAAAGATATTGTAGTTAATCACCATTATCGGTTAATTGGACAACTAACTACTGCCGAAGGCATTTTCATTGGACCACTTTTTTATTATTTATTAATACCTTTTTATCTAATTACCAAAATGGATCCTGTAGGATCAATAATTCTCATAACTTTATTGGGAATTTTAACTACACTTAGTTATTATTATGTTTTTGCTAAATTATTTAATCAAAAGGTGGGACTGATTGCAGCATTTTTACAGGCTACTTTAATTTCATCAGTTACATTTGACCGATGGATTGTTCCTAGTTCTCCAACAAATCTTTGGTCAATCTGGTTATTTTATGTGGTTATTATGTTAGTCCGAGGAAGGCAATTTGTTTTGGTAATTCTAGGAGCATTAGTGGGACTGATTTGGCATATCCATATCGCTTTAGCGCCGGCTCTTTTATCGGTAATTCCAGCTTTTGTTTTAAATTTTAAATTTCCGAAGATCAAATATATTGCAGGATTTCTGATAGCTTTTTTTATTGGTTCAATTCCTTTAATTTTTTTTGAAACAAGACATAATTTTTCTCAAACTTTAGCCCTCATTTCTAATTTCACAACAAATCATGGTGGAGGATCCGGTTTAGGTAAATTAAATTTGTTAACAATTAAAATGGGATCATCGGCCGATGCTTTATTTTTTTCTCCCCAAAGTTTTTTTCTTGATGAAAAAAGAATTTTACTGGCAATAATTTTATTATCTACCATTTTGTTACCAAAATGTAAACTAATAAAATGGAAAGAATTAATTGTTTTGCTCGCCTGGATTTTTGGGGTAATAATTTTCTTTACTTTGTCTTCTTCTCCTGTTTCAGAATATTATTTTGCATCAACTAATGTTATCTTAATATTTTTTGTCAGTTTATGGTTTTCCTTTTTATATGAAAAAAGGAAATGGGGTAAATATTTAGTTTTAATTTTATTATCAATAATTTTAATAAAAAATTTATTTTTCTTCATGACTGTCAATGTTTATAACCAAGGTTATGTTGAAAAAAAGATGGCAGTGGAATATATTATTAAAGATTCAAAAAAGAAAAACTATCCCTGTGTTGCTATTTCGTATATTACGAGACCGGGGGATAATGTTGGATTTAGATATTTTTTCTGGTTAAATAATTTGCATGTGAATGAGCCAAAAAGCGGTAGTCCAGTTTACACTTTAGTAATTCCAGAGGAAATGGCAGAGGGAGTTAACAATGTTATATTTGGTCATATTGGAGTGATTGTACCGGAAAAAACTTATACCCAAGCGGAAATAAATAGAACTTGTAGTGGAGGTAATTCAAATCTCACAGATCCAATGTTATTATATACAGAATAGATGTTTAGTCCATTTTATGTTTCTAGTCCGCTTGTCTGTTGATAGCTAGTTTCAAAGGTGAACGCACAAATTTTTAATCTTGATTTGTATTAAAGTGTAAATAATTGATCATATTCTTCACAACCATATTCCTGATATTTAAGTTCCCATCCTGGGAAAAATTCCTGATGGATTATATTAGCAAGTTCTAAACTTGTTTTAGAAAGTTTCAGATATGATCTCCTTTGTTGTATTAATGGTTTGTGTTTTGCAAGTGCCAGTAAAGCCCTGGAATTTCTTTCAATCGCAAGATAGGCTAAAAACGCCGAAGTTTCATTATCATAGGATTTGATATAAGTAGTATTTGTGGCTTCTCTTAATTCACTGTTGAGAGCCCTGCCTATTTTAGCAACAACATAATGTGCTGAATGAGATAAAGCATCAATAGCTTTTTCTACTAAAAATACATTGGCATCTATCGGTACTATCTCTAGGTTTGTTATTGTCTTTTTAATTTGATTACTATATTTTTTGATTAATAAAAATATTGGATCATTTTCATAAAAACGTTCATTTTTTATTTCTTCATCGTCCGGTAAATTAGTAAGATCTATGTCCATTTCTTTCGCTTGTTGACTGATCATAACCATTGTTTTTGCTAAATTTTGAGCAACATCAGCAAAAACATTTTCTAGGGCATAGGGATCTTTCCCTTCCTTTTTACATTTTTCAATTCTTTCAACATCCTCTTTGCAGATTATACAAACAACAGCTAATTTTTCTTTGTCTCCAAAATGATCACAGTAATTAAAAGGACAAGATCTAAAAAATTCATTAGATATCCATGGAGGTTTAACAATTCCCATTAGATAATTATAACCCTAATTAAAAATCACACAAAATTGCGACATGTCGCCAAAATGTGTGAAGTTTGTAACCTTAAACTCCGCAAGCTTGCCCTGAGTGAAACCGAAGGGTGTCAAGCTAGTCCACCCCAAGGGTGTCAGGCTAAATCTTTAGGTGACAATAAAAATCTAACTTCGAGGTAAATCTTGGTTGAATAATGACAGCAATTATACTTTATTGACAACGATTATATTTTATAGTTAAATAAGATTTATGGCTAATCTAACTAAAGACAAAAGATTTAAGAAGGATTATTCTAAAAGGGATATTATAGATTATCTTAAAGGTATAGAAAAAATTTTGGGCAGAGTGCCTTCCTCACGGGAATTAAAAAATTTTCCTGGACCTGCCCCTAGTACAGTTACTCGAAGATTTAGATTATGGTCTAATGCTTTAAAAGAGGCAGGAATGAGGCCTCAGACTCACCAATTATTAACAGGCGAGCGTTCTTTTATTAGAATGAATTGGAGAGAAATGACCGATAAAGAGATAGCTAATAAACTTGGAGTAACAGAAGTAGTAATTAAGTATTACAGAATGAATTATAATCTTTGGAAAAATAGAAAAGGAACATCAAAATCTACTTATAGAAAGAGAGCTTTTAAATTATATGGAGAAAAATGTGAAATTTGTGGTATAGAAATTTGCGAGTGGCATCATATAAAACCTAAATCTATAGATCCTAAGGATTGGTGTATTCTTTGTCCTCTTTGTCATGCAGTAGTGACAAAAAAACTTATAATTATTAATAACAGAGAAGATTTGAAATCAAAACTCATGCCATTTATAAAAGAAGCATATAAAGCGATTGATTTTTAATTTGGATAGTGACAATGTTTGTACTTGATTGGGGTACCGTTTGGTTTTGTTTTTCCACACCAACATGGATCGTTTCTGCCTATTTTGTGTTTTTGAAGTTGGCCTTGTGATCCGTAAGAATCCTCTGATATAATCTTCCCACCTCTTTCTACTGTTACTTTAGTAGTTGTTCCTTCTTCTTCCAAAACTTTGTTTAAAGATTTCCCAGCTTTTGTTTCCCTAACTTCCTGACTTTCTGTTTCTACCCCAATTTCTATTTCTGGATGTCTTTCTATTGCCTGGATGGGGGAGGGAGCCTGAATTGGAGCCTGTCCCTGAATTGCCACTTTGTAGATCCTATGAACAACTTCAAAATCAATATTGGTAATTAACTTATCAAATAATTCAAAAGCTTCTTTTTTATATTCCACCAAAGGTTCTCTTTGGCCAAAACTTCTAAGGCCTATCCCCGTCCTTAAATCATCCATGGTATCCAAATGTTCAATCCATAAAGTATCAATAGTATTTAAATAAACAAAAATTTCCATTTGTCTGGCCAAATTTTCTCCCACTTGTTTTTCTTTTTCGCCATAGAGATCATGGGCAAGTTTTGTTAAAAATTCTGTAATATTTTCTGCTGATGAAAGTTTAGAAATTTCCTGCTCCAGAGCTCCTTGAGAGTTAGGATCAAAATTAATGATAGTAGAGTATTCTCTAACAATTTTTTTAAGATCCAATCCTTCTGAAGTATTGATTGTAACAATATTGGTAATTTCAGTATCAATTTTTTGTAAAATATCTTCCTTTAATTTGCTTTTTTGTAAATCAACTGAGGATTCTAAAATATTTTTTCTGACCCCATAAATAATTTGTCTTTGCTGATTCATCACATCATCATATTCCACAGTGGTTTTTCTGATATCAAAATTATGTCCTTCAACTTTTTTCTGGGCTCCCTCAATAGCTTTAGAAACCATGCCATGTTCAATTGGTACATCTTCAGGCATTTTTAAAAAGTTCATTACCCTGGCCACCTGGTCACCACCAAAAATCCTCATAATATCATCCTCTAAAGAAATATAAAATCTGGAAGCACCACTATCTCCTTGTCTGCCTGATCTACCACGAAGTTGATTGTCAATCCTTCTTGATTCATGCCTTTCTGTACCAATCACAAACAGTCCTCCCAACTCTGTTACATTTTTATCCAGTTTAATATCCACACCTCTTCCTGCCATGTTGGTAGCTACAGTCACAGCTCCTTTTTCTCCTGCATGAGAGATAATTTCTGCTTCTTTTTCATGATTTTTAGCATTTAGAAGAGCATGAGAAATACCCTTTCTTTTTAAAAGTTCTGATAAAAATTCATTTTTTTCAATTGAAGTAGTACCTACTAAAACTGGTTGACCTTTTTTATGAAGTTCTTCGACCTCATTGGCCACAGCAGTATATTTTGCCTTCATAGTTTTATAAATAACATCAGCATGATCAGTTCTTACCATGGGCATATGGGTTGGAATCATTACCACTTCCAGTTTATAAATCTTATGAAATTCTTCAGCCTCAGTTGCTGCAGTTCCTGTCATACCTGCCAGTTTTTCATACATCCTAAAATAATACTGAAAAGAAATAGTAGCTAAAGTTTGTGATTCTTGCTGAACTTTTACCCCTTCTTTAGCTTCAATTGCCTGATGTAATCCTTCAGAATATCTTCTTCCCGGCATAAGTCTTCCGGTAAATTCATCAACAATAATTACCTCATCATCTTTGACTACATAATCTTTATTTTTTAAAAATAATGTTCTGGCTTTTAGAGCTTGTTCAATATGATGGAGAGTGGAAAAATCTTTTTCATAAAGATTCTCAACTTCTAAAATTTTTTCTATTTTGGTTATAGCGTGTTCTGTTAAATTAGCAGTTCTTTGTTTTTCATCAATAACATAATCAGTATCAGGAGATAATTTATCAATTAGTTTGGAAAATTCATAATATTTTTTTGTAGGTTCTTGTCCTGGAGCAGAGATAATTAAAGGAGTTCTGGCTTCGTCAATTAAAATTGAATCTACCTCATCAACTACAGCAAAATAGTGGTTTCTCTGAGCCATTTGAGGAAGAGAGTTAACCATATTATCCCTTAGATAATCAAAGCCAAATTCATTATTGGTGCCATAAGTAATATCAGCATCGTAAGCTTCTTTTCTGCTGACAGGTCGAAGGTGTTTTAATCTGGGATCATCATGTTCAACATTTTTAAATTTGGGATCATAAATAAAAGCTTGTTCATGAATAATAGTTGCACAAGAGACACCCAATGCATTAAAAATTCCTCCCATCCAACCACAATCTCTCATAGCTAAATAATCATTAACAGTTACAAGGTGAACACTTTTTCCTGTGATAGTATTTAAAAATAAAGCAGGTACTGCTGATAAGGTTTTTCCTTCTCCTGTTTTTTGTTCAGCAATTTTTCCATGGTGCAAAGAAATTGCAGCCATCATTTGCACATCAAACATCCGGAGTCCCAAAACTCTTTGTCCTGCCTCTCTCGTGGCAGCGAAAGCCTCAGGTAAAATTTCTTCTAAATCGGCATTTTTTTTGAAAGTGTTTTTAAATTCTTCTGCTTTAGCTTTTAATTTTTCATCAGATAATTTTTGATATTTTTTTTCTAAAGCATTAATTTGGTCAACAAATTTGGTAAGCCGGCTAATTTCTTTTTCATTTGAATCAAGAATTTTACTAAAGATATTAAACATACTCTGTGTATTATATATAAAATTACTAAGTATTGACACTTCGACTTTGCTCAGTGTCATACTGAGGTAATTGTAATGGGAAATCTCATTTGTGACACTTTTAGGAAGTCTAAAGGGTCGCTAATTAAATTTAATTAATGTCATTGCGAGCGACCAAAAGGAACGTGGCAATCTCTAAAACAATATATAGATTGCTTCGTCTCCGGCAGTAGCCGGATCCTCGCAATGACAAATAATGTAACAATTAGGAAGTCTAAAGGGTCGCTAATTAAATTTAATTCATGTCATTGCGAGCGACCAAAAGGAGCGTGGCAATCTCTAAAACAATATATAGATTGCTTCGTCTCCGGCAGTAGCCGGATCCTCGCAATGACAAATAATGTAACAATTTAGATTTCGTTTATATGTAACAGTTTAGATTACCCTTAACAGTAATCGAAGTATTGACAGATGATGTACTTTATTCATAAACTAATAGGTAGTATCAACTGCCCATGGATAATCAACCAATCGATCCAAATAATCCTGTACCAGCCACTCCTCAACCTGTAAATCCTGTACCGATTGCAGAACCTCCTGTACCTGCTCCTGTTGCTTCAATGTGGGGAGGTCAACCTGATTTACCTGCTACTCCTCCCTCTGTATCTTCTGCACCTGTAATGGATCCGGTACCTACTTTTGTACCGCCTACTTCTCCTCCTCCGGCAACTGCCGGACCGGAACCAATGACACCAACAACACCTAATTTTGGAGAAAATCCAATACTGATGCCTTCTTCTGTACCTGTCAGTGAGCCGGTTTCTCCTCCAGCATTTGCCGGCGTACCGGATGTTCCCTCAGTGCCGAGTTGGGCTTCAGCAGGTGATAATTCAGCAAATATTACTCCTCCTCCACCGGAAGCAATGCCGACTGATTTAAGTAATTTAATGGGAAGTGCTCCTGCAACTCCATCAGAGGTAGCCCAACCTACGGTTGTTGTATCGCCAACCGGACCGGAGACAAATCAGGTAGTAACTAGTGGTAGAAAAGGATTTCCGAAGATTGTGCTGATTTTAGGAGCAATTTTAATTTTAATAGCACTTGGAGCATCTGCTTATTTTATTTTAGGAATTGGTAATTCTTCCACTTTACCAACTTCATTGCCGGCAGAACAACAAACCTTAACTACTCCACCAAAAATAGTGGTTCCATCGGTTGCACCTGCAGAAACCGCGACCGGATCAGGAACTTTGGGCAATCCAAGCGGGGCAACTGCATCTGGTTTGATAACACCAACTAAAACTGCAACAACTTCAGGAACTTCAGCTTTAGAATTATTGAGGTCAAGAATAACTCCTACTCCGGTTCGGTAATTTCTATTTCCCGGCTATCTTCTTTGATATGATTAAATTTTATTTTGACTGCATTTCTAGGTAAAAGTGTACCAAGCTTTTCTGCCCATTCAATTAAAATAACATTTTGAGGATTGGCAAAAATTTCTGATAAACCAATCTCTTCCAGTTGGTTGATCTGATCAAGTCTGTAAAGATCGATATGATAAAAATGAGCTTTATTTTTGATTAAAGGATATTGTCTCATGACAATAAAAGTAGGGGAAATAACTTTGTTTTTTATTCCCAGACCTTTGGCAAATCCCTGAGTAAAAGTAGTTTTCCCAGCTCCTAAATCTCCAAATAAAGCCAAAATTCCACCATTTTGGTACTTTTGGGCTATCTTTTTTCCCAATCCTCTGGTTTCTTCAGCTGATTTAGTGATATATTTCATGATGTAATTTTAATATTTTTTAAGATCAGTAACAAGTTTTAGAAAGGTTTTACACAATACCTAAACTTCTCGTCATTGCGAGGAGTCTGCGACGAAGCAATCTATTCTTGGGATTGCTTCTCCGGCTTCGCCGGATCGCAACGACAGTGATATTAATTTCATTGTTCTCAAATGCATATTACAAGCAAGAAGTTTTAATTGTCCGATTTTTTCGGACACTTTAGCAAAACTTTCTTTGGTAGATCTCTCCTATTTTGCCACCACGAGTTTTTGATTTCAACCCGTGACAAAATGTCACGACTTCACTACCTTCTTCACTTAACCGTTGTTTTAGTTTTCTCCAATATGCCCCTGCATCAATGCTGTTTGTTAGAGCTTCACATATATCAACAACAGAAAACCACCATTCACCATTATGAATATCTCTGCGGATTTTTCTATTTTGGAAAATAGCAATCTTTGTTTCAAATTTATCTAAATTTGGAGTCATGTTTTTAGATTATACCAAATAATACCCAAAGTCAACTATGATAATTTGGATCTTCTTTTGGCAAGGAAGGTATAAAATAAACCTCCTGAAAGGAGGAGAACTATTCCTCCACCTATCAAAAATATTTTAGTCAAAGGAGATTGTGGATTTTGATCCTTAACTGAATCCTGAGAGATTGTTGGTAATGGTTGGGTTGATGTTGCTCCTAAAATAGAGCTGGGTAAATTGGGATTATCTGTTTCACTATTTGATTTATTTGGGGTTAGAGTGGGGGAGGGTTTAACAGTTGGTTTGGGAGTAGGAGTTTTGGTAGGAGTGGGAGTTTTAATAGGAGTTGGTGTATGAGTGGGAGTAGGTGTATGGGTGGGAGTTGGAGTATTGGTTGGTCCGGGGGTGGGAGTGGGAGTTGGTGTATTTGTTGGGGTAGGAGTTGGTGTTAGAGTTGGAGTGGGAGTGGGAGTAACTGTAGGTGAAGTATTATTAGTGGAGCCTTTAGAAGTGGCGGAAAAGATTACCCATTGTCCAGTTTCATCTGGATTTCTACCTGCAGATTGTCCGGTTGGTGGTACTGCAATATCTCCTGATGAACCATAAGTTACTTGGTCTATAGGTGAATTGGGATCAGAAATAAGCACTAATTTTATAGTATCTTCGTTAAGATTAAGTTTATCTGACCAGTCAATAGCACAAAAATTTCCATTGCAAGTTGCACCGGAAAGATTTTTAGGGTTTCCTGTGGTTGAAGAGTCCTTAAGTTGATATAGCGAAATATCAACATCACTATAGTAGATTTCTACCCAGTCGGGGTTATCAGTGCCAGTTCCTGCGGAATAAAACTCATTTAGTTTAATAGTGCTGGCAGAAACAGAATTAATGGGATAAAGAAAAAATAAAACTAATACAAAAATGAGTAAAATAATTTTCACTAACCTTATAGTATCACATCTGGCAAGATAGCAAGAGGATATTTAGGGAATATGCCAGTAGAGGGTAACTGTACCATTTTGATGGTCAATAACTACACCCTTACCCACTGTTCCTGTTAGATAACAAGCAGCAGAATCTGAAAACTCATAAGCTATCCCATCAGCTGCTGCATGAAGAGGAGTCCCTGCATAATCTACTATGTCTAAACCTGTATGACTACTCCCAGAATTATTTAAAATATAATATGTTTCTCCAAACCTAGTACTAATATTACCTGGCTGGCAGGAGGAACCACATTCAGTTCCATTATAATTTGATAGAGGTTTTTCAAATTGTCCTGAATCAATAAATGGTTTAGGATCTACTTTATTTTCTTTACCCACCACAGTATTATTTTCTACTTTGGCATTGGTCATCACTTCAAAATGAAGATGAGCTCCTGTTGAACAACCAGTGTTACCCACCACAGCAATAATGTCTCCTCTTTTAACTGGACCTTTTTTAACACCAATCCCAGATAAAGCTCTTCTGACAGAATTAGCATCAGCTTGAAGTTGAGCAATCAAAGATTGAAATTTAGATTCATTATTTTGGGTTACATTTAATAAATCCTGCTTAGCCTTTTTTTGCTCACCTAATTGTCCTTGATATCTTTCTAAATCTTTTTTTAATTTTTCCTGCTGGGATTGTCTTGTTTCTTTATCGTTTTTTTGATCATTATAGGTAGTTTTGGTAGCCTGTAGTTGATATAAAACTTTTTTATCATTGGCTTGAGCTACCTGAATATATTTCATTCTGGTAAGTAAATCTGAAAAACCATTGGAAGAAAAAAGTAAATCTACCGCAGAAAAATTTC
>JAUSHL010000002.1 GCA_030648645.1 Candidatus Daviesbacteria bacterium
GGTAGCCCATTTTTTGGTGCCATTTTTATCAAGGGAAATAACTCCCCCAATATCAGTTCCAAGATATATATTCCCTGCTGAATCAACTGTGGGAGGATTCCAGAGAAAGCCTAAATTTCCTGTGACCCAAATTTGTTGAGGCTGTTCAGAAATTTGATAGGGAACTGCTCCAGATTTATCAAAATCATATCTGGGTCCAGGCCAATCTGCAAAACTTAATTTAGGGAATAAAAAATATAAAGAAAAGATAAAAAGCAGTACCAAAAAATATTGCCAGAATTTAAGCATTTATTATAGTATAACTGTTTTTGCAATCAACATTAGTGTCGTCATCGTTTTTGTGGAATGGGTGAGATTTAGCCTCCCAGACGTCCTCTTGCAAGGCTAACTATAACCTAAACACTATTTTAAAATGATTGTTTTAGGCAATTGAAGTACTAGGACAATATCTTGACAGCCCCGAAGAAAAACCATAATATAAAAGTATGGATTTAGTTGTTAATAATGATAAAAAGAGAAAGATTATTGCGAAAGAAGAAATAGAATTTTCATTAACCACTTCGGGATTATATTTAATAGAAATTACTGCCAGAACTCAAGGAGAAAAGCAACTTGGAATCAGTGATGATGAAGATTTAAGGATAGAAATTGATAGTAAAAAGTTTCCTCAATTAGAAAATTCTCAAAGATATCTTGATAGCCCAGCCTCATTTTCTGGAGGTCAACTTCATGGATTAAAAAAGACAGTTTTCTTTGTTTTACCTCTTAACTTGGGAAAACATCAATTGTCGCTTATTCCTGATATTTCTGCAGTTTTAGAAGGGATAAAAATATCATATATTTCTTCTGGACAAAGTATAGAAGAACTGGAATTACCTGGAAATATTCCAGCTGAAGATGGGGATAAACGTTCCTGGATAACAGTTGCCTTGACAGATATATCTTTAATGTCATTTTCGCTCACGGCGACTTTGAAGAGAAGATTTATAGATAGCGATGATGTTAAGGTAATTATAGATGGAGTAGTTCAAAAAAACTATCGCAATATTCTTCATAAATTATGGTATTTTATTGCCTCATTAGGAGGTGAGAAACAAAGTAGTAGTTTTACAGTAAATTTTTTACCAGGGCTTCATTACATTGAACTTTGGGCAGACAGAATGCCAACCTTAAATTCTATTACGATCAGAGTGGGAAATAACACAAATAACAAACTTAGAGAATATAAGGATATTAAATTCAATCGTGATTATAATCAATTAGATGATTATATAATTAAAGCTACTGATTTTTGGAATAATTTTTTCTTAAACCAAATGTATCCTCCAATAGAATCTTTGGATCCAAACTTAATCAAGGCTATTATCTACCGAGAGTCGCGGTTAGGTTATTACCCAGATAAAGATATTATTGATGTGATGCAGGTTTGGGATCCATTAAATCCTGCCAAAGATGCAATTTTAGGTAAGACGTCAGCGAATGAATTCATAAGCTCAAATAAAGTAGGGCACATTAGCTATAGTTACCCTGGTGGTAAAACTCCTCCCTCAGTTGATAGTTGTGAAGATAGTATTTTTTGGGGGGTTCGTTGGTTATACCATAAATCCCAGTATCTTCTTGAAGATGACAAGGGTGTTTTGGAAACCCCATATATTCGTAAATGGCGTAGTTGGAAAGAGGCAGTTAGATCTTACAATAGTAATCCGAAAATAGTTGAGGAGTATATTAAAGAAGTTTTTTCTGTTTATGAAAAAGGAGTTGACTTAGAAGGTAATATTTTATAGTGAGATGAAAACTCATCTGGTCATTATTTTACTTTGTTCATTCATAGTTATTTCTTGGGTATTTTTTATATTTACTTTCCTAAATCTCTCTCAAGAGAATTTTGAAGTAAAAATTTCTCACGAAGTTGAGAGTCAATTGAATAGCACTAAAGAGATGGTGAATATTTTATGGGAAGAACGGGTTTTTGAAAAAGAGATGAGAGAAAATTTGGCTTACTATCTCCCTGAAGGTTTTTCAAGCAGGGTGACCTATATTGGTCTAATTCCACTTGATTTGGAGCTGGGGAAAGCTCAAGTAGAATTTTTACACCGTAATAGTCATTATTCAGTCGACTTTGCATATTACTACAATCAGGGAAATCTTAAAATTGAACGGAAATCCCCAATTAATTTGGTAAAAGAAAACTAATTAATATTGTAATTTCATCTTTGTGACACAGTATGACGGAATATCATTTGTGTGGACACCTTTAAGGTGTACTTCAGAGAAAGAGATTGCTTCTCCGGCTTCGCCGGATCGCAATGACAACTAATTATATTGTAGGAGTTTGGGGAGATAGATTTTGTGGAGTAGATTGTGAGACAGGTTCTGGAATAGGTTCATTGAAAATAGGTATATCAGATACATGAGTTTCAGGGATGGTTATTTCAGGTAATTGTGGTTCAGGTTCCGGAGCTGGTTCTGAAATTTCTGCAACCGGAGTTTCTAAAATTGAACTAGAATTATTTAAATTTTCCAAAGCCTGATCAATTGGTTCCATAGCTTCTGCAAATCTTTTAGCATCTTCTCTGGCTTTAATTTTATCAAGCTGAACTTTAGCTGATTTCTTAAACTCCTCAAATTGCTCAGAAGTGAAATTCATATAAGCTAAAATAACTTTTTCAGAACAGCCATCCCTCACTTGTTTTAAATTATTGAAAAGCAAAACATAAAAATCTTCTCCTGTATCTGCTTTTTTGGTATGAGAAACTTCTACATGATAATCATTTAAAGTTATATAATAATGATCCTGTAGGGAAGAGGGATCAAGTTTACTTAAATCTGTGTGGGTTACCAAAACTTTTTCCTGATCAAGCAAACCAATTAATTTTTCTAAGTATTTTTGAGCCTGTTCAGGGCTTCCACTGGGAGGAGGCAGGATTGATGAATTAGTATTTTCAGGCATTAATTTATCTTAAGGAGTGAAAAAAATAAAGTCAAGAGAGATTAAAAGTAACAAAATAGATCTAAGATGATATATAATTTCCTCATGAGAACTGTTGGACAAATTTTAAGAGAAGAAAGAGAAGCAAAATTTTATACTCTGGAAGATGTTGAGAAAAATATTAAAATCAGAAAAGAAATTTTGATTGCATTGGAGGCTGATAATTATCAAAAATTACCACCTCCTACTTTTGTGCAGGGATTTATCAAAAATTATGCCAAATTTTTAGGACTGGACAGGGAAAAATTATTGGCAATTTATAGAAGAGAATTTTCTTCCCAAAAAAATAAACCTCATATTATGGAAACTTTTGCCAATCCTGTCAAAGAAACTAAATTTAGTATTACTCCGGGGAGAGTATTGGGTTTGGTAATAGGGGTTTTGGTTTTATCTTTTTTTATCTATCTTTGGTTTCAATTTCATCAATTTATTGGTCCTCCAACCCTATCTTTAAATTCACCTCAAGATCAATATACTACTGATAATGCCTTAATTTCTATTGCAGGTAAAACTGATCCGGAGATGAAAATTTTAATTAATGGACAAAATGTAGCTGTAGATACAAATGGAAAATTTAAAGAAGAAATTACTTTATCTTCGGAGGTAAATAAAATTTCCGTGACAGCAATTTCCAAATTCGGTCAGAAAGTGACTTTAGATAGGGTGGTATATCTTAAAAGATAGTCGTCAGCTATCAGCTTTCAGTCATCAGACAAGATGGCGTAAATACGTCTTAATCCGGATCCTGCGGATTCTTCTTTTTGAATTTTAAAAGTTCCAAGTTTACCGGTATTTTTTACATGAGGTCCACCATAGATTTCCCGACTGAAAAGAGGCTCTAATCTTGCCGAATATACTCAGAATGACAAGGTAGTTTGTATAGATTCCTGCTTTTGCAGGAATGACAGGAAGAGTGTTTTTTGTTAAAATAGATTTATAAATTTCAGGTAGATTAGGGAAAACATGAAGTATAAATCTGTTTTAGGTAAAGATTTTGAGTTAACCACTGAGCGTAAGAAACATGTTCTAAATTTTCATCCAGATTTGAAACCTTACTTTTCCAAGATTACAGACGTATTTACTAAACCTGACGAGATAAGAATAAGCAAATCTGATCCTCAAGTGTTGTTATTCTATAAGTATTTTGCTAAAATTAAGGCAGGGAAATATATAGTAGGAGTGGCTAAAATAAATAGCAGGGCTTTTGTTTTAACTGCCTATTTTAGCAATAGTAAATTATCAGGAGAAAAATATGAGTATCAAAAAAAGTAATTATTTAAATTTATTTTACGACAAAGAAGCGGATGTGCTTTATTTTTCCAAAGGCACACCTTCTGCCAGTGATATCTCGGACGAAACAGAGAATGAGATGGTAATCAGAAAAAATCCTCATACTAAAGAAGTTACAGGTTTTACCGTCCTGAATTTTTCTAAAAGATCCAAGGAAACTGATAAAAATATAAAGCTTCCTATAGAGGTTGATTTTAAACAGACAGCGTTTATATAAAATGAATAAACAGAAGGGTCTGGCGCCATTATTATTAATAATTTTAATAGCTGTAGTAATAGCTGTTGGTGGATATTTGATATACCAAAAACAGAATAAACCTATTGTTACGCCGCAGCCAGTTGCCAGCTCAGTAGCAACTAGTTCTGCAGAAACTGCTAATTGGAAAACATATACAAATTATCAGCTCGGTATTTCATTTAGTTATCCCGCTGATTGGCAGGTGAATGAACAGCTAACTAAACAACTCTATTACGATGGGGAGATACAGCTATTTTCTAAATCCAAATCAGACACAAAAATAGCTATATTTTATGTAAATAATGCTCAACAATTATCCCTGCAAGAGCTAGATAAAAAATTAGCTACCTATACTGATGCAAGTGGCAGTATCTCACCCATGTTTTCTTCATCAGATAACAAAGTTGTTACTTTTGCGGGTGTTTCTGGTTACCTACAGGATAAATACTTTTGTGAACCTGCGTATTGTAGGCGATATGTCTTACCTCTAAAAAATAAGGTAGTGGATATAATCATTTTCTCAAATCAATTACAAACCCAGGACCAAATTCTTTCCACCTTTAGATTCGACTAACGCTCACTACAAGTAAATTTACTCAGTAATTTTATAGATCCCGTATCAAGTACGGGATGACAAGGAAGCTTCTCGCTCTGTTCGAAGAATATAAATTACCGCGTCGCTTCGCTTCTCGCAATGACAGTGACGAAATTCTTAATTAAGAGAGTGTGGCATAGATGCGGCGGAGGTTTGAACCTGCAGATTCTTCTTTTTGGATTTTAAAAGTTCCAAGATCACCGGTATTTTTTACATGAGGACCGCCACATATCTCTTTGCTGAAGATGGATCCCGCATAAGCGGAGCTTGCGACCTGCTGGTCTTCAAGTGCGGGATGACTGATGGAATAGACAGTTACAGAGTCCCCATATTTTTCTGTAAAAAATCCCAAAGCACCGCTCTGCAAAGCAGAGTTTTTGTCCATTACCTCTGATGTAATTTCCAAATTTTCCTGAATTTTTTGGTTAATTAAATTTTCAATTTCTTCAATCTGTTTTGCAGATAGTTTTTCCGGATAAGAAAAATCAAATCTTAATCTTTCAGATGTTATATTACTGCCTTTTTGTGCGACTGTATCTCCCAAAATTTTTCGCAGTGCAGAGTGTAGTAAATGAGTAGCAGTGTGATATTTGGTAGTAATTTCTGATTGTTCCCTCAAACCTCCCTTAAACATCCCAACTGAAGCAGTTCTGGATAATTCTTTATGTTTCTCAAACTCTTTTTTAAATTCTTCCAAATCAATTTGTAGATTTTTCTCTTTAGCAAGTTCTGCAGTTAATTCTACAGGGAAACCATAAGTTTGAAATAAATTAAAAGCAATTTTACTATCAATTTCTGATAATTTAGAAAATTCTTTTAATCCTTTTTCTAAAGTTTGATTAAATTTTTTAATTTCTGTTTCAATGATTTGAATCAATGAAACATGATTTTTTTCTAATTGAGGATAAATTGGAGCCATAGTTTTAATCACAGTTTCAGCAATTTCAGATCCTGCTTTTTCTAAATCTGCAACACCTAATTTTTTAAGTTGTAAAATTGCTCTTCTGATTAGTCTTCGCAGGACATAACCTCTTTCTTTATTAGAAGGTTCTACTCCATCAGCAATAATAAAAACAGCGGCCCTTAAATGATCGGCAATAATTCTGAAAGCAACTTTATTATCTTCATATTTCTTTTCCGTACTTTGGCCGATCGTATCAAGTATGGCAATAAATAAATCTGTTTGATAATCATCTTCCAGGTTATTGGTTACTGCTAAAATTCTTTCGAAACCTCCGCCAAAATCAACATTTCTTTGGACTAATTTCTCAAATTTACCATCAGAGATTTTGTTATATTCCATAAAAACATTATTGCCGATTTCCGGGAATCTGCCGCAAGAACATCCTGGCTGACAATTTTCTCCACAAGGTTTTCCGGTTAAATCAAAAAATATTTCACTGTCTGGCCCACAAGGTCCAATTTCACCAGGCGAGGACCACCAGTTCTCCTCTTTGCCGTTAAAAAAAATTCTTTCTTCAGGAATACCTAGAGTTTGCCAGACTTCGGCAGATTCAGTATCTTTGGGAGCATCATTATCTCCTGCAAAACAAGTAACAAATAATTTGCCCAGATTAATTTTTAGCTCCGTAGTTAAAAATTCAAAAGTAAATGTAATTGCTTCTTTTTTCCAATACCCGCCTGCAACGCTTGCGCTAGCATTGCGGGCAGGATCTCCCAATGACCAATTACCCAACATTTCAAAAAAAGTATGGTGGCAAGGATCCCCCACTTCATCAATGTCATTTGTTCTGACGCATTTTTGTACATCTACTAATCTTTTTCCCTGAGGATGAGATTGTCCTAAAAGAAATGGAACTAGTGGATGCATGCCGGCTGTCGTAAATAAAATTGAAGGATCGTTTTCCGGGATTAAGGATGCAGAAGGAATAATTTTGTGGTCTTTGTTTTCAAAAAATTTTAAATATTTTTCCCTGAGTTCTTTGCTAGTCATGAAGGAATTATATCAGTTTTCCTGTTTACCCCAAAATTCATCTGCTTCTTTTTCCAATCTGGCTAAACGAGTATAATAATCAGGAAATTCATTTAGATGGGCTAAAGCTATTTTACCTGTTTTAATGGGATCATCATCAGTCACACTGGTTGAAGGAGAAATTGTTCCATGCTCAAGTTCTACATCAAGCCCCATTCTAAATTGTTCAACATCCCATTTTTCCCAAGTGATATTTAATTTATCCCCGATTTGTTTTGCTTCCTCAATCGTAAATGATGTTTTATTCACGAATTAATTATATCATGTTGGCAAAGATTTGAAAGAGGTGTTAAAATAAATCAGTATCACCATGAGTTTTTTAAATGACCTAACTGCCAAATTACCTTTTGGGAAAAATCAGACCCAGCCAGAATATTATTTTGCTCTGGTGATTGGCTTGTCAGAAATTACAGCTTCTGTTTGGACCCTTTTTAATAATGAAGTAGAAATTTTAAACCAATCAACAATTTCTTATCAGGGAAATGATGAACTTCTGGATAAATCTTATCAGGCTTTGGAAAATTCTTTGGGAGTTTTGGAAGTGGAACCAAAAAAAGTTTTATTTGGAGTACCTGATTCTTGGAATATTGATGATAATTTAAAAGAACCATATCTAAAATTATTAAGGGGAATTTTAAAAGAAACTGATTTGGAAGCTTTGGCTTATGTGGCAAACACCAACGCTATTTCTTTTATGCTTCAAAAACAGGAAGGTGTTCCTCCGACAGCTATTCTTTTAGGCTTGGGAGAATTTGTGGAGGTGACTTTAGTTCGTGGTGGAAAAGTTGCAGGAACCCGCACTACTACCCGTGGCGAGCATCTTTTTGAAGATATTGAAAAAACTTTGAGTCAATTTACGGAAGTAGAAGTGTTGCCTTCTAAAATCTTGATTTATCCAACCAAGGAAGAGATGGACTTGAATAAATTAAAAGATGATTTAATGTCTTATCCTTGGATGTCCAAACTTTCTTTTTTACATTTTCCCAAGATTGAAATATTAGAAGAAAATATAATTACTACATCTTTGGTTTTGGCAGGTGCTTCTGAACTTTCTCCCAACATTGATTTAAAACATAGTTTCTTTGCCGGGAAAAATAAACATCAAGTGAGTGGTGTGACAAGGACTTTAGTCCAAGAAGAAGAGAGACCTGCAAAACATATAGGCAAACAGGAACCCTTTGAAACAGGGTTTGTTAAAGGTGATATTAAGGAAGCAAGAACTGGACCATCTTTGCAAAGATTGACTCCCAAAAAGCCAATTTTGGAGGAAGAGATTTTAGAAGAAGATTTGAGGGATGATAATTTAGTAAGTCCGGATTTACCGGGAGAATCAGATGAAATAGAAGAAATGGAGGATTTTTCAGAAACGGAAGTTCCCAGAAGATCTTTATCGCGTCATCAGTTAGACGAAACTGAAGAAGTTATTAATCATCAGGAAAAACCGGGGTTTTCTTTAAGGAAAATTCTGCATAGAATAAAAAGCATGCTTCATTTCCCTTTTAAAACAAATGTTCATAAAAGACTACCTTTGGGTAAATTATTAATTATTCCGGCAGTAATTGTTGTTTTAGTTTTAGCTTATTTGTTTTTGGTCAAAGCAACAGTGACAATTTTTGTGGAACCAAGGATTTCCGAAAATGTCACCGATGTTATAGCTGATCCTAAAGCCACAGCTTTGGATGAGGTAAAAAAAATTATTCCGGGTAAAATTACGGAAGTGACAGTAACTGGTTCTGGTAAAGATGTAGCTTCTGGTACCAAACAAATTGGTGATCCTGCCAAAGGAAAAGTGGTCATATACAATTTGACTGATGGTAGTGTTTCTTTTTCTCAGGGTGCAACACTTACTGCAACCGGTGGGAAAAAATTTACTCTTGATACCTCAGTTCAAATTGCTTCTCAATCCTCTTCAATCGGCGCAAATTATCAAAAAGTGGAAACTCCCGGAAAAACTGATCCTTTAGGGATTACGGCTGTGGCAATTGGTCCGGAAAGTAATTTACCGGCCGGAACAGAAATGCTGATTGGAAATTATAGTAAATCACAAGTAATAGGCAGGGTAGAGGAAGCATTGGCAGGCGGAACTTCCAAAAATGTGACGGTTATTACAGCTGATGATCAGAAGAAATTAAAGGCTAAAGTAACGGATGAGCTTAAAACTAAAGTAGGGGAAGAAATTCAAAAGAAATTATCAGACGACAGTAAAATAGTAACAGAAGCTATTAGTGTGGTTGATGGAAAGTATACTTTTAATAAGGATGTAAATGATGTTGCCAGTGAATTTTCTTTACAGGCTACTATAAGATTTAAAGGTACCAGTTACAATGATGGTGATCTACGCACTATTGTTTCAAAATTAGTGCAGACCAATATTCCGGAAGGTTTTGAGATGAATTTGCAAGATGCACAAACTCAGGCTGATATTGCCAAAGTTGATAAAGATGGTACCTTAACTTTTAAAGCAAAATTTATTGCAAAATTATTACCAAAATATGATACGGAAAAATTAAAAAATGAAATTAAAGGTGCTACTGTAAATGGGGCGATTGCAAAAATTCAAAGTTTAGAAAATGCCGTCGGATCAGAAATTAAATTCTCTCCTTCTGTACCTGTGCAATTTGCAATATTACCATTTTTGCCTCAGAATATTACCATCTTAGTTGCTCCTAAGTGATCTATGAAATATCTTGGAATTGATTGGGGTTTAAAAAGAATTGGTTTAGCTGTATCTGAAGGAAAATTAGCCACACCTTTTTTGAATTTAGAAATTAGTGGACTAAAAGACGGAGTGGAAAAAGTTGTCAATTTAATTAAAAAAGAAAATGTGGAATTAATAATTTTGGGAAAACCGGAAGGGAAGATGGGAAAAATAGTAGATAAAACATATCAGGCTTTTTTAAAAAAGAAAATAAATATAAAACTTGCTGATGAAACATTATCAACACATGATGCTAAAAAAATAATGTTGGAAATGGGATTTGGCAAAAATACAAGAAAGAATGATAATGCTTGTGCTGCAGCCTTAATTTTACAAAGGTACTTGGATGAAAAATAAATACACTTTTTTATTATTGATTCTTTTAATCATTGTTGTTGTGATTTTGGTTTCTAAAAGCGGAAAAATATATCAAAAAGTTTTTGTAGCTCCTACTCCAACCCCCAGTATTGTGACTGAAAAAAGAGTGACTTTAATTGAAGGATGGAGAATAGAAGAAATGGCTGTGAAGTTGAATAAAGAATTAGGCATAAAGAATAAAGCATTCATTGATGAAGCAAAAGAGGGATATATGTTTCCGGATACTTATATGTTTGACCCCAAAGCTACTCCATCTGAGATTGTGGCAATTTTGCGGGATAATTTTGAAAAAAAGTATGATACTAAATTAAAAAATAAAATTCAAAAATTAGGGTTAACTACTGATGAAGGAGTAATTTTGGCATCAATTGTGGAGAGGGAAGCCAGATCTGATGAAGTAAGACGTATGGTAGCATCAATTTTACTCAAAAGATTTAAAATTGATATGGGCTTGAATGCTGATGCAACTATTCAGTATGCTTTAATCCCGAAAGGCACAATTAATCCACCAGCTGGTGGGTGGTGGAAAAGAAATTTAACTGCCGATGATTTAAAAATAGCTTCTCCGTATAATACCTATTTATATAGAGGGCTGCCTCCATCTCCAATTGCCAATCCATCACTTTCTTCTTTGGAAGCAGTAGCTAATTCTGATCCCAAAACTCCTTATTTATATTATTATCATGATTCAAAAGGTAATTCCTATTATGCGAAGTCATTAGACGAGCATAACAGAAACGTTGCAGAACATCCTTAGTTTCTGATTATGCTAGAACTTTAGAAGAACACAATCAAAATGTAGCAAATTACCCTTAACCATTTTTGCATCATTATCTTTCCGATCGAGAATGTAATGACATATCACTTTCATTATCGTGACGATCGTCACATTTCACATTAATGAAATAATTTGAGACTAGACGAAATTATAAATCCTTAGGTGTCAATACAAACCCACTCCTGGGGTGGAAAGGTAGAGAGTGTTACCTGATAAGTTTTTCCAGATCTTGTTTGTTCAGATTAGCTTGTCTGAGGATACTTCCGAATGTGCCGATGGCAATTTCTTTATGATTAGGAACAATTACAGTTAAAATTTTTGTGTCTTGCTTTTTATAAAGTTTAATATGACTTCCTTTTTGAGAAATAATAACAAAACCTGCTCTTTGTAAAGCTGAAAGAATAATTTTAGCTGAATATAATTTAGGCATGAACCTGAATAGATAAATCCTGAAGTTTAGGTTGATAAACAGGAGCAAGTTCAACTTGAGTTTTGTCCTCAAAATATAATTCCAAAGCTTCTTTCAAGTTGATCAAGGCTTCTTTTTCATTTAAACCCTGACTTGCTACTTCTACCTCCAGAGCTTTAGCCACAAACCATTTATTTTCTTTCCAAGTGATAGCATGAACTTTTTTCATATGCTGATTATACCATTAAAAGAGGAAAAAAGTTCAGTTTTGTGGTATACTACAGCAACCGTGAAGACTAAAGATACCAAAGAACAAAAATTATCTCATAAATGTTTTGATTGTGGTTGTGAATTAATTTTAATGGAAGAAACAACTGCTACTATGGGAAATAATCTTTACCCCATTACCAAAAGTGTCTACCGTTGTCCCAACAAAGAATGTCAGGATGAATCAGATAAAAGAACTGCCAAAAGAGTGGAAATTAAAAAGGAACAAGACGCCAAAAAAGCCCTCAGATTAAACAAGAATAAGCCAATTTAATTCGTCCGCCAGTCGGCGGACTCATTAAATGGCTTGAACTCAAAATATAAATATTTTGAGTATAAATAATTTTTTTACTTTGTAGCTTCTTGCTTTTGTTCGAAATCAAAGTGACTTTAAATTTGATATATACCAATTTTACGCCATGGCGAAATTTTGGTATGTTTCAATATCACACCCTCGGGGTGTGATATGTTTAACCTCGGGGTGTGATATGTTTAAACTTAAATTTTTTCTTGATATTTTTATTTTTTAAAACTAGAATAGGGTTATGTTTTCAAAAGTATTATTGGTTGATTTTAAAGAAGGGGAAATAGAACTCAAATATTTAGAGAAAATTACTGCACTTTTTGAGTTCCATCAATTTATTTCCCGTGATGATCCTTATTTGTTTGAAACCCTAAAAGATGTTGATGCTATCCTTGCTAAAATTTCTACTAAAATAGATGAGGAAATTATAGATAGAGCTCTACATCTTAAATATATCGGTGTGCTCTCCACTGCATATGATGCAATTGACGCAAAATATGCCCGTTTGAAAAATATTACTGTTTGTAATTTAGGTGGTTACAGCACTGAGGCTGTTGCTGAATTTTTCTTTGCTTCCCTTTTTGAACAAGCCCGTGAATTAGAGAGAGCGAAGCTACAAGCACGACATGAAGATTATTCTTTTGACAAATTTTTGGGAATGGAATTAAAAGATAAAATTTTAGGTGTTATCGGGGGGGTAAAATCGGGTCAAGAATTGCAGAAATGAGTCTTGGGTTAGGAATGAAAGTTGTTTATTTTTCCAGAGTTAATAAGCCCGAAATTGAAAAACTGGGAGCTATCAAGAAAGAACTTGATGAAGTTTTGTCGCAAAGCGATTTTGTTTCACTTAATTTAGCTTTAAATAAAGAAACAGAAGGGATTATAAGTAGAGAAAAAATAAATCTTTTGAAAAAGAATGCTATTTTTATTAATCTTGCACCACCTCCTTTAATTGATCAGGAAGCGATGATGGAAAAAGCAGGTTCTGGGGATATCGCTTTTATCTTTGATCACTCTGATGATATTGATTCCGCTCTAGTAAAAAGATTTTTAGATACCAAAAATTGTATTGTTTATCCGCCGGTAGCTTTTAGAACAGTAGAGGCAAATACGACTCGTTGGGAAACATTTGTTTCAAACATCGAAAATTTTATTGCAGGCAATCATCAGAATGTTGTTAACTAATACTCTCTAAAGTAAAATCTAGTTCAAGATTATTTCTTTTCCATTAATGGATAAAGATGGCCTAAAAGGCCTACTACTATTAAACCTACTCCCCATTTAACAGGATGAGTACCAAAGATAGGATAAGTCAACATTGCTCCAATCCCGATCCCGATCACTAGATGGACAATTCCATTGTAAAATGGATGCTTACTAAAATATTTATGCATTTGCTGATACATATTCTCACCCCCTTTATAAGTAGTATACCAGAAATGTATTTGGGTAATGAGCTAGCTGATTGTATCCACCCCAGGGACCAATATTAGTAGATATATTATCAAGTAGCAAGGGTGGAAATGCACAGATATCTTTTGGTATCCAGGGGTATTGTTTTTGTAGTTTCTGGTAAGGGGAGCA
>JAUSHL010000013.1 GCA_030648645.1 Candidatus Daviesbacteria bacterium
GGCAATTGCCGGAGAGCGTGGCAATCTCTTAAATAGATAAGATTGCTTCGTCGGGTCGAAAAATCGACCCTCCTCGCAATGACAGAATTTTGTATCATCTGAGACTTCGTTTATGTGTATCTTTTTAGATTTCGTGTAACACTCTTCTGGGTGATTGACATCTTTATATGAATACCATACAATGTAGTTATGACAATTACCATCAACATTTCAATGCCGGAAAAGCTATATAAAGATGCCAAAAAATTGGTAGCTGAAGGAAAATACAACTCTATTAGTGAGGTGGTTAGAGCTGGTTTACGCAGAATTATGTATGATGCGGATAAAATCACGGAAAATGGTTTTCCTGGATGGTTTGAAGACCAGGTATTAGAATCAGCTGCAGAACCAATTAAGGAGGATCTTGACAAGCAGTCCAAAAAGCTTCATAACAAGATAAAGCAGAAAAAACAAAAGAAATATGTTCAAGATCGAGAAAACTGGCAAATTCCATCAGCTACTGGGTGAATTGTATTCTAAAAATCCCGAGTTAAAAAAGGAAGTTGATAAAAGAATTATTTGGTTTCAAAATAATCCTCAAGATACAAGGTTAAGAAATCATTTATTAATTGGTCGAATGTCAGGGAAGTGGTCATTCTCTATTACTGGTGATATTAGAATAGTTTATGAATGGATAGGTAAAACCACGGTTAGATTTTTAGCCATCGGCGGCCACCAAAAAGTCTATAAAAGAAAGAATTCAGGCTAGGGACTTTGGTTTTTGCTGTTTAAAGTTCTTCTAGTTTGATTTATATTTTCGAGCAACGCGAGAAATCTAAATTAAGCTTAAAGCTCTTCTAGCTTAATTTTGTCTTCAGAAGTTCTGGATGGAGTATATTGTAAATATTTTTCAGTAGTGGAAAGTCTTTTATGACCGGCAAGTTTGGCAACCATCATTAAAGACATTCCTGATTCAAGTTGAGAAGAAACCCAAGTGTGTCTTAAATCATTTACTTTGGCATCTTTGATGCTGGCCAATCTAAAATAACGGTCAATGGCTGTTCGGATATTTCGTACCAGCAAAGCCCGTCCGGTTTTGGTAATAAATAAAGCTTTGTTTTTTGATTCTGGTCTGATTTCCAAATATTTTTTGATAGCTTCAACTGCCGGTTTGTTTAAAGGAATAGTTCGTTCAGAAGAACCCTCTTCCGGTCTGATATAAACAATGGAATTCTCATTTAAAGTTATATCTTCCACATTAATCTTTGATAATTCACCAATTCTTACTCCTGTTTGAAGTAGCACTTCAATTACAGCAGACATGCGGAGGTCTCCGCGGGCAACATCTCGGAGGGCCCGGTATTCCATTTTAGTAAAAATTCGGGGTGGTTTTGTTTCAAAAGAAGGATGTTCAAGTGCTGAGGCTGGATCAGCTTCAATTATTCCCTCAGATTTCAAGAATTTAAAGAAGGTTTTGGTGGAATTGGTTTTTCGGGAGATTGATTTGGCAGTATAATTTTCTTTAGATAATTTTTCCATGAAGGATTGTAATTGTTCTGCCTTTATTTCAACGGGAGCTTTAACACCTGTCTTATCGAGATAGGTAACTAGCTGGTCAATGTCTTTACCATAGGCTAAAATGGTAGCAGAAGAGCGTTTTTTGCCTTTTAAAAAGTCAATAAATTGCTGTTTTGTGTCTAATAAACTATTCATATCTGGTGAATAATAACATATTATAGGGTAAAGATCAATATGTCAAATAAAAGGAAAATTGTTTTTGGGGTAATATTTTTAATTATTTTGGTAATTTTCTATGCTTTGGGAAGCCAAATTTATGGTTCACTAAGATCCGGTGACCGGTTAAATCAGGAAATGGAAGTATTGGTTTCCCTGCAAAAAAAGAATAATGAGCTAAAAAATAGGCTAAATTTTGTTCAATCTGTGGGATTTATAGAAGAAGAAGCCAGAAATAAGTTAAATTTAGCAAGGGAAGGGGAAACAGTTTTACTTATTTCTCAAAAAAGAATAGATCAGGTTTTGAGAGCAGAAAAGAAACAAGTGGAGGAAATAAAAATTCCAAATTGGGTAGGGTGGCTACAATTATTTTGGAAATAATTATCAGTGCTGAGCCCTTCAACAAGTTCAGGGTAAACTAAGCCGAAGTGTTGAGGCTATTCTGGAAATAAGCACAGATAATGGTATAATAATTAAGATGGAGTTTGTTGAAAGATTTTTTGGAACAAAAAAAAGAAGACAGGAAAGGTTGATTTCTGAGCTTGGAATAAGTGGGGAATTAAGAAAAGAATTAATTGGCCCTGAATATGAAGATGTGGTTGTTGTAAAAGTAGATAATGACCAATTCATACAGCTACTACATTCTAGAAAACCAGCGGAAGTCTTAAGTAATGTGGTTCACCGTAGTGATACTCATGCAGCTTATGATCTTTATATAGGTATTGGGCGAGGGATTAAAGTCAAAACTGGTGCTAGTCAAGTGGATTACAGCCACGAGAGAACTCTATTTAATGACTTATATGAGATGGGTTATAAATATAAGTCAATTGAACCTAAAACTAAAATAGGTCAATATGGTTGGGGTGTTTATAAAATGGAAGAAACTAAAGATGATTCGTAGTTGCGGGGGTTGGATAAATAACCAATTTCAAATTTCTAAATGTAAAATTTTAATCTTCTTTTCTCTGACCCAACCCTTAATCTGTCTTTCTCTTTTTAATGCTTCAGATTTGGTAGGGAGTTGCTCAGAATAAATTAGTTTAAGAGGTTTATGAGATCTAGTGTAGCGTCCACCCTTACCATTTTTATGATCAGAAAAACGTTGTTCTATATTATTTGAATATCCAGTATATAAACTTCCATCTTCGCAAAGGAGAATGTAAACAAACCACATAAGAATATTATAGCTCTTCGACTCACTTCGATCGCTCAGAGCACTTCAGCTTCAATATTAAAGTGCCTGCACTGAGCGAAGGTGAGCGAAGTCGAATCAGAGTCGAATGGCCTGCATTGAGTGAAGCGAAGCGGAAAATTGAAGTAAGAATAGTCCTTCGACAAGCTCAGGACATTTCTCCTTCCGCTTCGCGGAATCGAAATGTTGCGGGGGTTGGATTCGGACCAACGACCTTCAGATTATGCTTCTAAACCATTACTGGTTAGGTAGACTATACCTTCATC
>JAUSHL010000019.1 GCA_030648645.1 Candidatus Daviesbacteria bacterium
TTTGACACTGTAGGTTTTTGAGTAGTAAAATACTGGTGTGAATGTGAAAGAAGTATGTTTATATTTAACAGGACTTGATTTTGTGATGCAACGCGCAGCTGATGAACAGAAAGTACTTTCTGAAGCAGTTGGTGATACCGAACTTCATTTGTCTTTTGATGCAGGCTTTAATGTTGGAGTAAGGGTTTTTGCTAATAGAGTAAGGACAATGCTTGAAATGCCAATAGTTGTAGCTTCTCGCATCACTGGAGTTGATTTAGCGGTTAGGAAATTTAGAGAGCATCTCAATAGACAACCCTGACTTTACCTTCCTCACCCCAAGGATGGACTACTAAACTGTCTATGGCTTGCCTCTATGGGTTATTGGTGGTAGAATTCCCCCAAAGAACAGGACTTAGTTGATTAGGACCTAGTTATTGTTAAAAACAATTATTAAAACTAAGTCCTAAAAACTAAGAACTAATTTTATGAAATATAATCAAGAACTTTCTCAAATCCAACAACCTCTCCAAACTGCCCAGAATATCTTAATTGTTTTACCTGCTGAAATTAGTATTGATAAACTAGCCTCAGGATTATCTCTATTTTTATCCCTAAAAACTGCTGGCAAAAATGTTTCCATTGTAACTGAAGGGATAATCAGAGTTGGGCACAGTGATTTATTTGGAGTGGGGCAAGTAGGAAGTCAGATAACATCTCTCAAAGGTGGAAATTTAACTATCACTTTAGGTGGAGTTGTTTCCTCTGATGGAAAAGTTCCAGCCTTACAAAATTTAGACTGGGCTCCAACAGGATCTGAAAAAAAAGATTTAAAATTAACTTTTCATGTCATGCCAGGTCAAAAATTTGAACCAACTTTTATTACCCCAAATTTTGAAGGCGGAGGATATGATTTAATTTTTGCAATAGGTTCCGGAAATTTAAATGTCTTAGGAGGTGTGTATACAAGCAATTCCCAAATTTTTTCTTCATCTCAAATTATAAATATTGATAATCAGGAAAATAATGGTAAATTTGGGACTATTAATATAGTTGATGGTACGGCTTCTTCTCTATCAGAAATGATCGGTCAGGTAATCTTGGGATTAAATATCCCTTATGATGCAGATACCGCCACCAATATTTTAAATGGTATTTTTGATGCTACCAAAAGCTTATCAGGTGATAAAGTGGGAGCAGAAACTTATGAAACAGTTGCCAATGCCTTAAAAGTTGGTGGTAAGAAACCCAACTTCGCTGAAGCTTCGTTGGGCAAGCCCGTCATTAATATTGCTCCTCAAATTACTCAATCTAATGAGGAAGCACCAGTCGGTGCATCCCAGGGTTTTGATTTAAGTAAAATTTTTAATGCTCCGGTAAACATTTCTGTTCCGGATAATTTTACAGTGCCGGCTGTTGTATCCTCTGATTCAGTTCCTCAACCTTCTCCGGAGGAAACAGTAACAGGTGAAAGAGTGGAATCTGAATCACCTGAAGCTGACTGGCTAACACCAAAGATTTATAGCGGTAAAGGAGTAGGTTAAAAAATGAGCGAAATATTAAAAGGTCAGGAATCATTAAGAACCCGAGGTTCATTTTTAAGACCATTTGTGGATAAAATTAGACATATTCATATTAATGATAAATGGCTTGCAGTTGGAGTATTTGTGGGAGGATTAGTTGTTGGCTCCTTAGTTGCAACAGCGTATCCAGCATTAGGCATTACTTGTTTTGGAATATCAATAGTGGCGGCGGGATTATTAGTTTGTGCTACGGATGCTTTAGATATCGCTCGTAAATAACCCTTGCTAATTTATTCAGTTTCTGATAAAATTCAGAAGATTAAAAAAGGACTTATTCTTTTGAGTACAGTTTTATGACTCTGAGGAATATAGTGACGGCTTATGCCTTTAGATATAAAATCAAAAAAACAAATTATTGAAGAGTTTGCAACCCACAAAGGTGATACCGGATCTCCTGAAGTTCAGGCAGCATTATTAACAGAACAAGTTAAGAATTTAACAGCTCATTTAAAAGAACATCCTCATGATGTGCATTCCCGAAGAGGATTGCTTTCAATGGTCAACAGAAGAAGAAGACTCTTGCAATATTTGTTAAAAAAGGACGATGATAGATATCAGGTTTTAATTAAAAAATTAGGATTGAGTAAATAGTTTTAACTCCAAGAAGTAAGTTTACATCCTCTGGTTCTTTTTTTGTAGTTAAGAGATCAAAAGGTAAGTTTTAGTGATAAAATATCTTTTGTGACTGTCAGTAAACAAAATTTATGAAATGTTCTGCATACAACAAATCAGTTTCCTATGTTGAATCACTAATCCTACCATCAGGAGAAAAATTCCCAGCAAGTTTAGGATTAAAACGAATGAGGGTACTATTGGATAAACTTGATAATCCTCAAAACGCATTTCAATCAATCCACATAGCCGGAACTTCCGGAAAAGGCTCAACGGCTTATCTTATTGCAAAAATTATTGAAAAACATGGATATCGAGTTGGCCTGCATCTCTCCCCCCACCTGCAAACAATACGCGAAAGATTCATAATAAATAGTTTATTAATAACCGAGGAGGAGTTCGTAAAATTAGTAAGCGATACAAGACCAATTATATCTCAAGTATCAAATCAGTTTAAATCACCTGTCACATACTTTGAAGCACTCCTTGCAATGGTTTTCCTGTTCTTCAAAAACCGAAAAGTAAACTTTGGTGTTATTGAAACGGGCTTGGGTGGTACATATGATGGAACAAATGTACTAAATTCTCTAATTACCATAATCACAAAAATAGGTTTTGATCACACAAATATTTTAGGAACAACAATTTCAGAAATTGCAAGTCAAAAAGCAGGTATTGTAAAGTCGAGTAATATTGCATGTATAAGCCAAAAACAATCAAAAGAGGCGGAGAAAATGATACGAGATAGAGCAGTAAAGCTACAAGTGCCTCTTTACATACAAGAAAATGACTATTTTGTGCATAAAAAAACATGTACGAGTAATGGAAGTACTTTCACATATCAAGACGAAAAACACAAATTCAATAATGTTCAGCTATCATTATTGGGGGAATATCAAATTGAAAATGCGGGTGGTGTAATCAGGACTGTAATAGGTTTAGGTGAGATCGGTTTCAAAACAAATCAAAAGATCATTAGATACGTGTTGAGTAATGCTAAATTTCCAGGTAGATTTGAACATGTAAAGAAATATAATTACGAATGGATACTAGATGGCGCACACAACAGAGACAAAATGTCAGCTTTTATAAATTCGCTGGACAATCTCTTCCCGAAAAAAGAAAAAATTGCTATCATTGGTTTTAAGAAGGACAAAGATGTCTACTCCTGTTTACGGTTAGTGGTTGGACAATTTAGTACGATAATCTGTACACAACCCCAAGCTCTAACCGATATTGGAATGGCTATTGACCCAAGTGAATTGAAAAAGCAACTAAATGAATTGCCTTTTAAAGGGAAATTATTAATAATAAAAAATATTAAGTTGGCAATTCATTATATTAAAAATAATTTTCCTAAAAGCACGTTATGTGTCATTACAGGCTCTCTGTATTTAGTCGGCGAAGCAAGAGACGAACTCAAATTACCATTTACGTTATCGAATGGTTTTTCTTGACACAGATGAAAAATAAAGATAAGATATCAAAAATTATGGAAAATCCACAATTTCTGGCTAGTGCAGTTGTTGCAGAAGTAGCTCCTGAACTTGGATTAAAAGTACACCTTGAGCCTCAACATGGTTATGTGGGGCAAATTATCACTCAGGATGGGAGAGTATTATACTTCCGTAACACCAGTTTTGATCTTAACGGACAAGGTTCTGCCGATAATGCCAAAGATAAAGGATACGCTGCATATTTTATGAAACGGATGGGATACTCTGTTCCAGAAGGAGGCACATTTTACTCAGATCGGTGGGCAAAAGTACTCAAGTCAAAAAAAGATACGATTGCGGCTTGTGAATATGCAAACGCGCTGGGATATCCAGTGATTGTGAAACCCAATAGTAAAAGCCAAGGGGTGGGTGTCGAGAAGGTATACTCGGATGATGAATTAAGAGTTTCATTAGGATACGTGTTTAATGAAATCAAAGATCGTGTAGCGATTGTACAGCGCTTTATTAAAGGAGACGATTATCGAATTGTCACTTTGGATCAAGAGGTAATTGCCGCATATCGCAGATTACCACTATCTGTCACTGGTGATGGTACTCATTCAATCTATCAACTCCTTGAAATAAAACAGCAAAAATTTATAGAGATAGGGCGGGATACTGTTATTAAATTGGATGATCCAAGGATTGAAAGAAGATTAAAACGATTACATTTTACTTATGAAGTAATTCTGGAAAAAGCTAAAAAGGTTAATCTTTTGGATAATGCAAATTTATCAACAGGTGGTGATGCGCTTGATGTAACCGAAGTAATACATAAAAGTTATAGAGATCTTGCCGTACGCCTTGCTCATGATATGGGGCTTCGCTATAGCGGCGTCGATATTATTACAAAATCTCCTATAGATAAACCGATGGGTGATTATTCAGTGATAGAGATAAATGCTGCACCCGGTCTTGATTATTATGTTGGAATAGGAGACAAACAAAGAGGTATTGTCAGAGAAATGTACAAAAAAGTTTTAATTGCCATGACTAAGTAATTTTGGCTATCAAATTTACTAATTGTAAATAGTAAATAAAACATGTATAATGCTTCTAGGCTCAAGGATTAGTTGGAGATTGCAAAGAGTTAATTAGTTTGACTAATTACTTCTTCCACAGTTTCCAAACCCTTAATTACTGTTATAGATTCCGCATCGAGTGCGGAATGACAAGAAAAATCATGAACAAAGTTATTACAAAAGAGCTCGACTTGAATGGTAGAAAATTAATATTAGAAACAGGCAAACTTGCCAAACAGGCAGATGCTTCTGTGGTTGCCACAATTGGTGAAACAATTGTGCTTTGTACAGTGTCCATAAAACCTTTATCTGAAGATAAGGGTTATTTTCCTTTGTCTGTTGAATATGTGGAAAAATATTATGCCGGAGGCAGAATTACCGGTCAGAAATTTATCAAAAGAGAAACCAGACCAACAGAAGAAGCCCTTTTATCAGGTAGAGCAATTGACCGGGCAATCAGACCACTATTTCCGAAAGATTTTAATACTCATGAATTGCAAATTATTATCACAGTGCTTTCTTATGACGGAATAAATGAACCGATTTTAGCTGGTTTTATCGGAGTATCGGCAGCACTGGCAATTTCTTCCGTTCCGTTTTATGGTCCAATCGGAACAGTCAGAATTGGCAACAAAGATGGTGAATTTGTCATAAATCCGGAGATTTCTGAACTTTCCAAACTGGATTTGAATTTATTAGTTGCTTCAACTACTGATAAAGTAGTAATGATTGAAGCTGAGGGTAAAGAAGTTGCAGATGAAATGGTTTTTGAAGGAATTAAAAAAGCACATGCTGAAGCTCAAAAACAAATTGCCTTAATTGCTGATTTTGCCAAAGATTGTGCTAAAGAAAAAATAGTTATTTCTCCACTTCCGGACACTATTGAAAGTGCAGTACTAAAAGAAGTGGAAAAAGAAACAAAAACCAAAATTGAAAAAGCTTTATTTGATAAAACTCATGCTTGGCATGAAGCCACGGGAGACATGATTAAAGCCGAATTGGCCACAAAATATGCCGAGAATTTAACTCCGGATTTGGTCAGTGGACTTTTTGATAAAATTGCCAAAAAAATAATGGAAGAGACAATTTTGGAAAAGGGAGAAAGAGTTGATGGAAGAAAAATGGATGAAGTCAGACCAATCAATATTGAAACAGGATTGCTCCCTAGGGCTCATGGATCAGCAGTTTTTGAAAGAGGAACAACCCAAGTATTATCAATTGCCACTTTAGGTCCTTTATCTTTGGCTCAAACTTTAGAAGGAATGACCGGAGAATCCTTAAAAACTTATATTCATCATTACAATATGAGCATTAATCCTTTCTCGGTTGGAGAAGTCAAAAAAATTGGTTCTCCCAACAGAAGGGATAGCGGACACGGAGCGTTGGCTGAAAAATCAATTGATGGTGTTTTACCGGAAAAAGAAGTATTTCCTTATGCAATCAGAGTTGTTTCTGAAGTTTTGGCTGCGAATGCTTCTACTTCAATGGCTTCGGTTTGTGCATCATCTTTGGCTTTATTAAATGCCGGAGTACCTTTAAAAAATCCGGTAGCAGGAATTGCTTTAGGATTACTTGCTAACGACACTAAGTTTCAAGTCATCACTGATATGCAGGCTGTGGAAGATTTCTACGGAAAAATGGATTTTAAAGTTTCCGGATCGGTCAAAGGAATTACTGCAATTCAAATGGATACAAAATTACAGGGATTAAGTTTTGAAATTATTGAAGAGGCATTAAGACAGGGCAAGAATGCCAGAGAATTTATTATCGGTGAAATGCAAAAAGCAATCTCAACTCCAGCTGAAATTTCTAAATATGCTCCAAAGATTGAACTTACTCATATTGAACCGGAGGAAATTGGCATGTTAATTGGTCCGGGTGGAAAAAATATTAATGGCATAATTGGTCAAACCGGAGCTCAGGTTGATGTGGAAGATGATGGAACTGTAATGGTTTCTTCAACCAATGCAGAAAGTATAAAACAGGCCTTATCAATGATTGAAGGAATGTTTAAAAAAGTTCAAATTGGAGAGATTTATGAAGGAAAAGTAGTCAGAATCGTCCCATTTGGAGCTTTTGTAGAAATTTTACCGGGTAAAGATGGATTGGTTCATGTATCACAAATGGCACCGGAGAGAGTAGAAAATCCGGAAGATGTGGTCAACGAAGGACAAGTGGTCAAAGTCAGAGTGACTGATGTTGATTCTCAGGGAAAAATTGCGTTATCCATGCTTTTTGGTAATGAACAAAAACCAGATACAGAAGGCAGACCCTTCGGCAGAGCTCAGGGTGAACCTCAAAGAACTGGTGGATTCAGACCAAGAACTGGTGGAGGCGAAAGAAGAGGTTTTGGAAGTGGCGGTTTTGATCGAAATAGACCTGGTGGTAGAGATCGTGGCGGAAGCAGGGGCGGTCGTGGTGGCTTTAACAGGTAATCTTTTTAAAGCTTTCTTCAAAAAGGAAGATTTTTATTGTGATATAATACCAGCTATGAATATCCCAATTTCTTTGACCATTAAATTAACAGAAGATAAACAATCAAAATCAGCTCCCTGGGTAGCTTATACACCTGAGTTGGATGTGGCTTCTTGTGGACCAACTCCCCAAAAAGCTAAAAAAAATCTTATGGAAGCAGTGGAAATTGTCTTAAAAGGTGCAGCAGAAGATGGTAATTTAAAAGATTTGTTATTAGAAACAGGTTTTCAGATTAAGAATAAAGATTTAACTCCTCCTAAAATTAGCATAGATAAATTTATTTTTAATCTTGAACCAAATTTAATCAGCCAGATATGGCTCGCATAACACCAATTCATTGGCAGAAACTCTTGAAACTTTTCCAGGCTGAAGGATGTGTTTTAGTAGGACAAACAGGAGATCATTTGGAATTGAAAAAAAAGGGAGCCAAAAGAAGGATTGTAATCCCTAAATATAGAGATATCCCTGTTTTTATCATTGAAAATAATCTAAAAACTGCAGGAATCTCTAGAAAAAGATATTTTGAGTTGTTAAAGAAAGTATGATATTATAATTTTAATGCAAAAAGGTTTTTTAACCCTGAGTGAGCGAAGCGAGTCGAAGGGTTTTGCTCCAATTTTAATAATTATTTTAATAGCCCTGGCAGTTGGTGGATATTTGTTATACCAAAAACAAGTTAAACCTGTTGCTACTCCTCAACCAGTTATCCAACCCACATCTGTTCCAACCATAAGTCCATCAGCCACAGATTCTGCTGAAACTGCCAATTGGAAAACATATACAAATAGTAAATATGGATTTTCTTTCAAGTATCCTCAAGATTACGCAATTAAAGAAGAGTCAGAACGGGTATTTTATATAAAAAATAAAGAAAATAATGTTTTTGCACTATGGATTTATGATAATCCAAATAATTTATCTTTAAAAGATTATGAAAGCAAAAATACAAATGAAAAAACTGGATTCGGTCCCTTTGTTTATTATCCAAATGCTGAATCGGTAAAATTTCAAAACCTTGATGCTTACTATACAAACGAGGAAATCACGTGTTTGTCTAAATGCGGGAGCTATATCTGGATTACTAAAGATAAAATTTATAAGCTAACAGGGTCTAGTAAAAATAAACCTGATCAAATTCTTGACGAGATTCTTTCCACTTTTAGATTTGCAAATTAGATTGCTTCGTCGCAGACTCCTCGCAAGGACAATATCACACCCTTGCGCAAGGACAATATCACACCCTTGGGGTGTGATATTCATCTTATGGATTCCTGCTTTCGCAGGAATGACATTTGAGGTAAGAACTTTGAAAACTACGTTTTCAGAACCTTGCTCATTTGCTTTGCAAAGGGTAGAATAGTTAGGAATATGGATTCTGCCCAAAATAGTACTGTTTTTACTAAAATTCAATCACAACTGGCTCAAAATAATTTACCGGCTGATTTATTGGAAGATTTTAAAAGCAGATTGGAAAGACTGGAAAAAGTTGTCAATCAGCAAGGTTATAGTCCAGAGCTAGACCGGGAAACTCACTATTTAGAATTTGTTTCTTCATTACCATTTAATAAATCCAGTCAGGATATTTTGGATTTAAAAAGAGCAGCCCAGATTTTAGAACAAAATCATTATGGTTTAAAAAATGTTAAAGAAAGGATTTTAGAATATTTAGCAGTTTTAATTTTAAATGCCCAAAGTGGACAAAAACTAAAAGCTCCGGTTTTAGCATTTGTAGGATTGGTAGGTTCCGGTAAAACCTCTCTGGCTTATTCAATTGCTGAGGCACTGGGGAGAAAAATTATTAGAATTCCATTAGGAGGATTGGGATCAATTTCTGAACTTCGCGGACAATCGAAGGTAAAGCCGGAAGCAGAGCCGGGGAGGCTGATGAAAATGCTACATGTTGAAGGTGTCAATAATCCTGTCATTTTGATTGATGAAATAGACAGGGTTTCCGCCGAAGACCGGGCAGATATCATGGGAGTTTTGGTTGAGCTTTTAGATCCGGAACAAAACTCATCCTTTGTGGATTATTATGTGGATACTCCTTTTGATTTATCAAAAGCTTTATTTATAGCCACAGCCAACAATACCGGTAATATTGCCACAGCAGTTTTGGACAGATTGGAAATGATTGAAATGCCATCCTACACTGATGAGGAAAAAATGATTATTGGGAAAAATTATATTTTGCAAAAAACACTAAACATATCTGGATTACAAAATGGTATTATCAGTATTGACGATAATATCTGGCCCCAAATTATTAGGCCACTAGGGTATGATGCCGGGATTAGATCATTACAAAGAGCAATTGAAAAAATTGTGAGAAAAGTAGCTAAAGAAGTGGTTGAGGGAAATAAAGGACCATTTAAAATAAGTACTGAAAATGTGGGAGAATATCTAAAATAATTTTAAATTTTTAATTTTAAATTTTAAAATTGATTTAAAATTTGAGCTTTAAAATTTGAATTTTTGACTATGGATAAACAATTTAAACCAAGGGGTGAACAAAATATTAGTAATTTACCAGGCCTGAGGATCATCCCTCTAGGGGGTATTGGTGATGTGACTAAAAACATGTATCTTTATGAGCTTGGCAATGATATTGTCATTGTTGATTGTGGTTTGGGATTTCCTGATGAAGCAATGTTGGGAATTGATTTAGTAATTCCGGATGTTTCTTATTTAGAAAATAAAAAAGATAAAATCAGGGGAATTGTGATTACTCATGCTCATGATGATCATATTGGAGGACTGCCTTATCTTTGGCAAAATTTAGGGGAACCACCAATTTATGCTCAAAAACTCGCCACCGGTTTTATCAAAGTTAAATTTACTGAGGCTAATTTACCTAAAGGAAAAATTAACATGGTGGGGTTGGATACAGAACTACAACTTGGGGCATTTAAGATTTCTTTTTATCAAGTATCTCACTCAGTGCCTGATTCTACCGGAGTGGTTTTAGAAACAAACGCAGGCAGGGTAGTACATCAGGCTGATTTTAAGATTGACTGGACTCCCGTTTCCGGACAATTAACTGATGTGGGAAGAGTGGCTTATTTTGGGGACTGCGGTGTTGATTTAATGTTGATTGATGCTTTAAGATCAGAAAGATCCGGTTATAATATTTCGGAAAAAGTTATTCAACCCACTTTTGAAAAAATTGAAAAAGAAGCTGAAGGTAAAGTATTAATTACTACCACCTCATCCAATATCGGCAGAATTCAACAGGCAATTAATGTGGCAATATTATCCGGTCGAAAAGTGGCGATGATCGGCAGATCAATGGAAAATAATTTTCAGGTCGCCCGTGATTTAGGGTATTTGGATGTGCCGCCCGGGCTGATTGTTATTCCGGAAGAAATTAAAAGGATTCCGGATAATAAATTAATGCTGATTATTGCCGGAGCTTTTGGACAACCGGGGAGTGCACTTTCCCGTGCTGCCAATAATGATCACCGGTTTGTCACTATTAAACCAAAAGATAGTGTGGTATTTTCGGCTGATCCAATTCCCTCAACCGAATCGGCACAACACGCTTTAATTGATAAATTATCTAAAATTGGGGCGAATGTTTACTACACCGCCCTAACCGATGCTTTACATGTATCCGGTCACGCAGCAGCCGAGGAACTAAAATTAATGGTTAATTTGGTCAGACCAAAGTATCTTTTGCCAATTGGAGCAACATTCCGTCAAATGAGAGCGTTTGCAGATATAGTTTGTGAAATGGGATGGAAACGTGAAGAAGTGTTATTAGTAGATGATGGACAAGTAGTGGTTTTAAATAATGGCAAGGTTCAAACAGATGGTAGGGTAGAGGTTCGTAATGTTTATATTGATGGTTTAGGAATTGGTGATGTAGGAAATGTAGTACTGCGGGATCGTCAGGTAATGTCGGAAGAGGGGATTGTTTTGGTGATTGTACCTGTGGATAGCCGAACTTCTCAAATTGTGGGGGAGCCGGATATCGTCTCAAGAGGGTTTGTGTTTGAGAAAGCATCAGAAGAGCTTTTAGATCAGGCAAAAAGGGGAGTCAAGGCGGCATTAGCAGATCACCCGGATGCTATTTTAGACTGGAGATTTACCAGGCATCATATTGAAGAAGTGTTGCAGGAATTTTTCTATAAAGAAACTAAAAGGAGACCTTTAATACTTCCGGTGATAGTAGAGGTATAAAGCCTATAGTGAGTGAAAGTATGATATAATAGAATGGAAAATTAAATTTTAAAACTCAAATTTTTAATCAATTTTAAAATTTAAAATTAAAAATTTAAAATTATGCCTAGACGTCGTTCAATATATTCATTACCAAAATTTAGACTCCGCCAAAAAACTGTAGTTACTGTGGGATCTGTAGTGGCTTTGGTTTTAGCCGGACTTTCCGCCGTTTCACTTTTAACTGAATCGACAAAATTAACTTTTTGGCGGGATTTTCTAAAAAGCAATTTTGGCTGGACAGCAATTTTTACACCCCTAATTTTTTTGGTAGTGGGACTAGTTTTACAGAAATTAAAATGGAGATTTGCTCAACCTAATGTTTTGGTTGGGCTTTTGGCAATTGTGGTTTCTCTTTCTGGTCTAACCGCTTCAATGAATCCAGAAATATCAGGAAATTTAGGAACTTTATTCTGGAATGAACTTTCAGCTCTTTTATCATCTTGGGGTGCCGGAATAGTTCTTTTGGGAGTATTTTTGGTGGGATTAGTAGTTTTATTTGATACTTCTTCTCACCAAATTCTAAATATTTTAGCAGCCATCTTTCACGGATTACAAAAAATATTGGGACTTATTTTTCAAAGAAAATCAATTAATAAAGCAGGTTTTGAAAGAGGTAAGATGGCAATTAAAGTTTCAGGAGTGGAAGAAAGATCAAGAACTACACCTAAGCCATTGGTGCCTGAGATTGTTATGGCAGATGAGTTAGTGCAAAATGTGGCAGGACAGACCAAAATTTGGAAATACCCAACGGTGGCACTTTTATCCGATAAAATTGGTTCTCCGGCTGAACGTGGCGATGTGAAGAAAAATGCAGCTATAATCGAAAAAACTCTGGATTCTTTTGGCATTACTGCCCGGGTAGCTGAGGTTAATGGCGGACCGGCGGTTACTCAGTATGCTTTGGAAATTTCAGCCGGGACTAAAATTGCTAAAATTGCTAATTTGCAACATGATTTAGCTTTAGTTTTAGCTACTCCAACCGGTACCGTTCGGGTGGAAGCTCCAATTCCGGGAAAATCATTGGTGGGAATTGAAGTTCCTAATAGATCTTTGGAAATTGTTGGCTTAAAAGGAATTATGGCTTCAGAAGAAATGACGAAAAATAAATCAAAATTGGCGGTGGCTTTGGGCCGTGATACTTCTTCTAAACCCATTATTGTTGATATTGCTAAAATGCCTCACTGTCTGATCGCCGGAACTACCGGATCCGGTAAATCAGTATTGATTAATACTTTTATTGCCTCATTGCTTTTTAGAAATTCTCCGGAAGAGTTGAAGTTAATTTTAATTGATCCAAAAAGGGTAGAGCTTACCAATTTTAATGGTATCCCCCATCTATTAACTCCGGTTATTACGGAGCCGGAAAAGATTTTATCAGCCTTAAAATGGGCCATGGCTGAAATGGATAGAAGATATAAATTATTCCAATCAGTGGGGGTTCGCAATATTACCGGATACAATGATATGTCAGGATTTCAAGCTTTGCCCAATATTATTATTTTAATTGATGAATTGGCAGATTTAATGATGTTTGCCCCGGTTGAAGTGGAGGATGCAATTACTAGAATTGCCCAATTAGCCCGGGCTACAGGTCTTCATTTAGTCATCGCAACACAAAGGCCATCAGTTGATGTTATCACCGGTTTAATTAAAGCCAATATTCCCTGTAGAATTGCCTTTACTGTTTCTTCCATGGTTGATTCCAGAGTTATTTTGGATCAGCAAGGGGCAGAAAAATTGTTAGGGAGAGGAGATATGTTGTTTTTACCGCCGGATGCTTCTAAGCCCATGAGAATTCAGGGAGTTTTTGTTTCAGATGCGGAACTTACTAATTTAATTAAATATTTAAAAGGTTTAGGAATTGCTCCTCAATATACGGCTGAAGTGACAGAAATGCCACTTGGAAGAATTGGCGGAAAAGGTGGAGATACGGGAGAGGAAGATGATTTGTTTGAAGAAGCTGTCAGAACTGTTTGTCAGTATGACCGAGCCTCTGCCTCATTACTTCAAAGAAGATTGAGGGTAGGTTATGCCCGTGCTGCCAGAATTTTAGATGAACTGGAAGAAGCAGGAGTGGTTGGAGTAGGAGAAGGATCCAAACCCCGCGATGTTTTAGTTAAAAACCCGGAGGATTATTTAGCCCAAAGAGGTGGGGGAAGTTAAATTTTATGGAAAATAATGCAAATAATGAAATAAATATTTCGAGATTTGAAAAAGAAAATGTGCAACTTGCAAAAGAGATAAAGAAACTATTTTATAGTTTATACTTAAGTGAAAGTGAAATAGATAATCAAGAAGCTGTTTTTACAAACACTTCAAATTCCGATGAATTTATTCATTTCTCATATTTGAAAAAAAAGGAGGATTTTACAATAGGAGAGGTTGAAATACCGTCAGGATTTAGATTTCCAGCCTATGAATTTGAATATTCTGTTCATGGGATTGGTCCCAATATTACAGTTGCGACTCGTTATGGATTCTTACCGGGGCTTTTCATAGGGTCAGATAAGAAGTTATACGAGACTGTTGAATTGTATTTATTGAATGATGGGCAAGCTCTTAAATATGGCTTAATTGGAAAAGCAGAAGATTTTATGGACGGATATGGTGAAATTTTTCCAGAACTTGAAGGTTTGAATGATGAGGAAATTGTAGAATATTTTTTAGAATCACCAGAGTATGGGAAATTCATGAAGGTTAACTTTACACCGGATGTAAATTTGTGTAATAAGCCAATAGCTTTGGAAACTGGTGATTATGAGAAAATCAAGTATGTTTTATCTCAAATTAAATCAGGAGAATGGAAACATAAAGCGATAGAAGAAGATTGGGATGACGAAGATTTTGATGATGATGAAGATCTGAATTAATTTTAGCCTCCCAGACCTGCCCGCCATCGCTTCCTGCCCGAAATGCTTCGCATGAATTAATTTTAGCCTCCCAGACGTCCTCTTGCAAGGCTAGAGAAATTAAATTAGTTTGTTAAGGTGGGAAAGATATGATAGTATTAAATTAATGAGTAAGAAGTCTTTTATACTCAAAATATTTCATTTTGGGTTCAAGCCATTTAATGAGAGTGGCAAACTCGAGTTAAATAAGTTTATTATAATTTTGGTGTTGAGCGTGGTGGTGTGGTATATCTCCAAATATATTATTGCTCTGTCTGACATTTTTGTTTTCAAAAACTTCAACATTTCTTTTTCTGGTTCTAACTGTTCTATGACTGGGTACCCAATATTTTATTGTACAGATAGTACATTTAGTTTATTTATAATAAGTTTGTTAAATATTGTTATCTGGTTTATAATTCTTTTTGGAATTTGGAAATTAATGGGAAAGTTTTTTAAGAGATAACCTATTCTTTTTGATCCGGTAAATTATTAAGGTTAGCATAATTCCAAGAGGTAAAATTAACAATTTCCAGGTATCCGGGGATATTGGTTTATTTTGTTTGGCAGTTATGTTTCCAGTTTCTGTTTTAGCTCCTAAAACTACGGAATTAGTACTTTCAAAAGTTTGATCATTACTTTTTTCCTTATTATTAAAGCTTAAAATGTTAGATAAAGCCTTTTTAATTCCATCTGTAGTAGTTTGATTGTTGTTTTCTAGTGTTGGTGTTGGTGTTGATATAGTAGTAGATAATGAACTATTAGAATCAGAACTGCTGGATGGTTTATTAATAATTATTTCTTTTGTCTTGGGATTTTCTTCATTACCATTATTGTCAATTGCCCGGTACTTAATTTTTATAGTGCCGTTATCGAATAAGGTAAAGACATCGGTATAAGTTTTTGTTGTCTGCCCATTATCCAGAGAGTATTCTATTTTAGCTATGCCTGAACCACCAGTATTATCTGTTGCAGATAGTTCTACTTTAACATCAGTTTTGTAAGACTCATCGCTGTTTTTATCTCCTGTTAAAGCAATTGCTGTTTCCGGAGCGGCACTGTCTGCTGTACCGTCGTCGGTTGTAACCCCGGTTGGTCCAATTTGTGTATCAGTTACTCCGTTTCCATCAATATCTAAACTTAAGAGTGGAGGATTTGCTGATGAGGTATCAAACACAGCTGTTGCTTTAGTTTGAGAAGTTAAAGGAATATTATTATACACAATAGTTTTACTATTGGCATTATTTTCATAAGTTCTGATTTTAAAATCAAAACTGCCCTGATCCAAAGCTGCAAATTTTAAATTATAGATCCCACTATCAGGCAGCCAGATAAATTTAGCATCACCCAGAACTTCATAGGAAGATCCGGGAATATTTGCTTCGTAATCACCGTTGGCCAAAGGCCCGGTATGATTATTATTTGCATCATAGGCATTTAATAAAACAGGTGAATGGACTGAAAGAGTGGTGCCTTTAAACCGGTAAGGCGTGGCGGAAATTCCGGTGGGTAAATTATCATCACCGGCCAGTATATTTTTAACTAAATTCATGGCCGAGCCGCTGGCAACTAAATCCGGATGTTTTTGATTGGTGTAGAAAACTTTTGCCGAACCAAGCAGTGATTTTGTGCCATCAACCAAAGAAGAACTATACAGGGGAACGGTGCCGTCGCCATTAATACTCCGCAGATCTGTTTTGGGAATTTTTACACCGGCAAAATTAATCATATAATCTTCAATAATTTGGCCGGTGGTAGCCTTGCCTGATCCGGCAATAACAGAGACATCTACCCCATTTAAATTATTCAGATTATTATCCAGATTATGAAAAGTTTCACTAGAGGTAAACAAGGATGTATTATAGCCCAGGTTGGAAAGAAGGGTTTTGATCTGCAGGTAATTTAAAAATCCGGTTACGTCGTTGTTATCAATATCCCGCTTGTCTACAAAAGGCAGGGGATGATTGCTATCTGATCCGTCATAAAAATCATAATATTTTTGAGAAGGAGCTAATTCATATGCACCTATCATATTCTGGATAACATCTTTAATTTCTGATGGATTGACCCCAATGCATATTGGTAAATCTTTGATTCTGGGATCAGTTAAACAATCGCCATATAAGAGTGTTTTTGTAAAATAAGTAGCTCCTAAATGTGGTGTGCTCAGGTTAATTAATTTCCTGACTTTTCCTGCTTTATTAGCATCAGCAATATAATTTCTGGCAACTAGTCCCCCCATAGAGTGAGCAACAAGATCAACTTTTGCAGCCCCAGTTTGGGTTTTAATAGCATCTATCTTTTGATCTAAAAGTGGAGCAGTTAAAATAATATCTTTTCTCCAATCATAGGGAAAAACAAATAAATCCTGATTTAAGGTGTAGCCATTATCGGTAAAAAATTTAATAGTATTGCTGTATGCTCCAGTATAAATATCTCCTGTTAACTCCAGCTCTGCTTCAGAACCTGTCCCATCAGATTTTAATCTTAAAATATCAAAATAATCATCATCTCCAAGACTGGCTCCCTCTCCTTCATTGACCCAAATCTTTTCTCCAGCATTATATCCATGGTTATAAGTTCCTCCATGACCATCATCTTTTGACCAAATAACATTATTTTTAACTTTTAACTCTGACCCCCCTACCCCAGGAATAAAAATAACCGGAGTTTTGGGGGGTATAATTTTGCCCAAAGCATGTAAATATCCCTCTGAAGTACCGCTTATTCTATGATCAATATAAATTAAATCATTATCAGCAATAATGGGTTTCCCCAAAAAACCAGTAAGAGTTATTTCCCATCTTAAGGTCCCATCAGAATTTATAACATAAAATTTGTTACCCATGCCTGAATAAATATTTCCATCTTTATCAACCACCGGACTGGTTAAAGAATATGTTCCCTGTAAAGGGGCAGTAAAAGTCCAAACTAAATTTCCGGAAGTATTAACAGCAATAATATTATTTTTTATAGCAGCATAAAGAGTACTATTTTTAAGAGCCATTTCTCCTTCTATAGAATAGGTAGAATATTGGTAAACCCAACGTCTAGTGCCTTGTGGATTATAAGACACAATAATTCCACCACTGCCATTACCGGATTTTACGTATATGTTACTTGTTGAATCCAAAATAAGTGAACGAACATCAGAATTACCTATAAAACGGTACCACTTAATTGCACCGGTGTCTGTAAAAGCATAAAGATATCCGGTGGATCCTATACCCACATAAATAGTTCCATCCAAAGCTACAATTGGAGTAGAAACTGGGGTGTAATCCAAGCTTTTTTGCCATTTAAAAGAACCATCTATATTTAAGGCAAGTAAAGTTTTAGAGGGATAGGCTATTCCTACATAAAGAACATCTTTATTTCGGGATAGTGCTACTCCTGTGGGGATATTATTTCCACCCCAACCACCTAAACTATATTCCCATCTTTTATTACCATTTT
>JAUSHL010000021.1 GCA_030648645.1 Candidatus Daviesbacteria bacterium
TAAGAGATTGCCACGCTCTCCGCCAGCTGGCGGATCGCTCGCAATGACAAAGAGTAGTTAATTAAAGGACACAAAAAATGTTTGAGATTGTTTCAGTTCAGATTTCGCAAAACTATATCAATTGAGATTTCGCATTACAGTAAGGAATGTCGTTGACAAAAACATATTGTAAATTGTATAGTAAAAAAAGAGTAATTTATGTATTCAGCTTTTAATAACTTTTCAAATATTCAAAAAAGTTTAATTGTTTCGATTGGGGCAATTGTGTTGTTTATTATTTCAGCCAGTATTTCCTATTCTATTTTTTCATCAGGCAAAGGAGGAGGTGGATTAAGTAGTGGCAACGGATTGGTAACTTCTCTACCCGGACCTGCAAATGCTTTGGTTGAGTCTCCAAATGAACCAAGAACGGAAATTTGTCCATTAAATGGAGATTTGCATACCAAAGCTGCCAAAGATAGTTGGGAAAAAAGAAGACCATTGGCTGTAATGATTGAAAATCATACTGAAGCCAGACCTCAATCAGGCCTTTCCAGTGCCGATGTGGTTTATGAAGCTGTAGCAGAAGGTGGAATTACCAGATTTATGGCTCTTTTTTATTGTAATTTAAATGATATCCAAGTTGGTCCTGTAAGATCTGCCAGAACTTATTTTCTTGATTGGTTATCAGAATATGATGCTTTATATGCCCACGTAGGAGGAGCCAATACTCCTGGTCCGGCTGATGCCTTGTCACAAATTATTAAATATGGAGTTAAGGATTTAAATCAATTTAGTATTGGTTTCCCAACTTTTTGGAGAGATTATCAAAGATTGGGCAGATCGGTGGCCACAGAACATACAATGTATTCCACTACTCAAAAATTATGGGCAATTGGGGCTAAAAAAGGTTGGGTAGCCACAGATGAAGATGGGGTAAAATGGGATAAGAATTTTACTTCTTGGAAATTCAAAGACCCCGCACCAGACGGTGCAGGGCAAGTGACCAAAATCACTGTACCTTTCTGGCAAAATCAGAATGATTATAATGTAACTTGGAACTATGATCCTAGCTGTAATTGTTATAAAAGGCAAAACGGGGGTTCTGATCATAAAGATCTAAATAATAATCAACAACTCTCGGCTAAAAATGTAGTGGTTCAATTTGAAAGAGAATCTAATGCCAATGATGGTTATGAAAATAATGTTCATTTGCTTTATAAAACAACCGGTGAGGGAAAAGCTTTAATCTTGATGGATGGCCAGGTTATTGAAGGAAAATGGATCAAGCCAACCAGATTATCCCGAACAAAATATGTTGATAGTAAAGGCAAAGAGATTGCTTTCAATAAAGGATTGATTTGGATTCAGACTGTCCCGGAAGGATCCCAAGTTAAATACTAGGTCAAAGAATCTTCTGCTCAGAAAGGAGGCAGTATGGATGAATTATTTATTAGCCGTGTCCGGGTAAAACTTCTACAACTTTTATTGTCTACAGAGGAGCCACTTTTACATGTTCGCGATATTGTCAGACGTGTGGGGGAAGAAATTAATGCGGTAAGACGCGAACTTTCCCGGATGGAAAAAAATGGTATGGTTTCATCTGAATGGAGAGCAAACCGCCGGTTTTATCATTTTAGAAAAGATTATATTTATTACCAACAACTTTTAGGATTTGTTGCCAAATCAAGTGGCTTAGGAGGAGAAATAATTAAAAATAAAGGAAAATTAGGGAAAATAAAATATGCAATTTTGTCCACCAAATTTGCTAAAAATCTACCTTCCGGACCGGAAGATGTAGATTTATTGGTAGTAGGACAAATTGTTTTACCGGAACTTCAGGCAATTGTTTCAGATGAACAAACCAGACATGATCATGAGATTAATTATTCTTTTATGGATGAAGCAGAATTTAATTTCAGGATGAAAAGGAGAGATCCTTTTATCTTGGGAGTTGTTCTAAAACCAAAGATCATGTTGATTGGTGATGAAGATGATCTTCTTTCAGGGGTGGTGGTATGAAACCAAGATTGACTCTTTGGATTATTGTTGTTTTAACTCTGGTGGCTTTTTGGATTAATTTTCCAGCTATTCCTCAAGTTCCTTCTCAATTTAAAGTTTTTGGCAAGAATGTAAATTTATTGGGAATTTTTCCGGTGAAGCTTGGTTTGGATTTACAAGGTGGAACTCAACTGACCCTGCAAACTAAAATGGATAAAATTGATCCTAAGGATAGAGATACTGCCTTGGAATCGGCCAGACAAGTAATTGAAAAAAGAGTAAATCTTTATGGAGTTTCCGAATCAATTGTTCAATCATCAAAACTGGGGGATCAGAGAAGAATTTTAGTAGAACTTCCGGGGGTAAAAGATTCCTCCCAAGCTGCTAATTTAGTGGGAAAAACCGCCCAGCTCGAATTTAAAGAATTGCCTCAAGGATCCGAAGAAGAAGCTTCCAAATCAGGAAAACCACTGGGCATTTTTTTTAAATCAACAGGACTAACAGGGGCAGATTTAACAAAAGCCGGGGTAACATTTTCTTCTTCAGGAAAAAGTTCTGGTCCACAAGTTTCCATTGAATTTACTTCGGAGGGAGGCACAAAATTTGCTGAAATTACCAAACGGAATGTGGGTAAACCAATTGCGATATTTTTAGATGATGTTTTGGTCAGCGCCCCTAATGTTCAGCAGGAAATTATTGGCGGATCAGCTGTAATTACCGGACAATTTACGTCGCAAGAGGCAAAGGATTTAAGTATTCAACTAAATGCCGGAGCCTTGCCTGTACCAATTGAAATTATTCAGCAAAGAACAATTGGAGCAACGCTGGGCAATGTTTCTATTCAAAAAAGCTTAATTGCCGGAATGATTGGACTTTTGACTGTAATGATCTACATGATTTGTTATTACGGACTTTATGGAGTGTTGGCAGATGTGGCTTTAATAATTTATACATTATTAGTTTTAACAATTTTTAGAACTGGGCTTTTTATTTTGCCTCCTGTGACTTTAACTTTAGCCGGAATTGCCGGATTTATTTTATCAATCGGGATGGCAGTGGATGCCAATATTTTAACTTTTGAAAGAATGAAAGAGGAAAGAAGAGCTGGTAAGACAGGTAGATCTGGATTGGAGGCAGGTTTTAACAGATCATGGACTTCAATTCGGGATTCAAATGTTTCATCTTTAATTACTGCCACAATTTTATATATTTTTGGGACTTCTGTCGTTCGGGGTTTTGCTTTAACATTAGCAATAGGAGTTTTAGTTTCGATGTTTTCAGCACTTGTAGTAACCCGAACATTACTTAGAATGTTGCCAAGGTTTAGAAAGTAACTTATGTTATTTACATCAAAAAATCCACAATTTGAACATCTTAAGAAAAAATGGGGAGGTAAGCAAAAAGCTGCCTCAGAAAATTTTCTGCAAAAACACGGAGAAACCTTAAGAAAAGCAACTATTGGAGGTTTAGGAGGACTTGTTTTGGCAACAATTCCGGGGGGAATTGCCCCAGTACCCACTCCTCAGGCTATTGTACAAGGTATTGCTAAAACAGAAGATAAAAATGTTTTATTAAGAGAAAAATTAAAGGGACAATTGCCGGAAGAAGTGAGAAAATTAACACCGGAAGAAGAAAAAAATATAGAAACAATCTTATCTGATAATTTGGGTTTAAATGTTAAGGCTGAGCTTTCCGGTATCAGATTAAATCGTTCTTATGGATTAATTGGCGGAGAACAGCATCTTTATAGATATCCCGGGGATACTTTAGAAAAACATGCAGACAATACTGCTGATTGGGCAATGTATGGCGGATCTGGAATTGCCCCGGGTCTTGGAGCTTGGGGATATTTTACTTCATCAGAGGGAAATTTTACTCCTGAGGATAAGATGAGAGAAAGATATTATTTGGCAGTTCCAACATTTTTATCTCCCGGTTTTTCAGAAAATTTTGGTAAATACAGGGATTTTTATAAATTTAGAAAAATGTTAGTAGTAAATCCCAAAACAGGACAGGCAGTGGTGGCAGTGGTGGGTGATGCAGGACCGGCAGAATGGACCGGTAAACATTTAGGCGGATCACCCGAGGTTATGCATTATGTAGGACTTGCAGAAGGGCCGAGAAAAGGGGCTGTGTTATACTTTTTTATTGATGATCCGGAAAATAAAGTTCCTTTAGGACCAATAAATTCCAGTAATAATTTTTTAGCAATGAAAGGAGGAAGTTAATGGCATATTTTTATTCACATTTAGTCCAAATAGAAGAAATAACTTTAAAACTTAATGAATTGAATTTATCAGATTCACAAAAGAAACATTTGGCATCTTTAATTGATTCTACAATTCATCACACTATTTTAGATATCATTTTTTCCAAACTTTCTCTAAGTGATAAAGAAATGTTAATGTATAAGATCAAAAATAATCCTGAGGATAAAGAAATAATGACAATATTAAATGATAAAGTGGAAAATATCGATATGGAAATTAAAGAAGCAGTTTCCAAATTAAAAAAAGAATTACATGAAGATGTGGAGGAAGTAAAAAAACATGGTTAATTTAATGAGTAAAAAATGGTGGTTTTTTATAATCTCCGGATTAATAATTTTACCGGGAATGATTTCTTTGGCCCTTTATGGGTTAAATTTAGGAGTTGATTTTACCGGAGGAGCTTTATTGGAATATCAATTTGAAAAACCGATAAATAAAGAAGAAATAAAGGGGCAAATTCTAAAAAATAATATAGAAGTTCCTTCAATTGTTGATTCAGGGAAAAATACTTATATTATCAGAACAAAGCCAATTAATGAAAAACAAATTGCTCAAATAAGAGGGGACTTGGGAAAAAGTTTCGGTAAAGTTGTAGAAGTCAGATTAGAAAATGTGGGACCAATTATTGGAGGTGAAACTACGAAAAATGCGGTTATCGCTTTAATTTTGGCGTCAATAATGATAGTTTTTTATCTTGCGATAGCTTTTAGAAAAGTTCCAAAACCTACTTCTTCCTGGAGATTTGGAATTACGGCAGTGGTGGCTTTACTTCATGATGCACTACTTCTTCTGGGAGTTTTTTCTATTTTAGGACATTTTTGGGGAGTGGAGGTTGATGTATTATTTATCACAGCACTTTTAACGGTAATTGGTTTTTCTGTGCATGATACTATTGTGGTTTTTGATAGAATCAGGGAAAATTTACCAAAATTTTTATCTTCCAAATTTGATTATGTAGCCAATGTTTCTGTGACACAAACACTGGCCAGATCTTTAAATACTTCTTTAACTGTGGTGTTTGTACTGCTTGCTTTACTTTTATTTGGAGGAGAAACAATGAAATGGTTTGTGGTGGCACTTTTGATTGGAATTATTTCCGGAACTTATTCTTCCATCTTCAACGCCACAGCGTTGCTTGATTTATGGGAAGAAAAACTAGGCCACTAATTAGAATAAAGCTAAAAGAATTAAGAATTAAGAATTAAGAATTAAGAATAAAGAATAAAGAATTAAGAATAAAGAATAAAGAATAAAGGTCAAACATAAATTCTATATAAGATATTTTCTACTGCTTTTGATTAAACCATTTAGAAGTTTATGTATCTCTAACATTAAATCAGATAAAGCAAGAAATTGTTCTTGAGTAATATATCCTACATCTTTGGCGACTAATATTTGATTTTGTAATTCTGTAGTTGATCCTAAAGCCATTGAATAAAATTGAATTTTTTCTTTGTATGATTTTCTGGAAAATCCTTCGGCAATATTACTAGTGATAGAAATTCCACACCGTCGCATTTGATCTACTAGGGCATATATTTCTTCTCGAGGGAAAGTTTTGGTAATTATGTAAATTTTTAAGACTAATTCATGACCTTTTTTCCAGGCAAATAAATCGGTAAAATATTGAATTTTGGTAGGTTGATCCATTCTTTATTCTTTATTCTAAATTCTTTATTCTACTCAAAAGGTATTCTTTATTATTTTTAGAAGAGTCCTCCAGGACTTCTTCAAAAAGTTTTTGGAGGACTTCGCCTACTTTCGGACTGGGGGGAATATTTAGAGTTTCCATTACATCTTTACCATTAACTTTTAGATCAGAAATAGAAAATGGTTTTTTTAGGACTTCTTTAATTCTTTTTTCAAATAAATCCATTCTCCAAGAAGTTGGATTTTGAGTTCCTCCCCCAAGTCTATCTCCCACACGGAGAGCCATCATATCTTCAATATTTTCTAATCCCACATTTTTAATAAAGCGTCTGATAGCAGAATCTGTTTGATTTTCATCAACAGTAAATAAATGCCATCTGACTAATCTAAATAATTTATCTGCTTGTTTTTTGGAAAGTTTTAGTCGATCAGCAACTCTTTTGGCAACTCCTCCTCCTACTAAATCATGATTATAAAAAGTAACATTACCATCCTCAGCAATTTTTACAGTTTTAACTTTTCCGGTGTCGTGAATTAAAGCAGCAAGTCTCACCAAAGGATCGTTTGATGGGGTATTTTTTAGAGTGAGTAGGGAATGTTCGCCAATATCATAAGTTCTGGCATGTTTTGGTCCTTCCTGCATAATACCAAAACAGCTTTCCACTTCCGGTAAAATAATTTTTAATATCCCCGCCTCCCTGAGTTTTTCTATTCCTATGTATGCCTGCCCTGAGCCTGTCGAATGGGGATTCATTGAACCAAGCAGTTTAAAGAGTTCATCTCTAATTCTTTCACCGGAAATTTCCTTGATTAAATCAGCATTTTTTTTGATACTTTCAAAAGTTTCTTTTTCAATTTCAAATCCCAATTGGGCTGTAAATCTAATAGCTCTAAGGAGTCGGAGAGCATCCTCTTTAAATCTTTTGTCGGGCTCTCCTACTGCTTTAATAATTTTATTTTTTATATCAACTTGACCATTAAATGGATCAATTAACTCTAATTTGTCATTGCGAGGACCCTGAGCGTCAGCCGAAGGGGACGAAGCAATCTGATTTTGAGATTGCTTCTCCGCCAACTGGCGGATCGCAATGACATGAGGGATACCCAGGGCAATGGCATTCATTGTAAAATCACGTCTTTTTAGATCTTCTTCAATTTTATTTGTCCACTCTACTTTTTCAGGATGGCGAAAGTCCTGATATTCTCCCTCTTTGCGCATAGTGGTTATCTCAAAGACTTGGTTATCGGTTTTCTGTTTTCGGTTTTCAGAATTTGGTTTTTCAGTTGTCTGTTTTTCTGTTTCTGATAGACTGACAACTGATTGACTTTTATCTGACAACTGATTACTGAGAACTGATAACTGAGATATGCCTACTGTCCCAAAATTGTTATCATAAAAACCTTCAGGGAATAATTTAAGAATCTCCTCTGGTTTGGCATCTGTAGTAAAATCCCAATCGTGGACTTCTTTGTTCATCAAAAGATCACGCACTGATCCTCCCACTATATAAATTTGGTAGTTAGCTTTTTTAAACTTATCTAAAACAATTTTTACCTCATTTGGTAATTGATAATCCATGTCTTGATTTTACCTTGAATTTGGTTGTGTTACAATCTTTGAGCATGAGTAAAAAATGGAAAATAGCAAATGAAAAAATTATTGAATCTGCTTTAGAGTTGGAAAAACAACTCTTAGTCAATCGTGGGATAAAAACTGAAAAACAAAAAAAAGAATTTTTTAATCCCAAAATGGAAGACTATGAAAAAGATTTTAATTTATCAGGAATTGCTATTGCCAAAAAAAGAATTTTAAAAGCTATAAAAAATCAGGAATTAATTATTGTTTATGGTGATTACGATGCTGATGGAATTTGCGGGACAGCAGTTTTATATTTAGGGCTGTCTTCACTTGGAGCCACAGTTTTACCTTATATTCCACATCGGGAAAAAGAAGGATACGGATTATCTGAGGAAGGATTAGATGATGCCAAAGCTCAGGGAGCAAGTTTAGTTATTACAGTAGATAATGGTATTGTGGCTATAAAACAGGCAAAATATGCCAAAAAAATAGGTCTTGATTTAATAATTACTGATCACCATCTGCCTTTAGATAAAAAACCTGATGCTTTGGCAATAGTGCATTCTACTAAAATGTGCGGAACTGCGGCTGGTTGGTGTTTAGTAAAAAAACTTGTAACTTGGGACTTGGCACAAGAACTTTTGGATTTGGTAGCTTTAGCCACCATTGCTGATATGGTTCCTCTTTTGGGAGTAAATAGAGTATTAGTAAAGGCAGGTTTAAAACAAATGAACCAAACTAAAAAAGTTGGGCTTTTGGCTTTAATTAAAGATGCAGGATTAAATTTAGGTTCTATTGGAACTTATGAAGTGGGCTATATTATTGGACCCAGACTTAATGCTAAAGGAAGATTGGAACATGCTTTGGATGCTTTAAGACTTTTATGTACTAAAGATTTAGAAAAAGCTAAGAAACTTGCCAAAATACTTTCTGACACTAATGATAAAAAAAAGCAGTTAGTAGAAGATGCTATTTTAGAAGCCAGAGAAATGATTAAAATATCCTACCTCGGGAGTGGGATGCAAAAAAAGATTTTAGTGCTTCATTCTAAAAACTGGATTCCAGGAATTGTAGGGCTTGTAGCAGGAAGAATAGCTGAAGAATATAATTTGCCTACTATTGCTATTTCTTTGGGAGAGATTGAGTCTAAAGGTTCAGCAAGGTCTATTAAAGGAGTCAATATTGTTGAAACCATCAGGATGTGTTCTGAATTTTTAATAGATGTTGGGGGACATCCTCAAGCTGCTGGTTTTACTTTAGAAACTACTAAAATAGAAACTTTTAAACAAAAACTAGAAAAAACTATTAATAATATAGATTTTGAGAAAGATGGATATTTAGAAATTGAAGCAGTGCTAAATTGTCGACAAATTAGCAAAAAATGGATCACAGAAATTCAAA